>JBNKUW010000001.1:0-26446 GCA_050298835.1 Marivivens sp.
GACCAGGCAGGCCGCTAGCCGGCAACTCCGGGCGAACGAGCAAAGATGGTTCGAAACTCCTCCGGACCTGTCTGATCGGTCCAAGCCAGGAACCCGTCGCCTGTGATGCGGTCGATCATCGGCGGGAACAAACCCGATGGATCGATCTGGGCCATGGCCTCGGGCGGGAGAGAGACGCCGCTGATGTCGAGCGCAGTCGGATAGCGAGGTGTTCCATGGGACGACGTGACATCCAGTGTTGCCGAGGTGACGGATAGCGCAGGCTCGGAAACATCGACTTGCTTAGCTCGAACCCGAAGCAACGTCGCTTCAAACGGAGGGAGCAACCGGACACGGCCTTCAACAGACAACCGGTCATTGGTGACTTCGACCGGCTGTCCCAAAGCGGTCACAAACCGAAGCGGGCCGGTCAGGTCGATCCGCACCTTGTTTGGTGAATAGACCGGTGCACTGATTGTCACCCCATTGATTTCTTCGGTCGGGGTCGTGATTTGCGCGACATTGGAGCCAAACCGCGAGGGTCTGAAAACGGGGCGCTGCGGGGTATAATTCAGTGTTGGCTGGTCAATTCGCATCTGATTGAGAGCGGCCCCCGTCATTACGTGGGTCCCAGCCGTTTCGATCCCCCAAACAACGGCATAAACCACGCCGATCGCCATCAATACCCGCCGGAGCCTCATGGCACCCCCTTCAATCGTCTTTGATTTCGTGTTTAACGATGGGACCATGACAGGAAAAGAACATTCACCCCTTTGGGTTTTCGGATACGGGTCACTTTTGTGGAACCCGGGATTCACTCCGGTTGATTCAGCACCCGCACGGCTGGAGGGATTTCATCGGTCGTTCTGTATGCTGTCCATTCACCATCGCGGCACAACCGAACATCCGGGGCTGGTGTTGGCTCTGGACGCACAGGACGGGGCTGGGTGTACGGGCATGGCCTTGCGGGTCCATGACGACGAACGTGAACAGGTTCTGGCAGCTTTGCGCGAAAGGGAACTGGTGTCTTCTGCCTATCTCGAAACTGTTCTGCCGCTGCGGCTGTCTGACGGAAGAAAGGTCGATGCGGTCACCTACATTATCGATCCGGAACACGAACAATACTGCCATTTCACGCTCGAAAAACAGGCCCAGATGATTGCAACGGCGGTCGGCGGACGCGGGCCGAACGTTGAGTATCTGGAGAACACCGCCGCCCATCTGACCGAAATGGGGATATGTGACGATGAAATGGCGTGGCTCGTTGCGCGGGTTCGGGATATTCGCGGCTCATAGATACCATATTTCGTTTGGGTTTCACGGCTTTGCCCCCTATGGTGTGAACAAGTTCCAACCAGAGGACATCCATCCGTGACGGAGATCAGGGAACCCGAGGCCGAGCCATACTTTTCGCAACCCACGCGCCAGATCACCATGATGCTGATTGCGCTGGGGCTGATTGCGGCTGGCGTTTACGTTGCACTTGCTACACTGGAGTCGATCTTCTGGTCGAACCCCTATCTCAACGGGCTGATCGCCTTTGTGTTTGTTTTAGGGGTGCTGTCCTGTTTCGGGCAGGTGGTGCAGCTTGTGTCTTCGGTCGGGTGGATCAAACGGTTTGCCCGTGACCAACAGGTACAGAATGCGCCTGCATTGCTGGCTCCTCTCGCGACGTTGCTGCGCTCGCGCGGGGTGCGGATGCAGATTTCCAGCTCTTCCGCGCGGTCAATTCTTGATTCAGTTGCGAGCCGCATTGACGAAGATCGAGAGATCACGAAATACATCGGTAACACGCTGATTTTCCTTGGTCTTTTGGGGACATTTTACGGCCTTGCAACAACGGTTCCTGCGCTTGTGGATACCATCCGGTCGCTCAACGCGGATGACGGTGGTAGCGGCGCAGACATTTTTGCAAAGCTCCAGACCGGATTGGAAAGCCAGCTTGGCGGCATGGGCACGGCGTTTTCGTCGTCACTCCTTGGTCTTGCTGGGTCTTTGATCGTTGGTCTTCTTGAACTCTTTGCCGGACACGGGCAAAACCGGTTCTATCGCGAACTCGAAGAATGGTTGTCTTCCATCACCCGCCTTGGTTTCGCCAGCGGTGACGAAGGCGTCAGCGGTGAGGTTTCGGGTTTTGGCGGCGTGCTGGACCAAATGGCAGAGCAGCTCGAAGCCTTGAACGCGATGTTCCAGAATTCCGAACAATCGCGGATGCGGACCGATGAGAACCTCATTCAACTGACCGGTGTCGTTGCACAGCTTGCCCAGCGGATTGATGAAACCGACGCTCGACCTGAGCTGATGCAAGCTGCGCAGGCACAGCAAGCACTGGCGCAGAAACTGGCAGAAAGCGGTGTGGACGGGATTGACGCAGAAAGCCGGATGCGGTTGCGGTCTATCGACGTACAGATGCTGCGCATTCTCGAAGAATTGTCCGCCGGACGGCAGGAAACCGTGTCCGAACTGCGGAACGAAATTTCTGCATTGACCCGCACACTACGCCAGATTTCCAGACAGACAGGACAAAGCTAAGATGGCGATCTCCCGTCGTACCAACCGGTTTAACGCCTCGATCTGGCCCGGTTTCGTAGACGCGATGACGGGGCTTTTGCTCGTTTTGATGTTTGTTCTCACCATTTTCATGGTGATCCAGTTTGTTCTGCGGGAAAAAATCAGCGGGCAGGAAAACGAACTCAACCAATTGACGGCGCAGGTGGCGACGCTGGCGGATGCTCTTGGGCTCGAACAGGCGCGGTCATCGCAACTTGCCTCTCAGGTCGGGTCACTGACGACAGAGCTGACGGATGCCAACGCAGAAATGCAGTCGCAAGCGGCCTTGATCGTGCAGTTGACGCAGCAGCGGGATGCCTCTGCAGCGGCTTTGGCCGAAGCGCAAAACCGGATAACCGGTTTTGAAGCGCAGGTTGCGGGGCTCTTGGCGGATCGGACCGATTTGCGGGATCAGATTGCGGGGCTAGAAGACACCCGTGATCAGTTAATGACCGAACAAGAAGCGCTGAATATTGCTCTTGCCGCCGCGCGGGATGAGATCGACGCTGCCGCCGAAGAGGCACGCCTAGCTGCCGCGCGTCGTGAGGCGCTTCAGGCGATGATCGATGATTTACAAAGCGACAAGAGCGATGCGCTGGCGCAAGTGTCTGATCTTGAGGCGGCGCGGCTTGCTGATGCTGCGGCACTGGAAAGCTTGCGTGAACGTCTGGCAAACGCGGATTCGGAAATCACCGCCATGACCCTCGCGCTGGAACAACAGCGCCAAGAGGCTGAGGACACACTCACGCTCCTCGCTGCAGCAGAAGCGGCGCGGGACGACCTCGACACGCAGTTGGCCGCAGCAATCCTTGCCCAGCAAACGACCGAAGCTGATCTGCAGGCCGCAATTGATGCGGGTCAGTCTGCCGATGAAACGCGCGCCACGCTAGAGGCTCGTCTAGCCGAGGTTTTGGCCGCCCAGATTGAAACCGAAAACCTCCTTGAAACTCTCCGGACCGAGGCAGAGCGTCAGGCCACCCTTCTTGCCGCCGCCAATCAGGCATTGTCCGATGAAGAGGCGCTTTCCGCAGACAGTCAGCGTCAAGTCGCGGCTCTCAACGCGAATGTTTCCGAACTCCGCACACAGGTTGCGCAGCTTCAGGCGCTACTGGATGTTGCTGCCCAAGCTGACGCGGACTCGCAGGTGCAGATTTCGAACCTGTCCAGTCAGTTGAACCAAGCGCTTGCCCGCGTAGCCGCAGAAAGCCGCCGTCGGTTGGAGCTTGAAGAGGTCGAGCGTCAGCGGCTTGAAGAAGAGGCTGCAAGGCTCGCTGCCGAAGCGCAGAATTTGCAGAGCTACCGTTCGGAGTTCTTTGGTCGATTGCGCGAGGTTTTGGCGGGCCAAGAAGGTGTCCGGATCGAAGGCGACCGTTTCGTATTCTCGTCCGAGGTACTGTTCCCCTCTGGCAGCGCGACCCTGTCTGACCAAGGGCAACAGGAAATTGCCAATGTTGCATCGATCCTCCGACAGATCGCGGGCAATATTCCCGAAGGAATTGACTGGATCATCCGTGTGGACGGCCATACCGATAATATCCCGATCTCCGGCGGTGCCTTTGCCGACAACTGGGAACTCAGCCAAGCTCGCGCCCTGTCCGTGGTTCGCTATATGGTCGAAAACGAAGGTATGGATCCAAGCCACCTGTCCGCCAACGGCTTTGGGGAATTCCAGCCGATAAACACCGCCGACACAGCGGAAGCGCGTGCGCAGAACCGCCGGATCGAACTCAAGCTGACAGAACGCTAATCGACTGTGACGCTGGCGGGTGCGACGTCCAACGTTTGCCCGTCACGGATCAAAGCGATCATTGCGTGATACTGGCCTGCGGGCCACCCCGCTGCAGGTGCCCGTTTTCCGATGGCCCTGAAGACCTGCGCTTGATTGCGGTCGAACGGGGCTTCTTGGGTCAGAACGACCCCGTCAGGGCCGGATATCGTGACCTGAAGGATATCGCCGCCCATTGCGCCAAAGACAAATCCCCACGCGACCAGATTGTCGTGCTGGGTGAGGCCGTCTGTTCCTGCAGTTCCGGCTTTGACGTCCGCATAGGCGGGCACAGTGTCGGCAAAACCCGTGCTAATGATCCTGCCCGCGGGGGTAGGTGGGGCGATCGTCCACAATGTGTCAGTGGGGTCCGCACAAATAGCATCGTTGTCGGGATCAAACGGGTCCACCACGGCACCATCGTGTCGGACGGACAAATGAACATGGGGGAAGTAGGTTTTGCCGGACAGTCCAACCTGACCGAGCACGTCACCTTGTTCGATCCGGTCGCCAGCCTGCACGGTAATGGAGCCTAGGGCCATATGGCAGTATTGCGTTTCCCATCCATCGCCCAGATCAACGACAATCCCGTTGCCGCATTCCCTGTTGGTAATATCCGGCGCGCCGTCGGTGCCCTGTAGTTGGTCCGGCATTTCGTCGCGAACACCTGTCACCACACCCGACGCGGCGGCGATAACAGCGACCCCTTCGGACTGCATGGCGAGAGAGGGCAGAGCGAAATCAGTGCCCTTGTGGTCGTCATAGCTCAGTGAGCCACAACGGAAATCCTGTACCCCGCTGCTCGGGTCATGATCGACGAACTGCTGGATGTAGCAGGTCGATGACAAATCGCAGTCAATCGGAGAGCCTAACGAAATCTCCCCCGCCGTGGCGGGCACGGCGAGGGAGAGAATTGCCAACGGTAGGAACCGCATCACTCTGCGGTCAGCAACGGTGGTTTGTTTCCGGTCAGTCGGCCTTGGGCGGGTGGTTCGATCATCAGGTCGATCTCTCCGTCCTTAATGCCAACATGGACGACACCACCTTTGGTCAGCTTGCCAAAGAGAAGTTCTTCGGCGAGCGGCTTTTTGATGGTTTCCTGAATGACACGTCCAAGCGGACGCGCACCCATCTTGCTGTCATACCCTTTATCAGCCAGCCATTCGGCAGCCGCCGGTGTGAGGTCGATATGAACGTTCCGGTCCAGAAGCTGTGCTTCGAGCTGGAGAACGAATTTCTCGACCACGCGGAGGATGACCTCTTTCGGGAGCGGTTTGAAGGCGATGACCGCATCCAGACGGTTGCGGAATTCCGGCGTAAAGGTGCGTTCGATCGCGGCGGTATCTTCGCCTTCGCGACGGTCACGGCCAAAGCCGATCGCCTCTTTCGCCTGCTCTGCAGCGCCTGCGTTCGAGGTCATGATCAGGATCACATTGCGGAAATCCGTCGTCCGGCCATTGTGGTCGGTCAGCGAACCGTGGTCCATCACCTGCAACAGGATGTTGTAGACATCAGGGTGCGCCTTTTCGATCTCGTCCAGCAGGAGCACGCAATGCGGGTTCTGATCGACACCGTCGGTCAGCATGCCGCCCTGATCGAAACCGACATACCCCGGAGGTGCACCGATCAGACGGCTAACCGCGTGTTTCTCCATGTATTCCGACATGTCGAAGCGGAGCATTTCCACACCGAGGTTATCAGCAAGCTGTTTGGCAACCTCGGTTTTACCGACGCCGGTGGGGCCCGCAAAGAGGTAGCTACCAATCGGCTTTTCAGGTTCGCGCAGACCAGCGCGGGCTAGTTTGATCGCGGACGATAGGGCATCGATTGCATTGTCCTGACCGAACACGACGCGCTTGAGCGATTTTTCGAGATCCTTGAGGGTCTCTGCATCGTCCTTGCTGACGCTTTTCGGGGGAATGCGGGCGATCTTGGCGACGACGTCTTCGATCTCTTTCACGCCGATGGTTTTGCGGCGCTTGGATTCCGCGACCAGATGCTGGTAGGCGCCGGCCTCGTCGATAACGTCGATGGCTTTGTCCGGCAGTTTGCGGTCGTTGATATAACGCGACGACAGTTCCACGGCCGATTTGATGGCGTCGTGGGTGTAGCGGATGCCGTGATGCTCTTCAAAGTAGGGCTTCAGACCCTGCAGGATTTTGATCGAATCCGGCACCGACGGTTCCGTCACGTCAATTTTCTGGAAACGACGGGACAGCGCGCGATCTTTTTCAAAGTGCTGGCGGAATTCCTTGTAGGTCGTCGATCCCATGCAACGCAGTTTGCCACCCTGCAACGCAGGTTTCAGCAGGTTCGACGCATCCATCGCACCACCCGAGGTCGCACCGGCACCGATAACGGTGTGGATTTCGTCGATGAACAAAACAGCGTCTTCGTGATCTTCCAGTTCGTTTACGACCGCCTTGAGGCGTTCTTCGAAATCGCCGCGGTAACGGGTTCCAGCCAGCAGCGCGCCCATGTCGAGGCTGTAGATCGTTGTGCCGGACAGCACATCGGGAACCTCTTCATTGACGATCTTGCGGGCAAGCCCTTCGGCGATTGCAGTTTTCCCGACGCCCGGATCACCCACGAGGAGCGGGTTGTTCTTGCGACGGCGGCACAGCACCTGGATGCAGCGTTCAACTTCGTGTTCGCGACCGATCAGCGGATCAACGTCGCCTTTGGCAGATTTCGCATTCAGATCGACGCAGTATTTCCCTAGGGCAGTTTCGCGCACTTCGGCTTCGACAGCTTCGGGTTCGTCGGATGCTTGATGCTCTTCTTCGGCACCGGTGATTGGCCGGTTTTCACCAAAGGCCGGGTCTTTGGCCACGCCGTGCGCGATGAAATTCACTGCGTCGTAACGGGTCATTTCCTGATCTTGCAGGAAGTAAGCGGCGTTCGATTCACGTTCTGCAAATATCGCGACGAGAACGTTCGCACCGGTCACTTCGGTCCGGCCGGAGGATTGGACGTGGATCGCGGCCCGCTGGATCACACGCTGGAAAGCCGCAGTCGGGACCGCTTCGGAGCCTTCGACGTCCGTGATCAACGTGGACAGATCGTCCTCGATATAGGTTTCAAGGTTCTTACGTAGCTCGTCGAGATCAACAGCGCACGCTTTCATGACGCGTGCAGCGTCGGGTTCGTCGATCAGGGCCAGCAAGAGGTGTTCAAGCGTCGCAAGTTCATGACGGCGTGCGTTGGCCAGAGCCAAAGCCGTGTGAATGGACTGCTCGAGTGTGGTCGAAAAAGACGGCACCTGTCGTGCTCCTTTCGTTTCGGGGGTCCTCCGGAATTCGGACGGACCGTGGCCTCATACCTTTAAGGTTTGGTTTTCCCGACCCAACCTTCAAGGTCTTTTTTCAGTTTGCCCCGAGAAATCACGCGTAATTTTACTAACGGCAGCGTTTTCGAATATGTTCGAGCCAGATTTCCCTAAAATTTGTCCTTTCGTGAACGGACCTCGGCAAAGACTGACACATCATCTGCATGTTCCATGCCGATTGAATATTTCAGAAGCGGATTATCTGCCCGAAGAAACGGATTGGTCGCTTTTTCCTCTTCAAGGCGGGAGGGGACCGTTGCCTTGCCGCTGGAGCGGGCAAAGGCCACCCGTTGGGCGCGGTCCTGTAGGTCTTCGTTTTCCGGTTCGATGGTCAGGGCAAAACGCGCATTGGCAGCGGTGTATTCATGTCCGGAACAAACCAGCGTGTCGTCGGGAAGGGCACGCAACCGCTTGAGGCTGTCCCACATTTGTTCGGCGGATCCTTCAAACAGGCGACCACAACCAAGCGCCATAAGACTGTCTGCCGTAAAAACGATCCCGCTGTGCGGCAGATAATATGCAACGTGCCCGATGGTATGACCGTCAACGGCGATCACCTCGCACGGTTCACCACAAAGGGTGAACGTATCTCCGCCCTCTACAGCACGGTCCAGAGAAGGAAGGCGTTCGCTGTCAGTTTTTGAGCCGGTCACTTTGGTACTAACTGAACGGAGGTCGTCTACGCCCTCGATATGATCGTAGTGGTGGTGAGTGATTAAGATATCACTCAGCGTCCAGCCCAACGATGCCAGCGCTTTTTGGATTGGCGCGACTTCGGGAGCGTCAATCAGAGCGGTTTCGCCGCTATCGCTATTGTGAACCAAATATGCGTAGTTATCTGAGAGACAGGGAACGGTTACCAGTTCAAGGGGCATAGTATTGTCACGTTGTTTGGTTAATCTGTCCCGAGAGTGAACGAATAGACCGCGAGCCGCAATGCACTTGGATGTTCTAGACCTGCGAAACTTCTATTATCGTAGCGCGCTGGGCCGGTCGGCACAGGCAATCATACGTGGTCAATTGACCCAGTGGTGGCCAGAGGCAAAAGGACAGACCGTTGTTGGATTTGGGTTCGCGGCCCCTTTGTTGCGCCCGTTTCTAAAAGACGCGCGGCGGGTCATTGCATTGATGCCCGGACCACAGGGCGTGATGCCGTGGCCGCCGGGTCAGGCGAACGTTAGCGTGTTGTGCGAAGAGGTTATGTGGCCGCTCGATACCGGAATTGTGGATAAACTTGTGCTTATGCACGCGCTGGAAACGTCCGAGGACCCGACTGGCGTTCTGGACGAATGTTATCGCGTTCTTGGACCCGGTGGGCGAATGCTGGTTATTGTTCCGAACCGTGCTGGCCTGTGGTCGCGGTCCGATAAAACACCCTTCGGCTACGGGCGGCCGTATTCATTGGGTCAGTTGGAAGCCCAGCTCAAACACCACAGCTTTGTGGTCGAAAGGTCGATGTCTGCGCTCTACCAACCTCCATCGACGAAGAAAGTTTGGCGTAAGATGGGGGGCGTTCTGGAAAAGATGGGGCACAAACTCCCGTTGGTCGCGGCTGGTGGTGTACTGGTTGTTGAGGTTTCCAAACAAATTCCCGCACGTCCCAGAACAGGGTTGGGAGAGGCGGTTAAGCGTCCGCTGCGGGTGCTCGAAGGGGTCGGTAGACCGGTGGTAGAGCCGGGGCTCAGCAGCGGGAGAAGCACCGGAAGCGGGCTACTACATAGATTCGCTGATTCTCGGGAATTGACGTGACGGTATACAATTGTGTGCCGAGTTTGCCACGATATGCTGCGCGAATAGTCGCACTGACGCTATTCTTAGGTAGTTGTGGCGCAAACAATTGGTGAAAGTCGCGCAAGGCGGTTGCGGCACGAAAACCTCTCTGCTACATCCGCCCTGATTTTGGCGCCCCCGTTAACCGAGGGCGGTTCAAGCTGCCTGATCGTCATTGCCGCTGGGGCGTGATGAAACGGCCAAAACATCGGAAGGGTGGACGTGTCCGAACCAGCTTCGATCTCAACCGGCATCGCCTCGCGCTATGCTTCTGCCGTGTTCGACATTGCCAAGGAAGGCAATGCGCTCGCGGTTCTCGAATCCGATATTGACGCAATTGACGCTGCTTTGACCGGCAGCGACGATCTGCGCGCTCTGATTTCTTCGCCGCTGTACAGCCGCGAAGAGCAGGCCGCCGCAGTCTCGGCTCTGGCCGGGAAAATGGGTCTTTCGGAAACCTTTGCTAATACACTTGGTCTTCTCGCCCAGAAGCGCCGTCTGTTTGTGCTGCCTCAGCTGCTGGCTGCACTGCATGGACGTCTGGCCGAGGAAAAAGGCGAAGTGACCGCAGAAGTCATCAGCGCCAAGGCACTGACCAAGACCCAAGCGGACAAGCTGGCCAAAACACTGGCAGCCAAAATTGGCAAAGATGTTAAAATTAATGCGACCGTTGATGGGGCTCTCATCGGCGGTCTTGTTGTTAAAGTGGGCTCGAAAATGATCGATACGTCGATTGCTTCCAAGCTCAGCGCACTTCAGAACTCCATGAAAGAGGTCGGATAATGGCGATCCAAGCTGCAGAAATTTCTGCGATCCTGAAGGACCAGATCAAAAACTTCGGTCAAGATGCCGAAGTGGCCGAAATCGGCCGTGTGCTCTCGGTCGGTGACGGTATCGCTCGTGTATTCGGTCTGGACAATGTTCAGGCTGGTGAAATGGTTGAATTCCCCGGTGGTATCCGCGGGATGGCCCTGAACCTCGAAGCTGACAACGTCGGTGTTGTTATCTTCGGTTCGGACCGTGACATCAAAGAAGGTGACACGGTTAAGCGTACCAACTCCATCGTGGACGTCCCTGCTGGTGACGAACTGCTGGGTCGCGTTGTTGACGGTCTGGGTAACCCGATCGACGGCAAAGGCCCGATCAACGCGTCCAAACGTATGGTTGCAGACGTCAAAGCACCGGGCATCATCCCCCGTAAATCGGTTCACGAACCGATGGCAACCGGCCTGAAATCGGTTGACGCTATGATCCCGATCGGCCGTGGCCAGCGTGAGCTTATCATTGGCGACCGTCAGACTGGTAAAACCGCTGTGGCTCTGGACGCGATCCTGAACCAGAAATCCTACAACACCGCTGCTGGCGATGACGAAAGCAAGAAACTGTACTGCATCTACGTTGCAGTCGGTCAGAAGCGTTCGACCGTTGCTCAGCTGGTTCGTAAGCTCGAAGAAAACGGCGCAATGGAGTACTCCATCGTTGTTGCTGCGACCGCTTCCGACCCGGCACCGATGCAGTTCCTTGCACCCTACGCTGCAACCGCTATGGCAGAGCACTTCCGTGACAACGGCCGCCACGCTCTGATCATCTACGATGACCTGTCCAAACAGGCTGTGTCCTATCGTCAGATGTCCCTGCTGCTCCGTCGTCCGCCGGGACGTGAAGCTTACCCGGGTGACGTTTTCTACCTCCACTCGCGTCTGCTGGAACGTTCGGCAAAGCTGAACGAAGACAACGGCGCAGGTTCGCTGACCGCTCTGCCGATCATCGAAACCCAAGGCGGCGACGTTTCGGCGTTTATTCCGACCAACGTGATCTCGATCACCGACGGTCAGATCTTCCTCGAAACCGAACTGTTCTATCAGGGTATCCGTCCTGCTGTGAACACCGGTCTGTCGGTGTCTCGTGTGGGTTCGTCCGCTCAGACCAAAGCAATGTCTTCGGTTGCCGGTCCGGTTAAACTGTCGCTCGCTCAGTACCGCGAAATGGCTGCATTCGCTCAGTTCGGTTCGGACCTCGATGCTGCGACCCAGCGCCTGCTGAACCGTGGTGCACGCCTGACCGAGCTGATGAAACAGCCGCAGTACTCGCCGCTGACCAACGCTGAAATCGTCTGCGTCATCTTCGCAGGTACCAACGGTTATCTTGATAACCTGCCGGTTTCGGACGTTGCCCGCTTTGAAGAGGGTCTCCTGAACTTCCTGCGCAACAAGCGTTCGGACATTCTGGAGTGGATCGCTAACGAAGATCCGAAGATCAAAGGTGAACCGGCTGACAAACTCAAAGCCGCACTGGACGAGTTTGCCGCAGATTTCGCCTGATCACCCGAGCTAAGGAGACAAGGCAGTGCCAAGTCTTAAGGACCTAAAAACCAGGATCGCGTCGGTCACCTCGACCCGCAAGATCACAAAGGCGATGCAGATGGTCGCGGCGGCAAAGCTCCGCCGTGCCCAGGATGCCGCCGAGGCAGCACGTCCCTATGCCGAGCGTTTCAACGCTGTGGTGTCGGCTCTGGCTGCATCGGTCGGGCAATCTGACAATGTACCGCTGCTGAGTGGAAACGGAAGCGACCAGACCCATCTTTTGGTAGTCATGACTGCCGAACGGGGCCTGTGTGGTGGTTTCAACTCTTCGATCGTGAAAATGGTTCGCCAGGCTGTCCAAAAGCTGCAAGCTGAGGGCAAGACGGTGAAAATTCTGACGGTTGGTAAAAAAGGCCGCGAACAGCTCCGCCGCGACTATGCGGATTTGTTCGTGGATCACGTCGACCTGAGTGGCGTGAAGCGTATCGACTACGCAACTGCACGTGAAATTGGCCAAGACCTGCTCAAGCGGTTCGCGGCTGGTGAATTCGATGTGGCAAAGATCTTCTACTCGCAGTTCCAGTCTGTGATCGCCCAGATCCCGACCGAGCAGCAAGTGATCCCCGCCAAATTCGAAATGGCCGAAGACGCAGTTGTCGCCGATTACGAATACGAACCGAGTGAAGAAGCAATCCTCGAAGACCTGCTGCCTGCCAGCGTGTCGACAGCGATCTTCTCTGCTCTGCTCGAAAACGCTGCATCCGAACAGGGTGCGCGGATGAGCGCGATGGACAACGCAACCCGCAACGCGGGCGAAATGATCGACAAGTTGACCATCGAATTCAACCGTTCGCGTCAGGCCGTTATTACCAACGAACTGATCGAAATTATTTCGGGCGCTGAGGCGCTCTAAGAACCGGAGTAACGAAACATGGCAAACGCAAAAGGCAAGATCACGCAGGTGATTGGCGCCGTTGTGGACGTGCAGTTCGAAGATAGCCTCCCGGCGATCCTCAACGCACTGAACACCGAAAACAATGGCAAGAAGCTGGTTCTCGAAGTAGCCCAGCACCTTGGCGAAAACACCGTACGTACCATCGCTATGGACGCGACCGAAGGTCTGGTCCGCGGTCAGGAAGTCGTCGACACAGGCGCTCCGATCTCGGTTCCGGTTGGTACTGCAACTCTCGGCCGTATTCTCAACGTTGTTGGTGAACCGGTTGACGAAAAAGGTCCGGTTAACGCAACCGAAACCCGTCCGATCCACGCTGAAGCTCCCGAGTTCAGCGAACAGGCAACCGACACCGAGATCCTCGTTACGGGTATCAAGGTTATCGACCTTCTCGCTCCCTACTCCAAGGGTGGTAAGATTGGCCTCTTCGGCGGCGCCGGCGTTGGTAAAACCGTTCTCATCATGGAACTGATCAACAATATCGCAAAAGTGCACTCGGGCTACTCCGTGTTCGCTGGTGTTGGTGAACGGACCCGTGAAGGTAACGACCTTTACTGGGAAATGATCGAATCCAACGTTATTAAGCCCGACAACCTCGAAGAGTCGCAGGTTGCTCTGGTTTACGGCCAGATGAACGAGCCGCCCGGGGCGCGTGCCCGTGTTGCTTTGACCGGTCTGACGCTGGCAGAACAGTTCCGCGACGCATCCGGTACCGACGTTCTGTTCTTCGTGGACAACATCTTCCGCTTCACGCAGGCAGGTTCCGAGGTGTCCGCACTTCTGGGTCGTATCCCCTCTGCTGTGGGCTACCAGCCGACGCTGGCAACCGACATGGGTGCGATGCAGGAACGTATTACCTCCACCAAGAACGGCTCGATCACCTCGATCCAGGCTGTTTACGTTCCCGCAGATGACCTTACCGACCCTGCACCGGCAACGACCTTTGCTCACCTTGACGCAACGACCGTTCTTAACCGTGCTATCTCGGAACTCGGCATCTACCCGGCAGTTGACCCGCTCGACTCGTCCTCGCGTATCCTTGATCCGCAGATCGTTGGCGAAGAGCACTACAACGTCGCACGTCAGGTTCAGAACATCCTTCAGCGCTACAAGTCGCTGCAGGACATCATCGCCATCCTCGGCATGGACGAACTGTCGGAAGAAGACAAACTGACCGTTTCGCGCGCTCGTAAAATCCAGCGTTTCCTTTCGCAGCCGTTCGACGTTGCGAAAGTGTTCACCGGCTCGGACGGTGTTCAGGTGCCGCTGGAAGATACCATCAAATCGTTCAAAGCTGTTGTGGCTGGTGAATATGACCACCTGCCGGAAGCTGCTTTCTACATGGTTGGTGGTATCGACGAAGTGCTCGCCAAAGCCGAGAAACTGGCAGCTGAAGCTGCCTAAGGAGAGGCGTTATGGCTGACACCCTGCAATTCGATCTCGTATCCCCTGAACGGAGGCTCGCTTCCGTTCAGGCTACAGAGATCCAGATCCCTGCTGCCGAAGGACGTATGACGGCGATGCCAGGCCACGCGCCGACCATCACCACCCTGCGTCCCGGCATCCTGCGGGTCGTTCATGCGGGCGGCACCGACGAATACGTCGTATCCGGCGGTTTTGCCGAAGTTGGCGCTGAAAGCGTGTCGATTTTGGCTGAACGTGCCCTGCCGACTGCTGAGGTTACTCAGGAAGCCTTTGAAGCGATGGTTACGGAATACCGTGATGCACACGCCAAAGCTCTTGAAGACTTCAAGAACGAACCCGGTCCGGTCGACGATGCAGCCCACTTGCTGGCTGACATGGTCGCGGTTGGAACCCACATGGGCCTGTCTTATCAGGAATAAGTGGTTCTATACCAAAGAGTTTGCGAAAGGGCCCCGTTTCGGGGCCCTTTTTGCTGGCAACAGGTGACACTGCCGCAATTTCGTTTTACCTAGAGTTAGGTTTAATACATCAATTGCGGCATGAAAAAGTTAGAAAATCACCTTATAGGTGTGGATCAAGGCGAGGCGATCCTTTTTTCGGATTTCGAACATGATGGGCCGATGTGGTCCGGTGAAGGCACGCGTGATGTCATTCACCCTGTCCGGTTTTCCTCTCGTTTCCGCGCAATTCCCGCTGTCAGCTGTTCCCTTTCCATGCTCGACATGTCGAACAAGGCGTTTACCCGTTTCGATCTGAAAACCAGGAACGTGACCGAAGAGGGGTTCGACATCGTCTTCAGCACATGGGCTGACAGCAAAATCGCCCGCGTTCGTATCGCGTGGCAGGCCATTGGGGAGCTTCCCCACGATGACGACTGGGACATCGAATAGGTCCCAGCCCAACTCACAGTCTTTGTGCCTGAAATATCCCGGGGAGCGCGAGGGGCAGAGCCTCTCGCATACAAAACGGCCCCGTCCAAAGGGATCGGGGCCGCTTGTTTTCCGAAAACCGGAAAAATCAGTTGGTGCTGTAAAGACCTTCGTAGATCGGGATCAGGGTCTCGTCTTCGAACAGGGACGACACAGAGGTACCGTTCCATGTATTCAGGATCGCCTGCGCGAACATCGGTGCGGTCGGTACGATGCGGATGTTCGGAGCCTTGAGGATCGCTTCGCTCGGCTGGATCGAGTCCGTCAGAACCAGCGTCTTGAGGTGCGAATTGGTGACACGCTCGACCGCAGGACCGGACATCACACCGTGAGAGATATAGGCATGCACTTCCGAAGCTCCGGCACTCATCAGGTGCTCGGCTGCTTTGCAGAGCGTACCCGCGGTGTCACAGAGGTCATCCACGATGATACACTTCTTGCCTTCAACGTTACCGATGATGGTCATCTCAGCGACCTCACCGGGCTTCTCGCGGCGTTTGTCGACGATAGAGAGCGGTGCATTGATCCGCTTGGCCAGTTCACGGGCGCGGGCAACACCGCCGACGTCCGGTGAAACGACCATGATGTCTTCCATCGAGTCTTTGAAGTGGTGCTTGATATCCAGCGCAAAAACCGGCGCGGCATAGAGGTTGTCTACGGGCATATCAAAGAAGCCCTGAATCTGCGCAGCATGCAGGTCCAGTGTCAGAACGCGGTCAACACCGGCTTCGGCAATAAGGTTCGCGACGAGCTTTGCGCTGATCGGCGTACGTGCCTTTGTCCGGCGGTCCTGACGGGCGTAACCGAAGTAGGGGATCACCGCAGTGATGCGGCCGGCAGAGGACCGTTTCAGCGCATCGGTGATGATGAGAAGTTCCATCAGGTTGTCGTTGGCCGGATTGGAGGTCGGCTGGATGACAAACATGTCTTCGCCACGAACGTTCTCGTAAACTTCGACAAAGATTTCCTGATCGTTGAACCGCTCGACCCGGGCGTCGACCAGATCGACGGCCATCCCGCGGTGCATTGACATGCGGCGGGCAATAGAAGTGGCGAGAGGTTTGTTGGCGTTCCCCGAAATCAGCTTCGGTTCAGTGGTCGACGGCATGGTGGAGGTCCCCGGGATGTTGTCCGTTTGTGACGGAATCGTAACGCACGGACCGCCTAGCACACAGAGCGCCCGAGGCAAAGTTTTTAGGGACGGATTCTTAGCGGAACGCAGCCCGTAAAGCGGGTCATTTCGCGTGGAGCGCGTCGAGGAACTGATCGATATCCTCGGACGTTGTTGACCAGCTTGCAACGAAACGGGCGGTGAGGATGCCGTCGTCCGGTCCTTCTAGCGATTGGTTGAACGGCCAGAAGTAGTAGTAGGCGCCCGCATCGATAACCCGTTTATGCGCCACCCGCGGTAGACCGGCAAAAACCATATTTGCATCCGCAGGGTGGAGGAGGGTTGCCTGATCCAGCTTTCTGATCCCGCTGGCCAGTCGTTGCCCCATTGCGTTGGCATGGGTCGCCAGTTCGCGCCAGAGATCATCTGTCAGATAGGCTTCCATCTGGGCGGCGAGGTAGCGGTGTTTGGAAAACAGGTGGCCGCCGCGTTTCCGGCGCAGTTCGAATTCCCAAGCGAGCTTTGGATCGAATATCACAACGGCTTCAACGCCCATCAGACCGTTTTTGGTGCCGCCAAAGGACACCACATCAACGCCTGCTTTCCACGTCATTTCAGCGGGCGTCGCGCCGCTTGCAACAATCGCGTTCGAAAAACGTGCGCCGTCCAGATGAACAGGAAGGCCGAATTCTATGGCTACCGCCGCCAATGCCGCGACTTCGGCCGCTGAATACACACCGCCAAGTTCAGTCACATTGGTGATGGACACCACGCCACGCTGGAGATTGTGAACACCTCCACGGCCGGTGAATTCGACTGCGCGGCGCAGCGCCTCGGGGTCCATTTTTCCGTGCGGTCCGTCAACGAGGCTCAGTTTGCCACCGCCCACGTAGAATTCTGGTGCGCCGCATTCGTCTTCTTCGATGTGGGCGTTGCGGTGGCAGTAAATCGTTTGCCACGGCTTTGTCATGACCGACAATCCCAGCGCATTCGCGGCAGAGCCTGTCGCGACCAGATAGACGGCAGCGTCGGGGGCTTCGAACAGGTCGCGGATCATCTGGGTTGCCCGCTCTGTCACCGGATCGGCCCCGTATGAGGACACATAACCTTCGTTTGCACGGGAGAGCGCTTCCATCACCTTGGGATGGACGGGGCTGATATTGTCAGATGCCAGAAACATCAGATCGGTTCCTCGATAATATGGTCTTCCCAGTCGTCCTCTGAAATCTCGAATTCAGAGACCGTCCGGTATTGCACAGAGACGCCAGCCAGATGCACCGTTTCGGGATTGCCCGAAATCAGCGGATGCCATTCGGGCAAAGGCCGCTTTTCATGGACAAGACGATAGGCGCAAGTTTGCGGAAGCCAATAGAGATTGTCCAAAATAGTTTTCGGCGTCAGCACGATACATTCCGGAATGAACTGATGGCGAATGTCATATTGGCTGCACAGGCAGGTTTCGTCGTCCAGCAGACGGCAGGCTACGCGGGTGAGGGCGACCTCTCCGGTGTCTTCGTCTTCGAGTTTGTTCAGGCAGCATTTCCCGCACCCGTCGCAGAGGGCTTCCCACTCTTGACGGCTCATCTTTTCCATCGGGACTTTTTCCCAATAGCGCGGACGCAGGCCGGTGCGGTCGATCTCAGACATCGCGCAAAATCTCGCGGGCTTGGGCGCAGTCGGCGTCCATTTGGGCGATCAGTGCATCAAGACCATCGAACTTCAGTTCGGGACGCAGGTATTCCACCAAAGCGACGGACAGGTGCTGGCCATAAAGGTCGCCTTTGAAATCAAAGAGGAAGGTTTCGATATTCGGGATGTTGTCTTCGCCGAACATCGGGCGGACACCGATTGATGCCGCGCCATCATAGCTGCCTGCCTGAGGGCCAGAGAGGACATCGACCTTAACCGCGTAAACGCCAAGCCTGGGCTGGTGCAGGCCGGTGATGGACATATTCGCGGTCGGGAACCCCAGATCGCGTCCACGCTGGTCGCCACGAATGACGGGGCCTTCGATCCGGTGCCAATGACCCAGCATCTTGGCCGCATCACGAGGGCGTCCGTCGCTCAGGGCGTTGCGAATGTTGGTCGAAGAGACCTCTTCGTCAAATTTCAGGAGCGGAGTAATCGTCACGCCAAATCCCATCTCTTCGCCCAATTCCTTGAGCGTTTCCGTTGTACCGGCGCGTTTGGCACCGAAACAGAAATCTTCGCCCACGACAACATGCACGAGGCCGAGCCGTTTGACGATCATCTCTTCCGCAAATTCGCGCGGGGACAATCCTGCCAGCGCGGCGTTGAACGGAACATCATAGAGCTTTTGCACGCCGAGTTTGCTCAGGCGGTGCGCTTTGGCCTCTGCGTTCATCAACCGGAAGGGCGGGGCATCCGGAGCAAAGAACTGTCGCGGATGCGGTTCGAAGGTCATGATGCCCAGCGGTGCGCCTGCATCGAACGCCGATTTGCGGGCCTGTTCGATGACGGCCTGATGACCAAGGTGGACGCCGTCAAAGTTTCCGATCGCCGCAGCCGCGCCACGGTCGTTCGGATCAAGAAAGATTGTATCACGTATAATGTGCATGGGCGATGCGTAGCCGCCCACGCGAAAGGTTGCAAGATCAGTCGAACTTGCGCGACGGAGCGAGAACGGTTGCTTCGCCAATGAGCACTTTGCGGTTATTCACCAAACAACGCGTTTCCATTGTTACGCGACGCTTGGAGTGATCGATGTTGGTCACTTCGACCTCGGCCAGAACCATGTCGCCCGGACGGACCGGAGCAAGGAATTTCAGGGATTGGCCAAGGTAGACCGTACCGTGACCGGGGAGCTGTTCCCCTATCACAGCCGAGATTAGCCCGGCGGTCAGCATTCCATGGGCGATGCGACCTTCGAAGATCGTGTCCTGCGCATAGTCATCATCAAGGTGGACAGGGTTCCGGTCGGTCGAAACCTTGGCGAACATCTCGATGTCTTCGTCTGTCACCACCTTGCGGAGGGATCGGATCATGCCGATTTCAATGTCTTCGATGCAGATCGTACCACGGGGGAAATTATCCAGCATGTCGTCCTCCATAAAGTAACAAACGGTCCCTGTTTGGGTTTGGCTTGAAACTTTATTACTTTGCAACTGCAGCAAAAATCAACCCCTAATGTGCTACCTCAAAAAGCCAATGGAATAGGTGGGCTCCTGCATTTCCTTTTTAAGGTAAGCACTTAGCAGTTCTGCATCGGGTTGTTCTTTGGTCGCAGTTTCCGCCGCGGCGAGCCCACCGGTAATAAACAGAGAATCATAATCTTCTCCTTGCGCGCCAAGGATATCGGTCTTGATTCCGTCCCCGATACACAGGATTCGGGTCGGATCGATGTCCGGATCGATCTGTGCCAGACGGCGACGGGCAAGGTCGTAGATCGGCGGGTGCGGCTTCCCGAAATAAAGGCTCTCTCCCCCCATTTCCGTGTAGAGCTGCGCAAGCGCACCGGCGCAGTATTCCCGCTTTTCCCCGCGGTCGATGACGATATCGGGGTTGGCGCACAGCATCTTCATGCCTTTTTGTTTGGCATAAAGGAATTCCGGTCGCATCACCGCAGGGTCTGCCTGTGCATCAAACGGGCCGCAGTTGACGATGCCCTCGGCCTCTTCCAGAGGGACGCGGGTAATTTCAACCGGATCGGTCACAACGCTGATCGGTTCAAAAAATGGCAGATCGCGGTCTTCGCCGATGAAATAGACCTTTTGACCAACGGCTCCGGTGAACAGGGCCACACGGGCGGCATCGCCCGAGGTCGCGATGGCGTCATAGCTATCTTCGGGAACGCCCATCCCATGCATCTGTATCGCAACAAGGTTCCAAGCACGCGGAGCGTTGGTCACATAGACGACTTTGCCACCATTCGCGCGGTAGTCCTGCATCGCCTTGCAGGCAGCCGGAAAAGCGGTCAACCCGTTGTGCATACAGCCCCAAAGATCCACGAAAAGGGCGTCGTATTTGTCAGCGATGTCAGCGAAAGTGTCGATAATCTGGGTCATGTGCAGCCACGTCTAATAGGTTTGACCCCTGCCTATAGGGCGCACATGTAAAAGAAAAGCGTCAGCCGAAGGCCTGCGGATAGCGCAGGTCAAGCGACTTGGCCTTTACCTCTCCGGCGACCAACGTGTGATCGACAGGGTAGGGGGAGGTCAGCCCCTCGGGTGCAGGACGGAACCCACACCGCGTATAGAAATCGGGATCACCCAGAACGACCAGCGTTTGCCCCGACAGACGCGCCCATTCGGTGATCATGCCAACCATCCGTCGGCCATAGCCCATCCGTTGCAAATCCGGGTGGACCGCCATAGGCGCGAGGCAGAGCCAGCCCTTGGGTGCGATCATCCGCGACAGCGCCAGATAGCCCACGATCCCCTGTTTTGAAGGCAACACCATTTCACCCGCCATCGCACGGCTCTTGCGGAGCTTTTCGACCAGACGTGCCTCATCCGGTTGGCCAAAGGCATCGGTCAAAAGCGCCGAAACCGAAGCCTCTTCGCCACGTTTCATTTCGCGCAGGAAATCAGGTGAAAACATCGGGGGCCTCATATGAAAAAGGCCCGCACGATGGCGGGCCTTTGAACGTTCATTCGAACCTTAGACTTTGAGGTTCGGGATGATCTGTTTCTTACGGCTCATGATGCCCGGCAGGACAACTGCGTCGCCTTCGACGGTTGCGTCGAACGATTTTTCAGCCACGGTTTTGACCAGATCGTTCGGAACGAACAGGGTGGCTTCTTCGTTCAGAATGTCGACGACGAACAGCAGAACCTGATCAACGCCGTCTTCTTCGGCAACCGCAGGCATAGAGGCCATGATCGACGCTTTGCGATCAAGAACCAGTTTCGGCGCGGTGGTTTCCAGAACCGAAACGCGGAATTTGGTGCCGTCAACTTCGTAAGCTTTGGAGTCCATGCGGATCAGTTCGGCATCAGAGAAAGCCGAGATATCGGATTTCGCTTCGAACATTTCCGATGCGTAGCGGCCCAGATCGATGTTCAGCTCCGACGCCAGTTTATGGGCCAGTTCTTTGTCGTGATCGGTGGTGGTGGGGCTGCGGAATTCCAGCGTGTCGGACAGGATGCAGGACAGCATTGCGCCTTTGATGTTGTCGGGCATCTTGTCAGCGTCGTCGCCCATCAGGTCGTACATAATGGTAGCGGTGCAGGCGAGCGGGCGGATCGTAATGTCGATCGGGCCTTTGGTTTCCAGACCGCCGACCAGTTTGTGGTGGTCGATGATCGCGGTGACGTTTGCGTCGTTGATATTGTCCGGCAGTTCTGCAGGGTTGTTGGTGTCAACGATGACAACGTCCTGACCTTCGTCCAGACCTGCGATGATCTCGGGCTTTTCAAAGCCCCATTTTTCAACAACAAACGCAGCTTCGGTGTTGGGCTCTCCCAGCAGGACAGCTTTGGCGTCAACGCCTTTCACTTCGTTCAGGTACCATGCCCAGATGAGCGGCGAACCGGTGGAGTCGGTGTCAGGAGATTTGTGACCAAAAACAAGAGTCGTCATGTGCAAGAATCCTTGGGGAGAGATGTTTCGCGGGCCTTATAGGGTGGGGTGACGTGCTTGTCACCTGTCTGCAACGCGGCAAAATGGGCTGAAATGGCCGAATTGCGCGGGGATTTGGGACGATATAGGTCAGGTTATGGCCAATTTACGCGAAACAGACCTCTACCTCCCGCTCAAGTCCTACCTTGAGGCGCAGGGATATGAGGTGAAAGCCGAAGTCGCCTCTGCTGATGTGGTGGCGATCCGCAAAGGTGACGCGCCGGTGATTGTCGAACTCAAAACCGGTTTCTCATTGGCGTTGCTCCATCAGGCGGTCGCGCGGCTTTCTGTCTCCGATCACGTATATGTCTGTGTTCCACGTCCCAAAGGGCGGACAGGCTACAAAGCGCTACAGGCCAACATCAAACTCTGCCGACGGCTGGGATTGGGCGTGCTCACCGTGCGGCTCCCCGACGGGATTGTAGAGCCGCATTGCGATCCGGTTCCTTACACGCCGCGGAAATCCAAACCGAAAACCGCCGCCCTACTTCGAGAGTTTCAGACGCGGCAAGGCGATCCGAATTTGGGGGGCACGCGGGGCGGGATCGTCACGGCCTACCGGCAGGACGCGATCCGCTGTGCGCAGCATCTGGCGGTGCAGGGACCAACCAAAGGGGCAATGGTTGCCAAAGCGACCGGTGTTTCACGCGCGACACAGGTTATGGCCGCAAACCATTACGGCTGGTTCGAACGGGTAGAGACCGGCATCTACACCCTCACTGAAACCGGCGCCGCTGCGATTACTCGATCCGAGTGATTGTCCAGCCGTTGTTCTCCAGCAGCTTGAGGACACCGTTTTCACCGGACAAATGCGCGGCGCCGAATACAACGGTGATCGCACCGCGACTGGCGTAGTCTTCGATCACCGGAATCCACTTGGCGTTTCTACCGTCCAGCAGGTCCAACATAAAGGCATCGAACAACTCTTCTGCGCGGGCTTGGTCTATGTTTTCGACGAGCGAAATCGATGCGCGGGTCAGTTGGTCAATCCGCGCGGTATTCCCCGCGAAATAGTCGCCAAACATTGAAACGATCATTGCGTTTTCAATGTCCGGCGGAAGTAGAGACGCTTCAAGAATCTCGATCTGTTCGTCGATACTGCCCTTGGACAAAATCGCCAGCGTGTCGCGCCAATCTTCGAGAGAGACTGTCGGAATGCCGTATTCCGCGGCATCTTGCATGACCATATTGTCCAGACCGACCTCGCCTTGGATTTGGCTAGCGACAGCACAGGCCGGGGTTCCAAGGGTGGTTGTCACCATCCACGGCTGCCAACGGGAAATCAAGAATGGCGGGATACCTCGCGCCTCGGCGGCTTCTTTGACAGCGTCCCACGTTTCTTCTGACAGAACATTGGGAAGTGTTTTGTTGTCTGGCAGCAGGATCGTGTCGATATCCGACATGATTTCAACCGAAGCCTCCTGTTGCTCTTCCAATGTCTGTTCAACCAGCAACATGTCGGATGTTGCCAGAACTTGACCTATCTGTACGCGAAGCGATTCCAGCCGCGGATCAAAGACGTGCATGCTGCCGAACAGATCTATGGACCGGCCGTCCTTTTCAGCGTGCCAACCAAGGCCGACAGCAAACGGGGTAGACGCAACATTCGCGTCTACCTGTGCAATCAACTCTGGTGACAGGTAGCGGTCAATCGGTTCGCCGGTACACAAAGCGGACGCCGAAAGAGGCGCCAAAGTGAAAAAAGAAAAGAGGCTGAAAGACCGGAGCAGCATTGAAAATCCATAAACAATTTTCGGCAACTTTAGAGTGTCATACCCTGCGCATCCAGAATCGAATTGCCCACTTTGGAGGATTCCCGACCTTTTTTATTCGATGTGGTTGACAGTGCCTTTGACGTTGCCTAACTCTCTGCCGTTAGCACTCGAACCTAGTGAGTGATAACGGGCCCCGGGAGGGGGCCGCTGAAATAGAAATTATAGCTGAGGAGCTACCCAAATGGCTTTTAAACCGCTGCATGACCGTGTTCTGGTCCGCCGTGTGGAAAGCGACGAAAAGACCAAAGGTGGTCTGATCATCCCCGACAGCGCCAAAGAAAAGCCCGCTGAAGGCGAAGTTGTTGCATGTGGCGAAGGCGCCCGCAAGGACTCGGGCGAACTGATCGCAATGGCTGTTTCCGCAGGCGACCGCGTCCTGTTCGGCAAATGGTCCGGCACCGAAGTCACCGTTGACGGTGAAGACCTGCTCATCATGAAAGAAGGCGACATTCTCGGCATCATCGCCTGAGATCGCACCTTTCCCTGAAATTATTTTAGACGAGGAAAACAGCAATGGCTGCTAAAGACGTCAAATTCGGCACCGACGCACGTAACCGTATGCTTGCCGGTGTCAACATTCTTGCTGACGCTGTCAAAGTGACCCTGGGCCCCAAAGGCCGTAACGTGGTTCTGGAAAAATCTTTCGGCGCACCGCGCATCACCAAAGACGGTGTTTCGGTCGCTAAAGAAATCGAACTGGAAGACAAGTTCGAAAACATGGGCGCGCAGATGGTGAAAGAAGTCGCCAGCCGCACCAACGACGAAGCCGGTGACGGCACCACCACTGCGACCGTTCTGGCGCAAGCCATCGTTCGCGAAGGTCTCAAGCAGGTTGCTGCTGGCCTGAACCCGATGGACCTGAAGCGCGGCATCGACATGGCAACCGCCAAAGTCGTCGAAGCGATCAAAACTGCTTCGCGCGAAGTCAAAGACACCGACGAAGTTGCTCAGGTTGGCACCATCTCCGCCAACGGCGAAGCTGAAATTGGCCGTCAGATCGCTGACGCCATGCAGAAAGTTGGCAACGACGGCGTTATCACCGTTGAAGAAAACAAAGGCATGGACACCGAAGTCGAAGTCGTTGAAGGCATGCAGTTCGACCGTGGCTACCTGTCGCCGTACTTCGTCACCAACCCTGACAAAATGGTTGCTGAACTCGAAGACTGCCTCATCCTGCTGCACGAAAAGAAACTGTCGTCGCTGCAAGCAATGGTTCCGCTCCTTGAGTCGGTTATCCAGTCGCAGAAACCGCTCCTCATCATCGCTGAAGATGTTGAAGGCGAAGCACTGGCAACTCTCGTTGTTAACAAACTGCGTGGCGGCCTGAAAATTGCTGCTGTCAAAGCACCGGGCTTCGGCGATCGCCGCAAGGCTATGCTGCAGGACATCGCGATCCTCACCGGCGGTCAGGTTATTTCCGAAGACCTCGGCATGAAGCTCGAGAATGTCACCATGGACATGCTTGGCAACGCCAAGAAAGTTTCGATCACCAAAGACAACAGCACCATCGTTGACGGCGCTGGCGACAAGGCAGAGATCGAATCGCGTGTTGCTCAGATCCGCACCCAGATCGAAGAAACCTCTTCGGACTACGACCGTGAAAAACTGCAAGAACGCGTTGCTAAACTGGCAGGCGGTGTTGCTGTTATCCGCGTTGGTGGCATGACCGAAGTCGAAGTGAAAGAGCGTAAAGACCGCGTTGATGACGCTCTGAACGCAACCCGCGCCGCTGTCCAAGAGGGCATCGTAGTGGGCGGTGGTGTTGCTCTGGTACAGGGTGGCAAGGTTCTCGAAGGTCTGGAAGGCGCAAACGCTGACCAGAACGCTGGTATCGCCATCGTTCGTCGCGCTCTCGAAGCTCCGCTGCGTCAGATCGCTGAAAACGCTGGTGTTGACGGTGCTGTCGTTGCTGGCAAAGTCCGCGAATCCGACGACCTCGCATTCGGCTTCAACGCTCAGACCGAAGAATATGGCGACATGTTCTCCTTCGGCGTTATCGATCCGGCAAAAGTAACCCGTACCGCTCTGGAAGATGCGTCTTCGGTTGCTGGCCTGCTGATCACCACCGAAGCTATGGTTGCTGACAAACCGTCGAAAGACGGCGGCGCTCCGGCAATGCCCGACATGGGCGGCATGGGCGGCATGATGTAATCATCCGTTCCGTTTCGGAATGATCCGACGGCCCGTGCATTTTGCGCGGGCCGTTTTCTTTTGCGCTTTTGTCTGGCCGACCTTTGGTTGACGGACGATGATCTTAAAATAGCTGGATTGAAGGTGCTTCTGGCGTTGAGCGCGCTGTCGACGTGTCCGGTATCTCTGCTGGCACCTCCTCGGGAGCAACCAAACGTAGCCTCACACTGCCATCATAGGGTGTGAAATGGACGCGACGGGCACGCGCACCACCCGTACTCTCTGAGATACAGGGGATACCTTCGTTGTTCAGAAACGATCGGGCAAAGGCCGAATTTTTGGAACCGATGCCTGAAAACGAATGGCCAAAGCAGGCGCCGCCAAAAACCTTTGCCTCCAATCTACTCCTTTGCGCCCCCGAACGGAGTAGGGCATTCACCAGCAGCTCCATCGCGTTGATGCCGTGGCGTACATCCCCGCTTTCACGGAATTCGCCCGACAGCAAATAGTGGTTCATGCCGCCAATTCGTGCGACCGGATCATGGAGGCACACTGCGACACAAGACCCGAGGATTGTCGACAGAACACACTCCGGCTCTCCCCCGATAGCAAAGCTCCCTTGGGTAACATGGTAGATGTTCCGATCCACGAGAGCCGTCATGCGCTGAACCGAAGGCTGGATGGCTGACCGATCAGGTGCCGCGCGATTTGCGACAAGGGAAGCTGCCTGCCGACCGCCCCGATCTCTGCTGCGACCCGCGGCATACCATAGACGACCGACGTGGCCTGATCCTGACCGATCGTGGTGGCGCCAGCATTCCGAAGAGCGAGAAGCCCCTCCGCTCCGTC
>JBNKUW010000001.1:26456-51201 GCA_050298835.1 Marivivens sp.
CCCGGTTAGCAATGCCGCCGTCACACTGTGGGCGACCGGAAGGGTTGATCGAAACAGCATATCTACCGAAGGCCGATGGCCCGACACAGGCGGTGCCTCAACCAGCTTGATCCTGTGGCCGCTTCCTAGTGTCATGTGATGGCGGCTGCCCGGTGCGATTAGTATTTGCCCCTGTTTCAATGTGTCCCCGTTGACGGCTTCCCGTACTGTTGGGGCTGTAGACGCGTTCAGCAATCGGGCTAGGCTTTCGGAAAACGCGCCTCCGGTATGTTGAACGACCACGGTCGGGGGACAGTCTTCTGGAAATTGCCGGAGAATAGTGAGGAGTGCTTCGACTCCGCCGGTCGAGGACCCAATCGCGATGATCCGGTTTTTTGTTGCCCCTACTGTCGGGGCCGCAAGTGACGCGGCCATCGGCTTCACCGCTGTGCGCGTATCCATGGACGTGATGTCGGCAGGTGAAATGGTGTAAGGCACGATCCGACTATTTCGGGCAAAACGCGGAAGTGGTCCGCTATCTTGTTGAAAAATCAGATAGTTAACTGACAGCATGTTAAAAAGTGCAATCAGGATTTCCGCTTCGGGACGTCTGACAAGATCCGCGTCAATCAGGACTGTACCAACCGATGTGTGTTCTACGGTGGAGTAGATTTCACTCAGGTCCGCAGTCTTTGCCTGGACCTGCAAGCCAGCCCGTTCGCACAGTTTTTCCAACCGCATCTGCCCTGTGGGGAGCAGATGCGCGACGAGCGCTTTGGCGGTGCTACGTTCGATCATCGATCAGAAATCCTGCCAGCCGTCATCTGTGCCAGTCGCTTTTAGCTGCGCGTGCATTTCCCGTTGCATCGTCATGCGGATTTCATTTTCCGGAGCCCGCATCGGGACGGGGAACGGGGTGACATCACCGTTCCGGCTATCTTGAAGCTGGAAGCCGGCCACCACATTGCGAAGCTGGCTGGCGTCTTCTCTTAACGCATGAGCGGCAGCGGTCGATTGTTCGACCATTGCGGCGTTTTGCTGTGTGACCTGATCGAGTTGGGTTACGCCGACATTGATTTCATTCAGGCCGGTCGATTGCTCTTTGGCACCTGCTGCAATCGTGCTCACCAAGCTCGCGATATGTGTCACCCGATCGACAATTTTGGTCAGTGCGTCGCCCGCTTGACCGACAAGTGAAACACCGGATTCTACCTGATCGGAACTGCTACCAATCAACCCTTTGATCTGCTTTGCTGCATCTGACGAACGCTGCGCGAGCGCGCGGACCTCTGAGGCGACAACAGCAAATCCTTTCCCCGCATCGCCCGCACGCGCAGCTTCCACGCCTGCATTAAGCGCGAGGAGGTTTGTCTGGAATGCGATGTCGTCGATCACACCGATGATCTGGGAAATCTCGTCAGAGGACCGTTTGATTTCAGACATCGCGGTCACGGCGTCGCGAACGACCTTTCCGCTGTCTTCGGCCTCACTTCGGGCGTCGTTAACGACTGATTCAACTTCGGCTGCTCCGGTTGCTGCCGATCGAACAGAGCTTGTCAGTTCATCAAGCGCCGCAGCGGTTTCTTCCAGAGTTGCGGCCTGATTTTCAGTGCGACGGGACAAATCATCCGAGGACGAAGAGATTTCTTCCGCCCGCTGAAAAATTTCGCTGGCATTGTTAACAACGGTGCCGACCGTCCGGTTCAGCGTTTCGATGGTGGAATTGAAATCAATCCGCAATGTCGCATATTCTCCTTGAAACTCCTGTTCGATGGCTTTGCTCAGGTCGCCGTCAGCCAGACGCCGTAGTGATGCGCTCAGTTCGGTAATGACAGCGGATTGTTCCTGCTGGGCGACTTCGCGTTGATGTTCGGCGGTGCGGGACTGCTGCAATTTGATACGAAGATCGTCTACATCGCGCGCGAGCGCTCCGAATTCATCCTGACGTTCTATCCCGTCAATCTGAGTGTCATAGTCCCCTTCGCTCAGAGATTGAACAGCGCTGTTTGCGCGGGAAATCGGATGCGTCACGCTACGGGATATCAGCAGCCCCGCGACGATGGACAGTGCGATCCCACCCAGTACGAAGACCAGAATTTTGTTCCTGACGGTGATCAATTGGTGCAGCGCTTCCTCACGGGACACCTCGGTAAAAAGCGACCAGCTCAAGCCGTCAATGTCCAGCGCGTGGATACGCACAAAGCTCGCCCTTCCGCCCAGCCCGGTTGCGTTGTCGAAAGTCATGGTTTGCGCGGAAACGGCTGCGTCCAAGAGCGGTCCGCTGGGCAAGCCAGTGAACGCGACTATGTTCGGATTCTGCAAAGAGCTGGTTCGCAAGACACCGTCGTGATCGACAAAGTATGCATCACCTGTCTCTCCCAATCCCGCCACGTTCTGCAGTGCCGTTTCAATCGTCTCCAGTCGTAGCTGAAATCCCAGGACCCCCACAAAATTGCCCGCTGGGTCATGAATTGGCACACCTGCAAAACCTGCCTGAGTCCCGTTGTTCGGCGCATAGGCTTCGAAATCTTCGATCAAAACCTTGCCCGAGGGGAGTGATTGGGCATCCCTGAAAAGCCGTCCGAGGTTCGAATTTGAAAAGGGGCCGGATGCAAAGTTTGCTGCAAAATCTTGGTTTTTCGCAACGGAATAGACCAGATTGCCCTGCGCATCGATCAAGAACAGGTCTTTGTAGCCGTGTTCGTCCGAAAACAGGCGAAGGTGGTCGTGAAGCTGTTCGTGAACCGTGCTGTAGATTGAGGAGTCTTCCGCCTTGGCAAACTGTGATCGTTCTCCGGCGGGGAATGGATTTTGATCAATATACCAGCTTTGAAGATGTGATTTGGGGTCGCTGCCCAAAAGCTGGAAAGCTTCCCCAAATCTGCGAACTGCCTGCCGGATAGACGGATCACTTTGGGCGACCAGAAGATCGGTTTCAATGTCCCTAATCCAGTTCCGGATTTGTGCATCTTGCGTTTCTGCAGCGACCTCCAGATCGTGACGCGCAGTTTCCGTAAGCGTTTTTGCAGTTTCACGATATTCAGCAAAGGCCAGTGCGGACATCGACGCAATAATGAGCGACGTGATCATCAGAGGGAGCTTGAGGTTCAAACGTAGGGTAGGGAGTTTCATATTCAGGGTCCTTGAATTTGACGGGACGCTATGCCCAGCATCCGTTCGGAGATGTGGAACAGGGTCAAAAAAGCTCGACCGGGTCAGAGGTGGCCTCGGGGGTTTGGGTCAGGCTGGATCGTAGGCTCCCCAGACAAAGGTGCCGCGCGATGGTATCGAATGTCCGGTCTCCGGAGGCCGCAAGGCGGAGCACAACGATGAGGTCGTCAAGACGTTGTTGCGCCAGATCGAACTGCTGCATTGAGGGGTGTTCGGTCAGGCCGACGATGTCCCGTTCAATTTGGTCGAGGATCCTTCGGGTTTCGGCCATCTCATTGGCGCACCACAGTAAAAGTCGGGTCATAGCCGCCCCACGACCCGTTCGATTGCTTGCTTTAGGCCCGCATGCGTGAAGGGTTTCTTGATCATGTTATTGAGGCCGAGCGCTTTGCCTCTTGCGACGATGTCGGCGGTAGGAGAGCCGGTTACGAGTATGAACCCCGCCTTGCGGGTGCTCGGGTTCCTGCGCACGGCTTCGAGCAAATCCAAACCGTCCATGCCGGGCATATTGTAGTCCGACAAAATGAGATGCGCAGGGTTGGACGCCAGCTTGGCAAGCGCGGATGACCCGGCATTTTCGGTGTCCACTTTCTGAATGCCGATTTCCTCCAATGCTTGCACGATAAGAGCGCGGGAGACGGACATGTCGTCGACGACCATAACTTTGAGAGAGTTCCGAAGGCTCATGTTATCCCCCTGCCTGTTTGGTTCCGGAGTTCTGGTACATTGTGATCCCGATAGGGGTCAGATCTTGGCTTGCGGGGCCGGAAACACGTTCGGAATGTCCGATGAACAAGATGCCGTCCGAAGTCAGAGCGGACCGGAAACGCTGCCAAAGTTGCTGTTGGGTTTCCCGATCGAAATAGATCGCGACGTTCCTGCAAAATATCGCGTCAAACCGGCCGTTCATCGGCCATTTTTCCATGAGATTCAGAGAGCGAAACTGGACTAGTTGCCGGAGCTCAGGTTTGAGTTGGTCATTCGTGAACAGCATATGCTGTCTGTCGGGAGGCGCTGAAGCCATCTCCTCCCTCAGGTATTGCCCGTCGCGCGCGCGCTGCAGAATGACAGGGTCGATATCTGTGGCCAGAATTCGGATGTCGAGTTTGGTGGCTTCGGGGCAGATACGCAGAACACTTGCTGCCATTGAATAGGGTTCCTGGCCGGAGGAACATCCCGCAGACCAAAGACGGATTTTACCCCCTTTGCGTGCAGTTTCGACCAGATCGGGGAGGACAACTGTTTCCAGATGGTCGAAATGATGCACCTCCCTGAAGAAGTGGGTCACATTTGTCGTGAGAGCGGACACAAGGTGATCTGTTTCCGTGCTATCGGGCTGTTCCAGCAAGTCGCAATACCGGCCGAGATCGGGCAGACCCAGTTGGCGAAGCCTACGGGTCAACCTTGCCTGAATGAGCGACTTTTTCGACGGTTCAAGGTGGAGACCGAACTTTGCTTTTGCCAAGCGGGCAATTGTCGCAAAATCGGTGTTGTTCATCGCGTTGTCAGGCTCTTGAGTGGTCTGTATCACGCCGCCACCTCACCAGATTGAGGGAGCAAGACCTGCAGGTCGATAATTCGGGTCATTTCGTCGTCGAGGGCAATCACTCCTGAAATAAATCGAATGGTTTCATCATCTTGTAGGTCTGGCGCCTCTCTCAGCATATCGCCTTTGATGGTGAGGATTTCGGACACCGCATCGACCAGAAGCCCTACCGTCCGGCCTTTGACGGAGACGACTATGACGACATTTCTGGAGGTTGCTTCTACGGGTTCGAACCCAAGACGTGCCGCTAGATCGACAATCGGGATCACCGCGCCGCGCAGATTCATGAGGCCCAGCACCGCATGAGGCGCGTGCGGCATCGCGGTAACTGTCGACCAGCGTCTGATTTCGCGGATTTGCGTGATTTCGATGCAGAAACTTTGCCCACCGGCAACGAGTGTTACGAATTCATTCGAGCTGGCCTCAGGCCACTTCGACTTGGAGGTCATGGCTGATGTCCTTTGACGTGGAGATGTTCATTGCGGCAATCGCGTCAGGGTCGACGATCAATGCGATTTGCCCGTTGCCGAGGATGGTTGCGGCGGAAACACCGGGAGTGTTTCCGTAGTTCCCTTCGAGGCTCTTGATGACGACCTGCCTTTGGTCATCGATCGCATCGACGGCAATGGCGATTTGGCGGTCATCATGTGTGCGGATCAGGAGTAAAATTGCGGTCTCCGGATCGGTCGGAGAGGGGCGCAATCCGAACGCGCAACCAAGGTCGAGCACCGGAACGAAGGCACCGCGTATCGAAAGAAGGACGCCCCGTTTCCCGATTTTCGGAAGCTCTGACTGCGTGGGGCGGATGGTTTCTTCGATTGCGGAAATCGGAACGACCATCGTCTGGTTTTCCACCTCAATGATCATTCCGTCCAGAACCGCAAGCGTAAGAGGAAGCGCGATGGTGAAACGTGTGCCTTTCCCCGGAGTGCTCGTGATTGATATCCTTCCTCCTAAGGCGTTGATTTCTGTCCGGACGACATCCATCCCGACGCCCCGACCGGAAAGGTTTGTGACCTCGCTCGCAGTGGAAAAGCCTGGCATAAACAGCAGGTTGTCGATTTCTGCTTCGGTCAGAACGGTGTCCGGATCGATCAGGCCCTTGCGGCAAGCGGCATCAAATATCCGCTTGCGATCCAGGCCAGCACCGTCATCTGTGATTTCGATCACGACGCTGCCGGAACGGTGACAGGCGGAAAGCGTAACGGTGCCTGTTTCAGGTTTTCCAGCAGACTGACGATCCACGGTGGTTTCGAGACCGTGGTCGATTGCATTGCGAACCATATGCGTAAGCGGTTCCGTCAGTCGTTCGACGACGGTTTTGTCGACTTCGGTTTCGGCACCTTCGACGATGAAATTCACAGGTTTTCCGGTGGAATGGGCGACTTCGCGTGCAATCCGTTCCATGCGTTGGAAAAGCGGGCGGACAGGTTGGGCGCGGATCGCCATCACGGCTTCTTGGATTTCCCGCGCGAGTGTTTTGTAATCTTCGAGGCGGGCTAGGACTTCGGACCCGGCGCCAAGGCCCGCAGACGAGATTTCCTGAGCCAGACTGGCTTGGTTAATGATCAACTCACCGACCGAATTGATGAGGCGTTCCACACGATCCACATCGACCCGCAGAGTTTGGCGCGGTGCACCGGTCGGGGCAGGGTGTGTGGCTGGTTGTGGATCAGCCGTCGGGGGCAATTCTAAGGTCGGAGGGGACGAGGCGGGTTCTGTGATGTCGAGATCGCACAGGCCATCGACAAATTCGAAAACGTCACGGATGTCATCGATTGATGCTTCGGTTTCGAGGGTCAGGGACCATCGGAGGTAGCAGTTTTCAGGGTCCAGATCGCAAAGTTCTGGAAGGTTCGAAACGTCGGTGTCCACCTTGAGGTCACCAAGCTCTTGCAGGGCTGTGAACAGGTGGACCGGATCGTGGCCGTTGCGGAACAGGGCTGATTGCGGTGCGAAGGAAATCACATAGGTTTCGCATGATGTTGGAATATCCGCATCCAGACAAACGGCATCAAAAACGAATTCGTCCTCTGGCCCTGTTGGATGGTGGGCCTTGAGCTGTTCAAGCAGTTCGGTTGCGTTGGGTGGGGGCATCCCATCACGGGCGGCATCAACCTGATCGGAGAGCATATCGCCGGAGCGGAGGAGCAGGGACATTGTGTCCCCGATGGGGGCCAATTTTCCGCCACGGACTTCATCAAGGACGGTTTCAAAGGCGTGGGCAAAGCTGACCAGATCATCGAACCCGAAGGCCCCTGCTGCGCCTTTGATCGAATGAACAGCACGGAAAACGGAATGAACGGTGTCCGTATCAGATGGATCCGCGGACAGGACGTGGAACCCTTCGTGCATGGATTCAAGAAGGTCTTCGCATTCGACAAAAAAGGTATCTCGGAAGCTGTCTAACTGGCTCATGCGGCCCCCGTGACACGGCGCACGACGTTTACAAGTTGCCCGTCGTCGAATGGTTTGACGATCCATCCGGTGGCGCCGCTTTGTCGGGCCCGATCGCGAAGGTCCTGACCGGTTTCCGTCGTCAGGACCAGAATTGGGACGCGCTGGTTGATCCCGCCGGAACGAATGCCGTCGATCACGCCGAAGCCGTCCAGATTTGGCATGTTGATATCCGTGATCACGGCATCGAAACGATCCGTTTCGAATGTGGTCAACCCCTTTTGGCCGTCTTCGGCGGTCGTGACCGCATAACCGGCATTTGAGAGGGCTTTTTCCACGAGTGCACGGATTGTCCGCGAGTCATCAATGGCTAGGACAGACAGGCTCATTCCGATTGGTCCCCGCACAGATGATCCGCAAGACCGATGAGCGTGAGACAACGCGAAACCCCGACTGAGGGCGCAATCAATCGGGCCTTTGCAGAGAGGATCGCTTGCGCGGTTAGGGTATCAATCGAAGATACCCCAGCGCCGTTGACCTGCCGCTGTTCAACGGGTGTTTCGGTCAAATAGGTGAGTAGTGGTGCCAGCCCGTTTTGGTCCGAAAGCGTGGCCAAATCGAAGTGTTCGGTCATCCTGTCACATTCCTTTCCCAATGCGGCAGAGCACCGCGATCGGAAAAGGAATAATGGATGGGTTCTAATAAATCGTGAACGGTACGATCGCAAAGTCGACAAATAGAAGAATGTTATCAACGGTTTGTTAAGGAATTTCCTTGGGGATCGGTTTGCTGGCGACAGAGAGATTGCGTCTTTGATCGGTTCCGGTAGGCTCGGACCGGAAACGACGGAGGCATCATGGCGACCTTTCCCATTTTTGACGGTCATAACGATTTTCCGAGCCGTTACGCCGCGCGAACACCGGATGATCGGCGGGCGATGTGGCTAGAGGGTGAGGGCGCGCGGCATCTTGATCTACCGCGGATGCAGGCCTCTGGTTTCGCAGGCGGGTTCTTTGCGATCTGGGTGGCATCACCGGATGACGGAAGCGGGCTCGATTTCGAAGCGTTGATGGATCAGCTACCCTATGATTTGCCACTGCCCGAAATGCTTTCGCAAGCAGAGGCACTGCCTTCGGCAATGGCGCAGGCAGCCGGATTGTTGGAGATGGAGCAGCTCTCTGACGGCGCGTTCCGGATTTGCCGGTCATCAGCAGATATTCGTGAAACGGTTTCCAACGGCGGGATTGCCGGGATCATGCATATGGAAGGCGCTGAAGCCATCGGGCCAGATCTTTCGCAGCTTGATCTGTGGTACGCGATGGGTCTGCGGTCTTTGGGTCCGGTCTGGAGCCGTCCGACGATCTTTGGTGAAGGTGTCCCGTTCGCATTTCCGTCGTCACCGGATCGCGGGGAAGGTCTGACCGAGCTTGGGAAAGATCTGGTTCGGGCCTGTGACCGTCTGGGCATTCTGTTGGATGTGTCGCATCTGAACGAAAAGGGAATGGACGACATTGCGCATTTGTCCGGCAACCCGCTGATGGCGACCCATTCGAACGCTCATGCAATCACACCTTCAGCCCGCAACCTGACGGACCGACAGCTACACATGATCGCAGAGAGCGGCGGGATCGTCGGATTGAACTTTGCCTGCGCCTTCCTGAGAGAGGACGGGCGGCGGGACGCGGAAACCGACCTAAGTATGATGATGCGGCATCTGGATCATCTGATCGGAATATTGGGTGAAGACGGCGTCGGGTTCGGGTCTGACTTTGACGGGGCGGTGATCCCCGACAAAATCGGTGATGTGTTGGGGCTACCCGACCTTACAGACGCAATGATTGCGCATGGGTTCGGGAAAGAACTGACGGCTAAGATCGCCTACGATAACTGGTTGGGATTTCTAGACCGGACGTTGTGAGACCGGTCCGATAGGTTTTAGTCCACTGGTGCCCAGCCGGTGATCAACTGACGCAGGCCGATGGCCGCTCCGGCGAGGATAGCGACGAGCGTCAGCGGGGCTGACCACGCAAGAACGGACATGGCCGAAAGCCCCTGACCGATGCTGCATCCCATCGCGACAACTGCACCAACACCCATAAATCCTGCGCCGATGATCTGGCGGCGGAGTTCGCGGGGGTCTTCGCAGGCTTCCCAACGGAAGTGACCTTTGATGAGCGAACCAATGAAGGCTCCGGTCCAGACACCGGCAACCGATCCAATGGCAAAGCTGAGTGAGCGTCCGCTTGCGGTCATCGCCCACAGGATGCTTTCACCAAGAGGAGAGGCAAAGGTGTGCGACACGACGGGCGTAGCTTCGAACCCGTTCGACGCAATCCATTGCGTACCAGCCCAGGCAATTACAACGGAGAGCCCGACGACGGCCCCCCATCCCATTGTTTTGGGAGAGCGGCGAACACGTTGGGGAGAGATGGTGGCAATCAGAATAACGACGCCAACAGCAAGACCAATAAGCCACGGGGCGATGCCGGTCACATGGCCGAGAGAGTGTGCGATGCCCGAAGGCTCTCCGTTGATTGGCATCTGCGGGAACAGCCAAACCCGCGCATAGGCGATTGGGCCGGAAATCGTTGCATAGGCCGTAATACCCATCACCAGAACGATTACGAAATTCCGCAAATCCCCACCGCCCAACCGCGCGAGCGCGCCGTATCCGCAGTTGCCCGCCAGAGCCATTCCGTAGCCAAAGATCAATCCTCCGGCGATGGAGGCAAGCGGTGCGAAGGTAAAACCGAGGTAGATGGTTTCTGGTGCGTTCAGGAGGCCAAGGCCCATCAAAGCGAAGCTGCCGATAATTGCTACACCGATAGCAATGCCCCACATGCGGAGCCGCAGATCGTTGCTGCCGTATAGGTAGTCTTCGATCGCGCCGAGTGTGCAGAACCGGCCCAAACGGGCGGCGAGTCCCAAGAGCCCACCGCTCAGCACTCCAACCAGCGCGGCGACATTCCCGTCGCCCAAAGCGTCGATCATGGATGTGTCTCCCCTTTATTCGTCCCTGACGGGTCCTGCAGGAGATTAGGATTTGTTGCAGAACATATCGTAGACGAGGTCGATAATCTGGCGTGGTCGTTCGTCGGTCAAGCGGTAGTAAATTGTTTTACCGTCACGACGTGGTGCAACCAGACCTTCGAGACGCAAACGGGCAAGCTGTTGAGATACGGCCGCCTGACGGGCGGAAAGGAGGTCTTCGAGCTCTGTTACGGATTTTTCACCAGATGCCAGATGACAAAGGATCAAGAGCCGCCCCTCATGGCTCATCGCCTTGAGGAAGTTCGATGCGTCCTGTGCATTTGTCATAAGACGATCCAAAACGTCGTCAGGAATGCGGTTTTCTTGAACAGGTAGGCCCATTGTTCTGTCCCTGATGCACCCCGGAATAGTCCGAAGCCCCATTTGTTCCCCGTGCGTATCTACTATCGATAGGAATATGTAAACATATTCGAATCGATCAATTCTTAGGTGTCACCTATCGGCGGCATCATGTTTTCCAGAAATCCCCAGAAAAAATCCTCGCCCGGATAACCTTCGATTCTGCCGATCTCTTTGCCATCCTCAAGAAGGATAAAGGTCGGCGTGAATACAAAGGGCCGGTTGATGGAAACGCCGTCGGGAAGGGGGTCATGAATATCGACCTGCCAGAGCGGAGCGCGCTGACCTTCAACGGTTTTCGGGTAGATCGGTCCGATCTCTGACTGCCATCGGGCACACCACATACAGCCTTCTTCGGTGCCCATCATCAGGCGCATCTCGGCCGAAGCCGCGCCCGAAAGAGCGAAGAGAAAGGCCAGAGCTGATATAACTGCGCGCATGGTGAGTAAACCGATTGACGGCTGCAAATGTCATCATCTAGCATAATATGAATATTTGAATGTCGCAAGGGAGGGCGGCTATGGAGATGACCTATCTGGGGGCGGCGATTGCCGGCCTTTTGTCATTTTTCACTCCCTGTATTCTACCGATGGTCCCGTTTTACCTGTCTTACATGGCCGGTCTTTCGATGAACGAACTGCAAGGGGAGGACGAAATCGCCCCCGGTGCGCAGCGCCGTCTGGTGATGTCCGCGATCGCTTTTGCGCTGGGCGTGACCTCTATCTTTGTGATGCTCGGACTGACTGCCACGGCCGTAGGGCAGGTGGTCGCGCAGTGGAAAGAGGTTCTGTCTTATGTGGCCGCTGCAATTCTGATCGTATTTGGTCTGCATTTTCTGGGGATCATGCGGATTCCGTTCCTCTATCGTGAGGCGCGGATGGAAAGTAAGGCAGAGCCGTCAACCATCGCCGGAGCCTACGTTATGGGGCTTGCCTTCGGCTTTGGCTGGACGCCATGCGTGGGGCCTGCGCTCGCGTCGATCCTGATGATCGCTGGCGGTATGGGCAGCCTGTGGCAGGGCGGGTTGCTCTTGCTGATCTACGGTCTGTCGATGACCGCTCCCTTTATCGTGGCGTCGCTCTTTGCGCGTCCGTTCTTGGGTTGGGCCCGTCGAAACCGCCGCTATCTGGGCTATGTAGAAATGGCGATGGGCATCATGCTGATCCTGTTTGGAGTGCTGATCGCCACAGGGAGCGTCAACGTTATTGCCGACTGGATGATCCGCCACGTTCCGTGGTTCACGACCATTCTTTAACCGCATCGGAGGAGGAGCCTATGCGCATATTACTTTCTATTCTGGCTGCCGTTTTTTGGGCGAGCGCCGTTGGTGCCGTTGAGATGGGGGACGATGGTCTGCACAAGACCGACTGGATGCGTGACACCTTTAAGGACTTGCGGGAGGACCTTGCGGAGGCAAACGCCGAAGGCAAACGTCTGATGGTAATAATAGAGCAGCGCGGCTGCATCTATTGCACCAAGATGCACGAGGAAGTTTTTCCCGTACCGGAAATCGATCAATACATCCGCGACAACTACTTTGTGGTCCAGATCAACATGTTTGGTGACGTTGAGGTAACCGATTTCGATGGCACGACCCTGTCGGAAAAAGACATGGTCCAGCGGTGGGGGATTCTCTTTACTCCGACCATGATGTTCTACCCGACCGAAGTACCCGAAGGCGCATCAGGGCAGGCTGCGGCCGCAGCGGTGATGCCCGGAGCGTTCGGAGAATGGACCACTTACAACATCCTGACTTGGGTGAATGAGGAAGGCTACCTCGGAGAGGAAAGTTTCCAGAAATATCATGCACGTAGGATCGAAGAAGGCGGTCTTTTCCAGTAGCAGTTCCGGCCCCGGAAACAGGGCTGGAAACATACGCTGCATCGCAGCAACATTCAAAAATTTGAATTTATGATTGTCACGGGGTGTAATTGTCTACTACGGTATTCAAAGAACCGCATATGATGATCTAGGGAGGGCTCATGAAGAGCATCATTCAAATGTCGGTCGGTCTGGCTGTCGCCGCTACCGTCGCATCGGCAGAGATCGCACCCGAAGATGTCATTTACGACGACTACGGTGCAGTTGAACAGTCCTTGACCGGCGTTCCGGGCGATCCGGAGAACGGTATCGTCGTGATGACCACCAAATCGCAGGGGAACTGCATTTCGTGTCATACGGTGCCAGCGCTGGCTGACTATCCGTTCCACGGAGAAGTCGGACCGATCCTCGAAGCAACTGGTAGCGTCCGCACCGAAGCAGAGCTTCGTGGCATTGTTGCCAACGCAAAGCACACGTTCCCCGAGTCGCTGATGCCGGCCTTCTACAAGACGTCCGGCTACATCCGTCCCGGTGACGCCTTTACCGGCAAGGCAGGCACCGAACCGTTGCCGCCGCTTCTGACCGCACAACAGATCGAAGATGTGGTCGCTTATCTTTTGACACTCACGGACTAAGCGACCGAACCCTAAGGAGACAACATGAACTTCACTCGCAGAGATTCTATTCTGCTGGCCATGGGGGCCTCTGCTGCAGCGATGCTGCCGCTGAAGGTTTTGGCCGCTGTAGAAGATGATATCGCCGCATTCACCGGCGGTGCTGACATCGGTGAGGGTGGACTGACCCTCACTGCACCTGAAATCGCTGAAAACGGTAACACCGTTCCGATCGAAGTCGCCGCTCCGGGCGCGACAGCAATCATGGTACTGGCTTCCGGCAACCCGACACCTGCTGTTGTGACCTTCAACTTTGGTCCTCTGGCTGGTGCGCAGGCCGCTGCAACCCGTATCCGTCTAGCTGGAACGCAGGATGTGATCGCCATCGCCAAAATGGCGGACGGCAGCTTTGTTCGTGCCTCGAAAGAGGTCAAAGTCACCATCGGCGGCTGCGGCGGCTAAGGGAAAGGGAGACACCAAATGGCAGAAAATGTAACTCCGCGCGTTCGGGTTCCCCGTAGTGCCGAAGCTGGCGAAACGATCGTCATCAAGACCCTGATTTCGCACCCGATGGAATCGGGCCAGCGTAAAGATGGCGACGGCAATCCGATCCCGCGTTCGATCATCAATCGCTTCACGTGCGATTTTAACGGCCAGAACGTCATTGACGTGACGCTCGAACCGGCGATTTCCACGAACCCGTATTGCGAGTTCCAGTCGATCGTTCCCGAAACGGGCACCTTTACCTTCACTTGGTATGACGACGACGGTTCGGTCTACACCGAAACCAAAGACATCGCAGTCGGCTAACAGGCCGACTGTCCAAAAAGGGAGGAGCAACAATGATGAAGACGGCTTTGAAAGGTGCGGTTTGTGGGCTTGCCATGATCGCATCGGCTGCCGCCGCTGACGAGAACGCAGAACTCGTCATCAATGGCGAGATCGAGATCGTGACCACCGCTCCGGCGCCGGCGCATCTTGATGGAGCCCTACCGGAAATCTATTCGGGTTGGGTATTCCGTTCAGACGAAACCCAAGCCATGCAGATGGACGATTTTGACAATCCAGGCATGTTGGCTGTTGAAGCGGCCCAGTCTGTTTGGGAAACTGCCGAAGGGTCCGAGGGGCTTTCTTGTGCTGACTGCCACGGTGACGTGAACGAAAGCATGGTCGGTGTCCGCGCGGTTTATCCCAAGTGGAACGAAAACGCCGAAGAAGTCCGCACGCTTGCGATGCAGATCAATGCTTGCCGCACTGAAAATATGGGTGCCGAAGCATGGAAATACACCGGAAGCGATATGACCGCCATGGAAGCGCTGATTTCGGTCCCGTCCCGCGGGATGCCGGTCAATGTGGCGATCGACGGACCTGTTGCTGACATGTGGGAGCAGGGTCGTGAGATGTACTATGCCCGTACCGGTCAGCTAGAGCTGTCCTGTGCATCCTGCCACGAGCAGAATTACGGGAACAACATCCGCGCCGATCACCTGTCCCAAGGTCAGTTGAACGGGTTCCCGGTTTACCGTCTGAAGAACGCAGGTCTGGTACAGACTCACAGCCGACTGAAAGGTTGCGTGCGCGACACCCGTGCTGAAACCTACAGCCCCGGTTCGGCTGACTTCGTTGCACTGGAACTGTACGTATCTTCGCGTGGCAATGGTCTGAGCGTCGAAGCGCCCTCCGTTCGTCCTTAATCACTACTTTGGCCCGCACCTCTCTGGTGTGGGCTTTTGTGTATCTAAAAACATTCAAAATCGAGAATACGTAAAGGATCGTGCGATATGATCTCCCGTCGTGACTTCTTGCAGGCCAGTATGGCTGCTAGCGCCATCTACGGCGCATCCGGCTTTGGCAATTGGGGTAGGTTGGCTGCTCAGCAAGCCCTGACGCAGGATGACCTGCTGTCATTTGACACCTTTGGTAACGTGTCGCTGATCCACATCACGGACATCCACGCCCAGCTCAAGCCGATCTATTTCCGCGAACCAGAAATTAACCTCGGGGTTGGTGATAATCGCGGAGCGATGCCGCATGTCACCGGCGCAGATTTCCGCAAGGCCTATGGCATCAATGACGGGTCGCCTTCGCATTATGCACTGACCTATGACGATTTCTCGGCTTTGGGTCAGGCCTATGGCCGCATGGGCGGTCTGGACCGCGTTGCAACTGTGGTGAAACACATCCGCGCGGATCGCCCCGATGCGATCCTGCTGGATGGTGGCGACACGTGGCATGGCTCCTACACCTGCTATCACACCGAAGGTCAGGACATGGTGAACGCTATGAACCTGCTGAAACCAGACGCGATGACGTTCCACTGGGAATTTACACTGGGTCAGGACCGAGTGCGCGAACTGGTCGAGGGCTTGCCCTTTGCGGCTCTCGGCCAGAACATCTTTGATGCGATGTGGGACGAACCTGCCGCTGAATTCGCCCCGTACAAGTTCTTTGAAACCGGTGGGGTAAAGGTCGCGGTGATCGGTCAGGCATTCCCTTATATGCCGATTGCAAACCCCGGCTGGATGTTCCCCGATTACTCTTTCGGTATTCGTGACGAAAACATGCAGGCCATGGTGGACGAGGTTCGTGCCAAAGGTGCGGAATGCGTTGTTCTGCTGTCTCACAACGGTTTCGATGTGGACAAGAAAATGGCAAGCGTCGTGTCCGGTATCGACGTAATCCTGTCGGGTCACACCCATGATGCGCTACCCGAGCCGGATCTGGTCGGCGATACGATCATCGTCGCTTCTGGTTCGAACGGCAAATTCGTAAGCCGCGTCGATCTGGACATCCAGAACGGTCGTATGATGGGTTTTCGCCACAAGCTGATCCCGATCTTCTCGGATGTGATCGAGGCGGACGCGGAAATGGCGGCGGCTATCGATGCGGAGCGTGCGCCTTTCGAATCCGACCTGACCGAAGTGCTTGGCACCGTGGCAGATGATACGGTTCTATACCGCCGTGGAAACTTTAACGGATCGTGGGATGACCTGATCTGTGACGCTCTCTTGTCGGAACGCGACGCAGAGATCGCAATGTCTCCTGGCGTTCGCTGGGGGCCGTCGATCATGCCTGGTCAGCAGATCACACGAGAAGACCTCTGGGGCGTCACATCGATGACCTACCCCAAGGCTTATCGCACTGAAATGACGGGTGAATTCATTCATACTGTCATGGAAGATGTGGCTGACAACCTCTTTAACCCTGATCCTTATTACCAGCAGGGCGGGGACATGGTGCGTATGGGTGGTCTCGGCTATCGCATCGACATCACCAAACCGATCGGAAGCCGTATTTCCGAAATCACATTGCTCAAGACCGGCGAACAGATCGACCCGTCGCGCACCTACGTTGTCGCTGGCTGGGCGAGCGTCAACGAAGCCACCGAAGGCCCCGACATCTGGGACGTCGTCGAAAGCCACATTCGCAAACAGGGCACTATCTCCGTTGCGCCGAATACGTCGGTGCAGGTGGTTGGTGCGTAAGTAAGGGAAGAACAGGATGGATACCAAATTCAAAGGCACCAAACCGTCCCGTCGCGGCTTCCTGACTGGGGCTCTTGCCGCTGGCGGAGCTGCTGTGGGGGCCACATATACACGGGCGCAGGGTGTGCCGGATCCGGCAATTACCGAAGTGCAACCTTGGCGTACGTTCCTCGGGGATGGCGTTGATGCCGCACCCTACGGGATGCCGTCACAATACGAAGCTGACGTTGTTCGCCGCACGGTTCCGTGGCTGACAGCCGATAGCGTGTCGTCGATTAACTTTACGCCGCTGCACGAACTGGACGGGATCATCACACCGAACGGTCTGTGTTTTGAACGGCACCACGGCGGTGTAGCTGACGTCGATCCGGCAGAACACCGTCTGATGATCAACGGTCTGGTGGACAAAGAGCTGGTCTTTACCACGGAAGACCTGATGCGGTTCCCGCGCGAAAACCACGTCTACTTCCTCGAATGTGCCGCAAATTCGGGTATGGAGTGGGCCGGCGCGCAGCTTAACGGCTGCCAATTCACCCACGGCATGATCCACAACGTCATGTATACTGGTGTTCCGCTACGGACACTGCTGGCAGAAGCAGGTGTGAAACCGAACGGCAAGTGGCTGTTGGTTGAAGGTGCCGATGCTGCGGGCATGACCCGTTCGATCCCGATGGAGAAGGCACTGGACGACTGTCTTGTTGCTTTCAAGATGAACGGTGAAGCGCTCCGCAAAGAGCAGGGCTATCCGCTCCGTCTGGTTGTTCCCGGTTGGGAAGGCAACATGTGGATCAAATGGCTCCGCCGGATCGAGGTTGGTGACGAGCCGTGGCACCACCGCGAAGAAACGTCCAAATACACCGACCTTCTGGCCGACGGACAGGCGCGCCGGTTTACGTGGGAAATGGACGCAAAGTCCGTCATTACCAACCCGAGCCCGCAGGCTCCGCTTACCCACGGTAAGGGCTGGACGGTCCTGACCGGCGTTGCGTGGTCTGGTCGTGGCACGATCCCGCGTGTGGATGTGACGCTCGATGGGGGAAAGAACTGGCATCAGGCACGTATGTCGGGGCCGAGCCTCGATAAATCGATGCACCGTTTCTATTTCGAATTCGAATGGGACGGGTCGGAACTGCTGCTTCAGAGCCGCGCGCATGACAGCACAGGCTATGTTCAGCCGACCAAAGACGAACTGCGTGCGATCCGCGGTGAGAATTCAATCTACCACAACAACGGTATCCAGACCTGGTATGTCAATCAAAACGGCGAGGCAGAAAATGTCGAAATTTCCTAATCGTTTTCTAACTGTCGCTGCGGCCGCTCTTTTTGCTTTTCCCGCTGTCGCTCAGGAAGGAGCTTTCGGTCTTGGTCGTGAAGCGTTGCCCGAAGAGGTCGCCGCTTGGAATACAGACATCCGTCCCGATGGTCTTGGCCTTCCGGAAGGGTCCGGCGATGTCTGGACCGGTGAAGAGGTCTTTGTCGAGAAATGCGCCATGTGTCACGGTGATTTCGGTGAGGCCGTAGGCCGTTGGCCGGTTCTGGCCGGTGGTTGGGGCACCCTGAGTGACGAGGACCCCGTGAAAACCATCGGGTCCTACTGGCCGTATCTTTCGACCGTCTATGACTATGTCGCACGTGCGATGCCCTTTGGTCAGGCGCATTCTCTCGAAGATGACGAAGTCTATGCGATCGTTGCCTACCTCCTCTATGTGAACAACATCGTTGAGGATGATTTCGAACTGAGCAACGAGAACTTCCTCGACGTGCGTCTTCCGAACGAAGACAACTTCTATATGGATGATCGTGAAGAAACAGAATTTCCTGTCTTTGTCCGTCCGGACATCTGCATGGAAAACTGTAAGGACGATGTGGAAATCACCGCTCGGGCGACGTTCCTTGACGTGACACCTGATGATCCGAGTGACGACGCTCCGGCTGAGGAACCCGTAGCAGACGAACCGGTTGTTGAAGAAGAAGCCGAACCCGCTGGCCCAGATCCGGAGCTGGTTGCAGCAGGTGAGGGCGTGTTCCGTCAATGTCGCGCTTGTCACCAGGTTGGTGACAGTGCGCGCAACGCCACCGGCCCGAATCTGAATGGTGTCGTCGGTTCTGCCGTCGGGACCGTTGACGGTTTCCGTTATTCGAGCGTGTTCAAGGATGCGACCGAAGCCGGAGACGTCTGGACGCACGACCGTCTTACTGCGTTCCTTGCTGACCCGCGTGGCGAAATGCGGGGTACTCGTATGTCGTTCGCGGGCCTGCGCAAACCCGAAGATATCGAAGCGATCATCGCGTATCTTTCGACTTTCGACCGCTAAAATCCTTTCCGCCCGGTGCTTGTCGGGCGGGAACCAACCCTACGCGATATGATCCATATCAATGTTTGTGTTCCAGGTGAAAGGTAATCCAATCCCCAACAGGAAGGGCCCAACGCCATGACCCGCACCTTGATTGCTGCGCTTTTGACATCACTGGCCACCACCGCCGTCGCAGAAGATTTTGCGACGACTTATGCGTTTGACGGCAGCTTTGATGACGCGACCTTTCTTGTAGAAGATTCGATTATCAACCATGGGCTTGTTGTTGATTGGGTCAGCCATACCGGTGAAATGCTTGCCCGCACCGGTGCTGATCTTGGTGCGGATACAGTGCTTTTTGAAAACGCTGATATCTTTCAGTTTTGTTCAGCCACCATATCGCGACAGATGATGGAAGCTGATCCCCTGAACATTGCTCATTGTCCTTACGCCATCTTTGTTTTTGAAAAAGACGGCGAAGTGACAGTGGGTTTCCGGAACCAACCCGAAGGTGTGATGCAAGCCGTGCAGGAACTGCTCGATGATATCGCCCGTGAAGCTGTCGGAGACTATTGATGGACTACCAGAACTACTTCCGTTCCGAGCTGGACAAACTCCGCGATGAAGGCAACTACCGTGTCTTTGCGGATTTGGAGCGGGAACGGGGAAATTTCCCGAACGCAGCAAACCACAAGGGCGACGATGTTCGCAAGGTCACCATCTGGTGTTCAAACGACTATCTTGGCATGGGGCAGCACGAGAAAGTGCTCACCGCGATGCACGACGCGCTGGACAAGGTCGGTGCAGGGGCAGGTGGAACGCGCAATATCTCTGGCACCACACACAACCACGTTTTGCTGGAACGGGAACTGGCCGATCTGCATGGCAAAGAGGCGGCGCTTCTGTTCACCTCTGGTTATGTGTCGAACTGGGCCGCACTGGGTACTCTGGCAGCGCGGATTCCTGATTGCCTCGTGATTTCGGACAGCCTGAACCACGCATCGATGATTGAAGGTATCCGCCATTCCAAGGCTGAACGGAAACTGTGGAAACACAACGATCTGGCCCATCTCGAAGAGCTGCTGGCCGAACAGCCGCTGGATCGTCCGAAGCTGGTCGCGTTTGAGTCCGTCTATTCGATGGATGGCGACATCGCTCCGATTAAAGAAATCTGTGATCTGGCCGACAAATATAACGCCATGACCTATCTGGATGAGGTTCACGCTGTCGGTATGTACGGCCCGCGCGGTGGTGGTGTGGCCGAACAAGAAGGACTGTTGGATCGTCTGGATATCATCAACGGCACCTTGGGTAAGGCATTTGGTGTGCACGGTGGCTATATTACCGCAAGTGCCAAGATGTGTGACGCTGTCCGCTCTTATGCTCCGGGCTTTATCTTCACGACCTCTCTGCCGCCGGTCGTGGCTGCAGGGGCTGCGGCTTCGGTTGCGCATCTGAAAACGGATCAGGCGCTGCGCGACTTGCATCAGGAACGCGCGGCGGTTCTCAAACTGCGCCTCAAGGGGCTGGGTTTGCCGATTATCGATCACGGTAGCCACATTGTTCCGGTGATTGTCGGAGACCCGAAGCACACCAAAATCCTGTCGGATATGTTGCTCGAACAGTTCGGGATTTACGTCCAGCCGATCAATTTCCCGACCGTTCCGCGCGGAACAGAGCGTTTGCGCTTTACCCCGTCGCCGGTCCACGGCCCGGAGGAATTTGACGCCCTTATCAACGGAATGGACGAACTCTGGAGCCATTGTGCGCTGAATCGCGCCGAAATGGCGGGGTAAAGAATATCAGCACATGCAACCGCTTTGAGGATATGCTACCCGCAGATAAGGCGCCGACGGATTGGGACGAATCGCAGGCACGGCGCCGATACCGTTGAGGCAGTGGGACAGCCGTATGATCGTAAAGGGCTTCAAGCGCAAAGCTGTTGCTGAAGATGAGAAAGAACAAGGGTTTGACGCCTTTGACCTTCGTCTTGGTGATCTGATGCGCGGTGAGCGCGCCACAATGGGCAAGAGCCTGTTGGATGTGCAGCGCGAACTCAAAATCAAAGCGGCCTATATCGCAGCGATCGAAAACGCTGACCCCTCTGCATTTGATACTCCCGGATTTATTGCCGGTTATGTGCGCTCTTATGCGCGCTATCTGGATATGGACCCCGATTGGGCCTACGAAACCTTCTGCAAAGAAAGCGGTTTCGCGACGGCACACGGAATGTCTGCTGCAGCTTCCAAGCCGAAAGTGCAGAAAAAAACGACCGATGACGTGTCGAAGGGGGCGAAGGATATCTTCTCCGCGCCGACGACTCCGTTCGTTCCCGCAGGGGAAAGCGTCCTTTCGCGGATCGAACCGGGTGCTGTAGGATCGCTTCTGGTTCTTGCAGCTTTGATCGGCGGTTTGGGCTTTGGCGGTTGGACTGTTCTGCAAGAGGTCCAGAAAGTCCGGTTTGCACCGGTAGAAAACACACCCGTCGTTGTTGCCGACCTTGACCCGCTTGCCGGCGTCGGTGTGGCCAGTGACGACGCAGGAACCACTGTCGCTGCATTCGAAGCACCGGCTACCGACGGTCTTGACCGGATGTATCGTCCGCAAGCGCTCGACGTGCCTGTGATGATTGCGCGTGACGGACCGATTTCTTCGCTTGATCCGGCTACCATCGGGGCGCTCGCTCCAGAAGTCGCTGACGGACAGAATGGCCTGGTAACAGCATCTGCTGGCGATATTGACGCCGCACTGACGCGCGCAGTGCAAGTCACCGAAGGTCCGGCACCGGAACTGGTTATGGTTGCGGTACGACCGGCATGGGTCCGTATCCGCGCTGCAGATAATAGCGTGATTTTCGAAGGCATCATGAATGCCGGCGACACATGGGAAGTTCCCGCCACCGAAGAGCCGCCGACCCTGCGGGTTGGTGAATCCGGTGCGGTTTATTTCCAGATCAACGGCACTCCCTATGGCCCCGTGGGGAACCGCGGCACTGTAACGTCGAACCTTGCTTTGAATGCGGATCAACTGGCAGAGACCTACACCGTTGCCGATCTGAGCGCCGACGACGATCTTGCCGCCGTGGTTAATGTGGCTCAGGCCCAGCCGCTTCAGTAACAACTTGCTGCACCCCGTTGCCTGTCGGGCTCTTGCGCTCTAGGTAAGGCGCAAGGCTGCAACCAAAGGTGTCCTATGTCGCACAATCCTGTCCGTCCCTGGCGTAACATCGACCGGCGTACATCGCGTCAGATTATGGTTGGCAACGTACCGGTCGGGGGCGACGCGCCGATCACGGTTCAGACGATGACCAACACGCTGACCCACGACGTCAAAGCGACGCTGGATCAGGTTCTGAGATCGGCAGAAGCCGGTGCAGACATTGTGCGGGTTTCCGTGCCGGATGTGGAAAGCTCTGCCGCGTTGAAAGAGATTTGCGCCGAAAGCCCCGTGCCGATCGTGGCCGACATCCATTTCCACTATAAACGCGCGATTGAAGCCGCCGAAGCGGGCGCTGCTTGTCTGCGGATCAACCCCGGCAATATCGGGGACGAAAGCCGTGTGAAAGAAGTCATCAAAGCCGCGCGCGATCATGGGTGTTCGATCCGGATTGGCGTGAACGCCGGTTCGCTTGAAAAGCACCTGTTGGAAAAATACGGAGAGCCGACCCCCGACGCGATGGTCGAAAGCGGGTTGGAACACATCAAGATCCTTCAGGACAACGATTTCCACGAATTCAAGATCAGCTGCAAAGCGTCGGACGTGTTCATGGCCGCCGCAGCCTATCAAATGCTGGCAGACGCCACCGACGCACCGATCCACCTTGGCATCACAGAGGCTGGCGGTTTGACGGCAGGCACCATCAAATCCGCTGTCGGACTTGGTAATTTGCTGTGGTCGGGAATCGGCGACACCATCCGCGTGAGCCTGTCTGCCGATCCGGTGGAAGAGGTAAAGGTCGGCTATGAAATCCTCAAATCTCTTGGCCTGCGCCATCGCGGAGTGAACATCATTTCCTGCCCGAGCTGTGCGCGTCAGGGATTTGACGTGATCAAAACCGTCGAAAAGCTAGAAGAGCGCCTGCAACACATCAAAACCCCGATGAGCCTGTCGATTATCGGTTGCGTCGTGAATGGTCCGGGTGAGGCTTTGCTGACGGATGTCGGGTTCACTGGCGGCGGCGCCGGATCCGGTATGGTCTATCTGGCGGGTAAACAGAGCCACAAAATGTCAAACGACCATATGATCGATCACATCGTAGAAGAGGTCGAAAAGAAAGCCGCCCAGATCGAAGCGGACGCTGCTGCGGCTGAGTAGGAAAAGGGGGCTACGCCCCCTCTGACCTGCGGTCATTTTTCGAGTATTTTGGGAAAGATGAAAGACAGGTCAGTCGTTCAGATACCGCGGCAAGAGATACAGAGGCATGTCGCCGCGGATCATCACCTTTGGCGTTATGAAAAACGGCACCATATCGAGGCCAAGATCGCGCGCGAGCGCTGCGTCGGGCGTATTTCCGTTTGCGAGGTCGCCCGCGTTGAGAGGATGGAGCGCGAGCGCGACCCCCAGAAGATCTCTCGTCTGATCGGGGAGGTCGGGCATCTCTGCCGGATCATAAAACAGCGCCATAGGCTCGCCCTTTGGGAAGAGCGCGTCCGTGTGGGCTGCCAACATGGCTAAGTCTTCGGCAATTTCATCGGCATATTGGAGGTTGGCCATCTCTGCCGGATCGGGGCCGAAGGCGGGGAGGACCAGCTCTGGTTCGTCTAGGAGTAGCGCGCGAATTTCTGCGTGAAAGGCCGCGCGTTCCTGAGTTGTCAGGGCAGTAAGATCACTCTCTGCCTGCCCCGCGAGAGGGAGCAGACAGAGGGTAAGAACCGCTTTAGTCCTCACGTTGCTCTTCGACGATTGCCTGCATCTGTGCCAGCGGAACATAGCCGCGAACCATCTGGTCTTCGATCACGAAGGTGGGGGTGCCACTGATTTGCAGGCGTTGGGCCAGTGCCATGTTTTCTTGCAGAACGGCAGCGACTTCGGGGCTGTTCATACGGGCAAGAATAGGTTCGGGATCAAGACCCGAAGTCATTGCCAGTTGCGACAGCGTATCTTCGGTAATGTCACCACGCAGGTTCATCAGTGTGTCATGGACGAATTTATATACGTCCTCACCATGAAGTTGCAGAACAGCGATCGCAAATTGCGAGCCTAGGGTGGACTGTTCCCCGAGGATCGGGAATTCTTTGACAACAAAACGGATGTTCCCGTCGAGTTCGAGCAGTTGTTCTACTTCGGGGAAGGCGCGTTTACAGTATCCGCAGCGGTAGTCCATGAATTCGACCACGGTGATATCGCCTTCGGGGTTGCCACCGACGAATGAATAGCCGTCGTTCTGGATCGCGTTGAGGTTATTTGTAGCCATCTGCTGGTCTGCAACGACCTCTGCTTCGGCCTGACGCTGTTCGAGAACACCGATGGCTTCCATCAAAACTTCGGGGTTTTCAAGCAGGTAGGACCGCACCTCGGCGCGGAAGGCATTTTGTTCGGCCTCCGTCATTTGGGTCAGGTCGGTTGCAATCGCAGGGGACGCGAGACCCATGGCAAGGGCGAAGGCGAGGCGTTTCATATGTCGTTTCTCCGATAAATCGTTCGGGCAGAGTTCTGCATATCCGCACCTGAATGCCAAGGGTCGATTGACGCGGGACCAAGGGGGCGGCAAACAGGGACAGAGCAGAAAGACCATAAGAGGCCAGACATGCGTGTTTCAAGACGCGGAGCGGTTGATCCCTTTATTGTGATGGATGTGATGGAGGCCGCCCGCAAAGCTGAGGCCACCGGTCGTCATATCATCCATATGGAGGTGGGCCAGCCCAGCACCGGCGCCCCGCAAGAGGCGCTCGACCGTCTGGCACGGGATATGGCCGATGGGCCGTTGGGCTATACGGTCGCCTTGGGCATGCCAGAGCTACGCCGCCGGATCGCGCGGCACTATGGCGAATGGTATGACGTCGATCTGAACCCCGAACGGGTTGTGGTGACGGCAGGGGCTTCGGGTGC
>JBNKUW010000002.1:0-46270 GCA_050298835.1 Marivivens sp.
CTATCGCAGCTATCGTACCGAACTGGCCCCGACATCGGGTTCGATGGGCTATGGCCTGCCGGCATCGGTATCGGCAAAATTGCACCACCCGGACCGCCCGGTAGTATGCCTGGCAGGCGACGGCTGCTTTTTGATGCACGGCCAGGAATTTGCCACTGCCGTGCAATATGGCGCCAATATCATTGTTGTGGTGGTCAATAATGGCATGTTCGGCACCATCCGCATGCATCAGGAACGCAATTATCCCGCCCGCGTGTCTGGCACCCAATTGCACAACCCGGATTTCGCCGGCTATGCCCGCGTCTTTGGCGGTCACGGCGAAACCGTCACCCAAACCGAGGATTTCGGCCCGGCTCTGGAACGCGCAATCACCGCCAACAAACCGGCAATCATCGAAGTGCAGGTTGATCCGCAGGCCCTCACACCGGTAAAGACATTGGATGAGATACGGAATGGCAATTGATCCTTGCTGATCTTTCATTCAGGATATAGATGATACCATCTTCTTCGGAGCTCTTATTTCTAAAGCTCCGAAGAAGATATCCATTGAACCGTTGCAAGAACCAACATAACGGTTAATTTGACTCTTCGAAACATACAACCAGATTTAATTAATTTTTTTACTTCACATCAAAATTTACCGAGAAACATGCTAAAAACATTAATCAAAATTTTAAAAATTCTTGGAAGAGAAGAAAAGAAGACCGCGATCCTCTTAACAATACTTATTATATTAACAGCATTTTTGGATATGCTAGGCGTAGCATCGATAATGCCGTTCATGTCCGTTTTATCGGATCAATCCGCAATCCATCAAAATAAATATTTAACATACATATACCAAGCGATGAATTTTGAATCAAATCAGGATTTTTTGTTTTTTCTAGGAATATCTCTATTCGCTATTATCATATTATCAATGATAATAAAAACATTGACCACATATATTCAGATAAGATTTACCACTCTTTCTGAGTACACGCTTGGCAGAAAGTTAATAATAGGCTACCTCAACCAACCTTATGAATGGTTCCTAAACCAAAACAGTTCAAATCTAGGGAAAACGATCCTCTCTGAAGTACAACAAGCAATTGATAATACAATCACACCCTTTATGGTTTGTATAGCTCAGGGGATGATTATTTTAGCGATCCTTAGCTTATTAATCTTTACGAATCCTATTTTAGCAGCAACAGCAGGAGGCGCTCTGGCAACTACGTACGGTATAATTTATGCCATACTCAGGCGTTTTCTCTCGCGAATTGGCAATGAGCGAGTAGTGGCAAACAAAGAAAGGTTTGAGGCAGTTTCTGAGGCTTTTGGTGGCTTTAAAGAGATAAAAATTATAGGCCATGAAGAAAATTTCATAGAAAAATTCTCCAATCCTGCAAAACGATACTCGGTTTACCAAAGCCTCTCGAAATCCTGCTCTCAGTTACCTAGATTCACCTTAGAAGCAATTGCTTTCGGAGGAATGATTATACTCGTATTAACCCTCATTAAGTCTGGAAGTAGCCTTAGAGACACCCTACCGATATTGACCCTTTATGCGTTCGCCGGATATCGTCTTTTACCGGCGGTTCAAAATTTTTACCAAAACCTATCCACCCTTCGATTTGGCAGTGGAACCCTCAACTCTCTATTTAAAAACTTGTCAAAACTACAGTCAAACGACATCTTTTTCCCCAAACAACCTAAAATAAAAATTAAAGAAGGAATAAATATAGAAAATTTATCATATTCCTATCCGAACTCAAATCGTCCAGCTTTATCAAATATTACTCTAAAAATCCCTGCAAAAACTACGATCGGTTTGGTTGGCAGTACCGGAAGCGGAAAGAGTACGACTCTGGACATCATACTTGGGTTACTCCCGGCTCACGAAGGTTGTTTGAAAGTCGATGGTATCCCGATTGACAAACACAATCTTCGTGCCTGGCAACAGACTATAGGTTACGTTCCTCAGACGATTTATCTATCAGATTCAACTGTCATTGAAAATATTGCTTTTGGCGAAACCTCTGATGAAATTGACGTGGAAGCGGCGCAAAATGCGTCCAAGATTGCAAACTTACATGACTTCGTTGTCGAACAACTTCCACAGGGTTATAATACGAAAATTGGAGAACGTGGTCTCCGTCTGTCCGGCGGACAGCGGCAGCGTATCGGTATAGCAAGAGCCCTCTACCATAAGCCAAAGATTCTTGTACTTGACGAAGCAACTAGCGCTCTGGACAATCTGACGGAGCGTGCCGTAATGGGAGCAATATCGGAACTGGGCAAGGAGCTTACAATTATCATGATTGCGCACCGACTTTCTACAGTTGAAAATTGCGACCAAATCTATCTACTTGAGCGTGGGTCAATAATAGCGAGTGGGACATATAATGAACTAATTCATTTAAGTGATAAGTTCAGAGAAATGACAAAGACTACGTAAAAAAGTTTTATATTTTTTTAAATGGACATTAACGTGAACGCTAAAAACTTAGAAAATAAAAGCTTGTTAATTACAGGTGGAACCGGATCGTTTGGACGCGCATTCGTCAAGAGAATACTCGAAATTGCCCCCAACATACGCCGACTAGTTATTTTTAGCCGAGATGAACTAAAACAATTTGAAATGAGCCAACAATTTTCACCGAATGACTATGAAGGGCTACGGTATTTTATCGGCGATGTTCGCGATGTTTCTAGACTAAAGCGTGCGTTTGAGGACATTGATATAGTAATCCATGCAGCGGCCTTAAAGCAGGTACCAGCAGCAGAATACAATCCCATGGAAGCGATCAATACAAATATTATTGGCGCACAGAACGTCATTGACGCAGCACTCGATACAAAGGTCAAACGAGTAATAGCTCTTTCAACAGATAAAGCTGCCGCCCCCATTAACTTGTACGGTGCAACCAAGCTATGCTCTGACAAACTGTTCATTGCGACTAACAACATCCGCGGTCACCGGGACCTCCGCTTTTCAGTCGTACGATATGGCAATGTGATGGGTAGCCGTGGTTCTGTAATACCTTTTTTCCAGAACCACAAGCAACTCGGTTACTTACCAATTACCGACCCAGCGATGACAAGATTCAATATCAGCCTACGAGAAGGTATTGATATGGTTCTATGGGCTATCGAATCTGCGACGGGTGGTGAGATTTTTGTACCTAAAATTCCGAGCTACCGAATAACGGATGTAGCCTCGGCAATCGCACCTGGTTGTGAACAGAGGATTATCGGTATTCGCCCTGGCGAAAAAATACATGAAGAAATGATCACAGAAAGCGACAGCCTGAACACAGTCGATTTGGGGAACTATTACGCAATACTTCCTCAAAGCGGTGAATACAGCATTGAAGACTACTGTAAAACCCATCACGCAACTCCTGTTCCTAAAGGTTTCTCATATAATAGCGGGACAAACCCGGATTTTCTAAGTGTAGAACAGTTAGAGAATTTAATTTCCCAAACACTTGCAAATTACGTGAGTTGAAGCACATGATTCCGTACGGACGTCAGGAAATTAAACAACAGGATATAGATAGCGTTATCGAGGTTCTTCAGTCAGACTTTTTAACGCAGGGACCGGTAGTACCAGAGTTTGAAAAAAGATTATCTAAATATTGCAATGTCAAACATGTACTTGCCGTCAACAGTGCAACCAGTGCATTGCATCTTTCTTGTCTAGCCCTAGATTTAGGGCCAGGAGATATGTTGTGGACATCCCCAATTTCATTTGTTGCCTCGTCCAATTGTGCATTATATTGCAGTGCTAAAGTTGATTTTGTGGATATTGACGAAAACACTTTTAATATTTCCACAACAAAACTAGAAGAAAAGCTGGAGTTGGCTAAACTAACCAGTAGCCTACCTAAAGTTTTAGTCGTTGTTCACATGGCAGGACAGCCCTGTGATATGAGAAAAATTCGCGCTCTATCGCAACAATTTGAATTTTCAATTATAGAGGATGCTTCTCACGCTATTGGAGCAAAATATCAAAATAACCCGGTAGGGCAATGTAACTACTCAGACATTACGGTATTCAGCTTTCATCCAGTGAAAATTATTACAACAGGTGAAGGTGGCGCAATAACTACCAACTCATCCAAAATCGCTGAAAAAATCGAATTATTAAGATCTCATGGCATAACCCGTAATCCTGAATTAATGACACAAGAACCAGATGGCCAATGGTACTATCAACAGATAGAACTTGGCTTTAATTATAGAATGACAGATATTCATGCTGCTTTAGGACTTAGTCAGTTAGAGAGACTAGACGAATACACAGCAAAACGAAATATCATCTCTAACACATACAAGAGCCGGTTAGATAGGAAAAAATTCTTACATCAAACAAATCAAGAAAATACATTTAGCTCTTATCATTTATATATATTAAAAATGAAAAGCAAAATTCAAAGAGACGCATTGTTTAAAAAAATGCGCGATGCTGACATCGGCGTTAACATTCACTATATCCCGATTCATCTACAACCTTATTATAAAAACCTTGGCTTTTTCGAAGGACAATTCCCAAACGCAGAAGAATATTACTCGAAAGCTATTAGCATACCTATATTCCCAACGATGACGGCAGAACAAACCGATTACGTTATAGATTCATTAGAAAAAAACACGCAATGAACATAGCAATCATTCCTGCAAGAGGCGGCAGCAAAAGAATACCTCACAAGAACATTAAAATCTTTCGCGGCCAACCAATAATATCTCGTGCAATTGAAACAGCGAAAAGATCCAAGATATTTTCAGAAATAATCGTATCTACAGATGATCAAAAGATATCAGAAATCGCATCAAAATCAGGGGCCATCGTACCTTTTCTCCGAAACACATCTCTGGCAGATGATTACACCCCGACTTTACCGGTTATTCAAGATGTCATAGAGCGCTATATTAAACACAAAAATATCAATCCCAACATTTGTTGCATATACCCAACAACACCGCTAATGAAAGAAGAATATTTAGCAGAAGGAAGGCGAAAATTAGAAAGTCATAAAGACAGTTTCGTTTTCTCGGTAACCGAATATCAATACCCTATTCAACGTGCACTAGTCCAAACACCGTTCACAACTATGAAATTAAGAGAGCCACATTATGCTGAGACGCGTTCTCAAGATTTAGAACAAACTTATCATGATGCTGGACAGTTTTACTGGGCAACGATGAAAACCTGGCTAACATCTTCAAATATAATTGGACAAAACTCAGTAGGCGTTGTCATACCGCGGATCCTTGCTCAGGATATAGACACAGCTGAAGACTGGCAACTTTCAGAGTTTTTATTTGATTATTTGAATAAAAAGGATAATTAAAATGATCACATATTGTAAAAAATGCGTCATGCCAGACACTAAACCAGATCTCTTCATAGACGAAGAAGGTGTATGCAACGCTTGTCGAAACTATGAGAAACGGAAATCTGTAAACTGGGAAAATCGTCTAGATGAGTTAAAAGAAATACTTGAAAAATATAAAGTAAAAGATCAATCAAATTGGGATTGCATCGTACCAGTAAGCGGTGGAAAAGATAGTACATTCCAAGTCATTAAAATTTTACAATTAGGATTAAACCCGCTTTGTGTCACATCGACAACTTGCGATTTATCCGAGATCGGCCGAAAAAATATCCAAAATATTAAATCACTAGGTGTTGACTATATAGAGGTATCACCTAACCCGATAGTACGTAGAAAATTAAACCGCATCGGCCTCACCGAAGTAGGTGATATCGCCTGGCCTGAACACGTCGGTATATTCACTGTGCCAGTAAGATCAGCCGTCCAATTCAACGTTCCGCTGATTATCTGGGGAGAAAATCCTCAAAATGAATATGGTGGCCCAGCAGCCTCTGGCGAAAACAGTACGCTTAATCGACGTTGGTTGGAAGAATTTGGCGGCCTACTTGGCCTCCGTGTTAGCGATTTACCAGAATTTTCAGGAATTAAGAAAAAACACCTCATCAACTATCAGTATCCGACCGATGAAGAACTAAAACGCGTCGGCGTAACCGGCCTCTTTCTTGGCCATTATATTCCGTGGGACGGAATGACAAATACGCTTTTGGCTCAGGCCAATGGATTTACAACTCCGCCAAACCCTGTTGAAGGATCATTTGTTAACTACGAAAACCTGGATAACCATCAACATGGTATACATGATTACTTTAAGTTTTTAAAATTCGGCTTTGGAAGAGCTAGCGACCAAGTCTCGCTTCACATTCGCCGAAACCGACTTACTCGTGAGGACGGAATGGCAGCAGTCCAGAAAATGGAAGGAAAATTTCCCTGGAGTTATTTAGGAAAACCTCTTGAAGAAATACTTTCCCCATTGAATATGACAGTAGAAGAGTTTCAAGTTGTTTGCGACAAATTTACAAACAAAAAAATCTTCAGGCGTGACAACTCTGGGAAGCTTATAAAAGACCGTTTTGGAAACCTGCAAAAAATCAATAGTGATAACATATGACAACAACCATTATAGATTATGGCGTCGGAAATATTGGGTCTCTGTCTGGCGCTTTAGAAAAAATAGATGAAAGCTATTGTGTAGCGGTCTCTCCAAGTGAGTTATCTAATGCTCATAGGATTTTGCTACCTGGAGTCGGAAACTTCAAGGAATGCAAACAAAAGCTAGATAATGATGGCTGGACTCACGAAATCACTTCCCACGTAATGAAACATCAGAGACCAATACTTGGGATTTGTTTGGGAATGCAATTACTTGCAACTGCGAGTGAAGAGACAGATAGCGCAGCATCACAATTAAACGATAAAGAATTAACAAGTGGTTTTGATTTTATATCCGGTACAATCCGCCATTTAAAGAACATCGGCTGCACTTACCGAGTTCCTCACATAGGTTGGAATTCAATTGAAATTTCAGCACACACCAGTAAATCCTTACAAGGTATTCCTCCGGAAACAGATTTCTATTTTGTTCATAGTTATGCATTTTGTCCGAGAGATATCACAAACATTGTGGCTACAACCAATTACGATATAAACGTTGCCGCCGTTATTGAGAAAGACAACATCTGGGGCACCCAATTTCATCCCGAAAAAAGCTCACAAGCCGGACTAGAAATTTTAAAAAACTTTTCGAAGACATAAAATGCTAAAAACAAGAATAATTCCCACTCTGCTATGGAAAAATGTCGGGCTTGTAAAAGGAGTATCTTTTGACAGTTGGCGACGTGTCGGACCAGTTTTACCCGCAGTTAAAGTATACAATAGACGGGATGTTGATGAATTAATTCTAGTAGACATAACTGCAACACAGGATCAAAACTTACCAGACTTTGAATCTATCGAAGACTTTGCACACGACTGCTTTGTACCCTTTACTGTTGGCGGTGGTATAAGAAATCATGAAGATGTCCAACACCTTTTGCGAGCTGGCGCAGACAAAGTTTCAATTAATTCAGCCGCATATGACAATCCGAAACTGATAAGCCGTATTGCTTCGAAACATGGCGTTCAATGTGTAGTATCGAGCATTGATGTACGGAATGAAGACAAGTCGTGGCAATGCTATAGTCATTCGGGTACTGTCAGGACAGGAAGGTCTGTTATCGAATGGGCTAAAGAGCTAGAAGCACTAGGTGCCGGCGAGATTCTTTTGACTTCCATTGACAGAGACGGAACTATGGTTGGCTATGACCTTGCCTTAATTGAAGCAGTCGCTGCGGCCGTAAATATCCCAGTAATTGCATCAGGTGGCGCAGGAAACTATCAGCACATGATAGAAGCGATTCTTCAGGCTGGTGCGTCAGCTGTGGCAGCGGCGAGCATCTTTCATTTTACCGAACAAACTCCTGCGGGAGCAAAAAAAGCTCTTGAAGCTGCAGGCATAAATACGCGTTCCCCATTCAAGTCAAATTCTGACATTTAAAAATGAACATATTAATTAGAACGGATTGTTCTCCTCAGGCAGGTTACGGTCATTTTATGCGTTGTCTAACGTTAGCAGACCAAATTTCAAAAGATGGCGCGAAAATAGAATTCCTCATCGAGAATAATTCAAAAAAGTTCATCCCAGAAAAAATCGAAGCACATGGCCACAGATACAGATATGTAGACGAAAAATCTCCTACTGAAGACACAATAGCCAAAATAAAGAAAATTTCCGGAGACTCTGAAATCAATTGGTTTATATTAGATCATTATGAAATAAACAGCCATCTAGAGAAGCTTGCCCACCAATACTGCAAAAATATATTAACCTTAGACGATGCACCAAAACGAAAATATTTTTCCTCGGTACTTCTGGATCAAAATGCAGGTAGAACCTACGATGACTATGTTGACCGCATAGGAGAAAATTGCACACTATTAATTGGCCCCACGTACGCTCTAATTCGTGACGAATTCAGAAAAAAAATAAATATAAAAAACATTCCAACTTCTAAAATAAAAATTTCAATCTCGCTGGGCGGAGGAAATTTCCCCGTTATAGTCGAAAAATTGTTAAAACAATTATGTTTTTTTAGCAATAACACAAAAATTGAGATCCATTTAATCACCCCCGAACGCTTTGAAAAGATAAGAAAAACCGATACAGTATTAAATCACAAAAATATATCATTTTTCACACATGTAAACCCCCCAAGCATGGCGTTATTATATAGACATAGTGACATACTTATTGGCGCCGGCGGAATCTCCGCCCTAGAAAGATGCATAACAGGCACACCTAGCATCACTCTGATTATTGCAGATAATCAAAGGGACGGAAGCAAATACCTTCATAAAAAAAAGGCAACCATTGCGATTGATACAATTAAGTCTGAAGACTGGGAGAAAGATCTTTACAAAGCAATAAACGAATTATCGAGTCGATACTGCAGGCTACAGATGTCAAAAGCTGCTAAAGAAATTTGTGATGGGCACGGTGCATCAAGAGTAGCAAACGCACTTATAAGAGAGTCAATAGACTGTCGCTTTGCATCTGAATCCGATGCAGAGAACATCTGGAAGTGGCGATATAACGAAAAAAACCATCAATTTTATATAAAATCACAAGTTCCTGATTTCTCGTCACATTTACACTGGATACGTCAAAAATTAAAATATCCCAACACAGACCTCTTAATTATAAAATCTGGAAAAATCGACATTGCACACACTCGGTTAGACTATGATGTAAAAAATCCCAAAGCAGCCGAAGTGAGTATCTGCATGAATCCAAGGTTCAAGGGACGAGGATTGTCATTATCGGCACTTAACAGTACAATCAACTTCGCACGCTCGAAAGAATGTAAAATACTATTAGCTACGATTCATCAAGACAATCACGCGTCACTAAAAACATTTCAATCTGCTAATTTTTTTGAAACCAGTCGACTAGAAACATACATATTTATGAGATTAGAAACATGATAATAAAAGATAGAAAGATAGGCAAAACACACAAACCCTATTTCATAGCAGAAATATCAGCTAACCATAATGGTAGCATTAAAAATGCGATGAATTTAATTGAAATAGCGAAGTCTTGTGGTGCAGATGCCGTAAAAATGCAAACCTACACTCCAGATACGATTACCTTAAATTCTGAGAAAAGCGACTTTAAAATCCTGGATGGAATTTGGAGCGGTAGGACTTTATACGACTTATATGCAGAGGCATATACGCCTTGGGAATGGCATGAACCGTTGTTCAACCACGCGAAGAAACTGGGAATTACAATTTTTTCCTCCCCCTTCGACTCTACAGCAATTGATCTCTTAGAATCACTTGATACACCCGCTTATAAAATAGCATCTTTCGAAGCCATTGACCTACCTCTTATACGTTATGCTGCGTCAACCGGAAAGCCACTAATAATTTCAACAGGAATGGCTGATGCTATTGAAATTCAGGAGGCCGTGGACACAGCTCGAGATGCCGGATGTAAAGAATTAGCAGTATTGCATTGTGTTAGTGGATATCCTGCACCTGCGGCAGATTATAATCTTAGAACACTACCTGATATGCGTCAGCGCTTTAACTGTGAGACAGGACTGTCAGATCATACGTTATCAGATGTTACTGCAATCAGTAGTATTGCATTGGGAGCAAGTATTATCGAAAAACATTTCACTCTGAGCCGTTCAAACGGAGGCCCTGATGCATCATTTTCACTGGAACCGCAAGAACTTGAACTTCTCATAAAAAATGTCAATGAAGCTTGGGAAAGCTTAGGTGAAGTTAATTATGGCCGAAAGAGTAGTGAACTAGGAAATGTTAAATTTCGCCGTTCTTTGTATTTTGTACGTGATAAAAAAAAGGGAGACGTTGTGACAGAAAGTGACATACGCAGCATTAGACCGGGTTACGGATTGCCTCCAAAAGAAAAAGATTCCGTGATTGGATCAACAATAAAGGAAGATGTCGAACGCGGAACACCAGTTAACAAACAAAATGTCATAATAAAATGAACTCAAAGAATATAATATATAACGCCGTTAGCTATATCGCTTTTATCGAGAGATATCACTCTGGCACTGATCTTTATCAACGAAGATTGAAACAGGTGTTTGGTCATGGCATTATAGGAAAAATTAGACATCTCGCTTGGAAGCTATCTAACAAAACAAACTTTCTGCCATTAATTTGTGCATTGTCAATCCCGTACGTATCATTCGAAAAAATTGGAAAAACCGTAATTAGCGACCACTCTAACGAATTCATAAAGAATTCCATTATAAAAAAGAAACACATATTAAAAAAAGAAATTAGATTAAGAAAAATAAAAAGTGAATACTTGAAAATAACCAGAGGACTAATCGAAAGCGGTTTGCTTGTAGATGAAATTAAAATTTTTCAAACGATTAGATTTTTTAAATACCTGACTTACTTTGAAAACTACTTATCAAAGCACAGAATTGAGTATGTATATTGCGTTGACGATGTAACTCCGTTAAGAGCTGCATTATTGGTAGCTGCCAATAACGACCAAACCGTAAAAGAAATCCACTTATGTCGCCTAGCGAAACAAACTGACAGATTTGACGCGTTGCCACGCACACATGATCACATTTGGGATAATTCTCAAATATCTGTTAATTCAACTACCTACGAATTAATAAAACTGCCAAACAAGAAAATTTCTTTTGAAGTTTTGAGAAACCAAAACCTGAAATTTGCAATCGCTGGCCCTAAAAACATGACTCCCGAAAAGGTGCTGCCATTATTGAGAGAACTATCAAGGCTGACTTCTTCTACTATAAAAGTAAGACTTCATCCTCTCGCCTCGTCAAAAAAATGGCACAGTCTTAAAGAAAAAGTTGAAATAACATCGGGAAAACAAGATATTGAAGAGTTCTCAAACCAGGTTGATCTTGTGTTTTGTGGAAATACTTCACTAATTGAAATTCTCTTATCTTATGGGGTTCCAGTCGTATATGTTTCAAACTTAGATGAAGAGGTTGATGACATATACAAATATGTTAAAACTGGAGAGATTCCCAAAGCTCATTTTCCAATAATTACGTCACAAATTTCGGAATTTTATGAAAAAAAATATCAAAAATAGAAAAATAACGCTATTGATAGACGGATTTGTCGCAGGCGGCGCTCAGCGGGTTGCGATTCAGTTAATCGATTATTTATCCTCAAATAATTATGACGTTAAACTGATAACAATGAAAAGCAAAGAGCATGACTTCTTCAAAATAAATGAAGAAATTGAACGAATTTCCATCGACGGGAACATAAATTCAAAGAACATAATTCACGCATTTTATAACAACATCGTGAGAGTTGCAAAAGTAAGATCTGCATTAAAAAAACAAAGAACTGAAGTTTTTATTTCATTCTTAACGAGCAACAATATAATATTAATTATTGCTTCGGCATTCCTGCGAAAAACTGTCATTATATCAGAAAGGAACGATCCCTCGCGCCAAAAGCATAACACATGCTGGAATTTTTTGCGTAAGTCCCTATATAAATATGCAGACCAAATAACTACAAACTCTGCAATATCAGTGGAGACCATAAAAAAATATGCGCCATTCGAAAAAATAATTTTGATTGAAAATCCAATAAAAATCCCCAAACATAACTCTTCCGAACCTTCGAAAGATAATCGAAGAATTTTAACCGTTGGTCGGCTTGTCGAACAAAAGAATCACATAGAACTTCTGCATGCATTTGACCTTCTTCTGAAAAGAAACCGGGATTGGAAATTGAGAATAATAGGTGAGGGTCCGGAGCGCAAAAAAATCGAAGACGAGGTTTGTAAAAGGAACCTAACCGAACAAGTATCCTTGCCAGGCTTACAGAAAAATGTTGAGCTAGAATACAAGAAGGCATCGATATTTGTGCTTACCTCAAAATTTGAGGGTACTCCAAACACACTTTTAGAAGCAATAGCTAACCACGTTCCATGTATCGTAGCCGATTGCCTTCCCGGGGCGCTAAATTATATAGAGCATGGAGTTAGTGGATTTGTATATTCTTCCGGAAAGCCACAAGAACTTGCACATTTTATCGAAAAATTAGCAAATTCAGATGAATTGAAACGCACTTTCTCAAAAAATGCATTAGAAAAAATAGATAATTTGTCAATCAACAATATTGGGGAAAAATGGGAGTCGATAATAAACAAATGATCACACTGCATGTCATCACATCTCTAGGTTCAGGCGGAGCCGAGGGTATGTTGAAAAGACTGGTTCTCCATTCTTATAAACATAAACATGTCGTTGTATCATTAATAGACCGTGGAACGCACGGAGATACTATGACGGAAAAAGGGATAGATGTACATGAACTAAATCTCCAAAATCCCAAAAACTGGATCTCTGGAATAATCAAACTAAACAAGATAATAAAAAAAGAAAAACCAAATATCATAATGTCTTGGCTATACCATGCCGACTTCATATCCTTCATACTAGTTAAAATATTTCACAAAAAAATTAAGTTAATATGGAATATCCGTTGTTCCAACATTGACCTATCACAATACTCACCTATGACAAGGTTTATTCTGTATTCAAATAAATTTTTTTCTAGATTTGTAGATCTAATCATTACCAATTCTCACTCAGGTCGAATTTTCCACCAACAAATCGGTTACAAAAACAGCAACTGGATGTACATTCCTAACGGAATTGATACTTGTTCGTGGAGTTATGAACCAGAGAAAAAAGCAAGAGCACTTGAAAATTTGCTTATACAACCATCATGTTTCGTAATATTTTGTATTGCGCGATTTGATCCTCAAAAAGATCATGAAACTCTGATAAAATCTTTTCAATATTTAAAAAAAGAATATAAAAGAACGAAACTCATTCTGATAGGAAAAAATACAGATAAAATTCCCATCCCAAATGAAATTATAAACGATGTTATATCACTAGGTGAACGCTCTGATATTCCATTATTGATGCAGGCGGCTAATTTAGTGGTTTTAACTTCTGCATATGGAGAAGGTTTTCCCAATGTGCTCGGAGAAGCACTAGCTACAGGAACACACTGTATAGCAACAGATGTTGGTGATACACGTATGCTCCTCAGCGAGGTTGGAACCGTTATCCCACCCAAAAATCCAGAAATTTTATTTGAGGAAATAAGGAATTGTATAGAGAATGAAAAAATATCATCTGAAAGCGAGAAACACAAAAGACGGAAATTTATAATTGACAACTTTAGCATCGAAAAAATAGTTAATCAATATGATGACCTTATAGGTAAGGCCTCAATTCATGATTAAAAAAATTTTATTTCCACATTCAAGTTCTTCACTAGGAGGTAGCAAAAACTCATCCTTCCTATTGTGCGAAGATTTGATAAATCTTGGCTACACGCCAATTCAACTTTTCCCTTATCCAGGCGACGCAGTAGAAAAATCCAAATCCCACAATTTAAAAACAATATTATATCGTGGCAAAATATCAAAAAACAAACTTGAAAACACACAGGGAATAGTCCGAAAAGTTCTTGGCAGTTTTTATGCCTTGAATGAAATCATAAGAGCAAGGAAGGTGATACAAAAACTAAAACCAGACTTAGTACACATAAATGATGATGTATCAATGCTCACGTGGGGATTCGCAGCAAAGTCATTAAAAGTTCCTGTAATCTGGCACATAAGGCAAGAAATTGGCAATTCTTTTCTTGATGTCATTAGAGATAAAATATCATCGCACAATTTATACGTCGCAAAAAAAATAAAATCCCGAACAAAAAATATTAACTCAAAGACACCAAAATCAATTTTGTATAACGGAGTCGACGTTGATTTATTCTACCCCACAAGAGATACGATTAATATTCCCTTAAAAATATGCTTCATTGGAAACCTAGTTCAACGAAAAAGACCTGAATGGGTAGCACAAGCAGTTGCCGATCTTATAAACCAAGGACTGGATGTTTCTGTAAATTTTGTAGGAAAAGACTATTCTGGCGGAAAATACCTAGAATCTTTAAAAAAGATCTCTCAATCCTGCACAAACCCCGAAAAGTTCCATTTTCTCGGTTTCCGCACAGATATACCAGAGATATTACGAAATTCGGACATTTTGGTTTTACCATCTGTTATGTATGGAGAAGCCTTCCCAAGAGTAATTTTGGAGGCCATGGCCTCTGGAGCATGTGTGATTTCTACAAATGTTGCGGGAGTTCCGGAAATAATTACATCGGGAGAAAATGGATATTTGATTGATCATGACAGATATGATGAACTAGTTAGCACATTATCTGACCTGATTGCCAGTCCGCAAAAAATCGAGAAAATTAAAATAAATTCGAGAAAAACAATCATGGAGAAATTTCAAAAAAATATAACATATAATCAAATAAAAGAAATTTACGAAGGAATACTTTATTGATTCATTAAGCCCATAATTCCAAATCAAATAAACCACATCTTATTTATGGTAAAATTCCCCTATTGGAAAAAAATTTCAGCTATTTCCACTCTCATATCAGTTACAGAATGCTTGCCATAGCACTACACTTCTTCCCTCAGTCCAAATCAACAATATTTTTGGAAACTTGACGTTTCAAAGACGGTTCGCGCTACAAAGTATGAAGTATACATAGCCCTATCATGACATTGAATATCCATTTTTTAAAACCCCAATTGCCGAGTTTCCTTTATAAAAATTACCATTACAACAACTGAAAAAAGAAAAAGATTACAGGCTATACAGGATCTTTTGCACCACCCACATTTATCAAGAATATATCCTCAATAACCACCAAGCCGGGCGGTGATCGAGCTTGCAAGCTTTCGGGCGATTTTTTCAGATCGTGTTCGCAGCGTCATGACGATACGCGGGGCACGATATTTTGCCTGAAGATCGGTGGGAACACGTCGTGAGAAATAAAAGATTCCGCGTTTTTGGAAAGTATAGCTCGGGGATTGGTCTACAAACTGGTCTACCATGCGTCGCACCAACATCGCTGTTTGGGCGATTTTCGTCAATGAAATCAGTTGGTTTTTAGGAGATGTGCATGGGGAAAATGGCGCACCCGACAGGATTCGAACCTGTGGCCTTTGCCTTCGGAGCTGGTTTAAGGGCCTATCCGAATTGCACGATAGGGCGCGCCAGAGCACGATAGCCTACTGAAAACAATTGATTTTCATAATTAGCTCTCCGAAGTCTCTATCCGAGAATACGCCTTGATTTCTGCCCGCCTGCTTGCGTGGTGCTTACTTGAAATCCGGGTTTCCGAGGGACGGGAGCATGACCAAACTGACCAAACGGTTTGTAGAGGCCGTCGAGCCGCAGAGCAAAGGTCATGTCGTCTGGGACGACGAATTGCCGGGCTTCGGTCTTCGCGTCTATCTCTCGGGCAAGCGCAGCTACATCGTCCAGTACCGCTCTCGTGGCCGTTCACGTCGCTACACGATCGGCCTTCATGGCATCTGGACGCCCGAAACCGCGCGTCGCGAAGCCAAGGCCCTGCTCGGACAGGTCGCTCAAGGCGGCGATCCTGCCGAAGAGCGCGAGGAAGACCGCAAGGCGCTGACCATCAAGCAGCTCTGCGAACAATACATCTCCGACATGGAAGCTGGCCTCATCCTGGGAAAAGGCGGCCGGCCAAAGAAGGACACCACCATCGCCACCGATGTCGGCCGTATCCGCAGGCACATCATTCCTCTTCTCGGGACGCGACGTGTGCGAGACATCACCAAGCCGGATATGAACAATCTGATGAAGGACATCATCTCCGGCAAGACACGCGTGACCATGAAAACTGAAAAGCTCCGCGGAAAGGCCATCGTTCGCGGTGGCCGTGGCACCGCGATCCGGACGATGGGTCTGCTTGGCGGAATCTTCTCTTATGCCGTCGAAGCTGGCGTGATCGAGCACAACCCAACGCATGGTCTCCGCAAACCGAAATATCAGGTCCGCGACCGCCGGCTCAGCGAAGCCGAATACCGGGTTCTGGGTGGTATTCTTCGCGAGGCGCAGGGAAGCGACCGCTACAAGATACATGCCGATATCCTCCGGCTGATCGCGGTGACAGGCTGCCGGCGCGGCGAAATCGTCAATCTCAAATGGAGCGAGGCGGACCTCGAAGGGAGCTGCTTGCGGTTGATCGACAGTAAGGAAGGTTCATCGGTACGCCCGGTCGGGCTCCCCGTAGTGGAGTTTCTTGAGAAGGAACGGCCGCAGAGAACCGGCACCTATGTCTTTCCCGGCCAGGACATCGACAACGCGGTCGGAAACTTCCCGCAGAGCTGGAAGAAGCTGTTCAAGGACACGCCGCTCTGGGACGTAACGCCTCACGTGCTCCGGCACAGTTTCGCGAGCATCGCGAACGATCTGGGATTCACGGAGATCACTATTGCCGCACTGATCGGTCATGCCAAGGGATCAGTCACGAGCAAGTACGTCCACACGCTCGATTCCACACTGATCATGGCCGCAGACACTGTGTCCGGTTACGTGGAGGCCTTGCTGGAAGGCGTCGAGTTCAGGCGGAACACCTACACGCTGGATCGTCAGTCCCGGAAAAGCGCTATCGATCAAATGCTCACGGAATCTAGGCCGACACTTAAGTTGAGTCAGGCTTAAGCGGCTCAGCCGCCATTCACCCAAACCGATGTCAGCCATCGGCATTAACTAAGACGCGTCCGATTTCACATGCGCAGAAATGTGCATAACTGTTGATTTCTGCTCATCGTACAGGATACGATGCCCAAAAAGGGGAACCCGCACAAATGACTGATCTGGTTCGCGTGCAGATGCTGATGCCGAGAGCGGAAGCTGATCGGTTTGGCGACTATTGCCGCGAGAAGGGCTATAAAAAGTCACCGTTGATCGCACGGCTTGTCCGAGAGCACCTGGACAGAGAGCACTTCAACCCGCAGCCGGATTTGTTCGGCAGAGAAGAACGGGGGTTGAAGGAGACGTGACGGACAGTGTCATCCAGAAAAAGATCTTGAGGCTTCAAACCGGGGCAAAACCGCGAGTTCTTGATCTTTTCGCCGGGTGCGGCGGTCTCTCTCTCGGCTTCAGCGCTGCTGGATTCGAGATCGCAGCTGCGGTCGAGAACAATCCGACGGCAGCAGCCTCCTACGGTGCCAATTTCCATCCTGATGATCCCCGGCACGCGGTAGCTCGCGATATTACCGCAACCGCACCAAGCGAACTCGTCCGTGAATTGAATCTTGGACGGGTGGCAGACGCCTTCGACGTTGTCGTCGGTGGTCCACCATGCCAAGCTTTTGCACGCGTCGGCAGATCGAAGCTGCGCGAAATCGAGGCGCATCCCGACGCGTTCCGCCAGGACCCGCGTGCAAAGCTGTATGCGCCCTATCTCAAATACGTGAAATCTTGCCGGCCGGTCGTGATTCTCATGGAGAACGTTCCGGACGTGATGAATTTCGGCGGACATAACGTGCCTGAAGAGGTCTGCGAAGTTCTCGAAGAGCTTGGATATATCTGCACTTACACCTTGCTGAATGCCGCGTTCTACGGCGTACCGCAAACGCGCGAGCGCATGTTCCTGATCGCATATCATCGCGAGATGGCCGCAACCGTCACCTTCCCTGAACCGACCCACTGGATCGATCTTCCTCCCGGCTACGAAGGATCGCGTCAGGTCGCGTTGAAACTGTTGTCAAAAGGCGGGCTGTTTGAGGATGCGCATAATTATGTGTCTCCTCCTGATGCGACTGAGGCTCTCTGTCCAGCCATCACGGCGGAGGAAGCGATCGGCGACCTCCCGAAAATTGATGCGCGCGAGCTGGTGCGTAAGGGCGAACTTAAACGCGGCGCACGAAGGTTCGATCGACTGTCCAGATATGATGGAAGACGCACGGAGTCGGCATACGCGGGGGCGATGAAGAACTGGCCCGGCTTTGAGGCCAGTGACGGCATCTATGATCATGTCATCAGGTATCTGCCTCGCGACTACCAGCTGTTTGCCCGCATGAAGGAAGGTGATCAGTATCCGGAAGCGCACGCGCTCGCCCTGAAAATGTTCGAAGAGAAGCTGTCGGCGCTTGCGAAGAAGAGGCCGCGCATCAGGCAGGGATCTGAGGAATACGAAGAACTGAAAAACTCTATCGTGCCGCCCTACGATGCGGGCAAGTTTCCGAACAAATGGCGGAAGATATCCCGGGATCAGCCGGTGCGCACGATCATGGCGCATCTCAGCAAGGACGGGTACAGCCATATCCACTACGACGATGCTCAGGCCCGGACGATTTCCGTCCGCGAAGCGGCACGTTTCCAGTCCTTCCCAGACGGCTTCGTGTTTTCGGGCGCAATGAACGAGGCATTCCGCCAGATCGGAAATGCTGTCCCGCCGCTGATGGCGAAAGCGATCGCCACCGAAATCATGAAGACGATCGAGATATCGGCCGGAGCGCATTTGATACGACCGACGTTCATTCCGCTTGCAGCGGCTGCGGCATCCGAAGCCGGATCACCAGTCCTAGCGCGCGATCCCGTCGGGATGGAGAAGGTGATTGAACCCTGATGTCCACGATACGACCGCCACGAAGGGCGAAACCACCGACGTATTGACGCCGGAACAGCGCCGGCTGGTGATGAGCCGGATCAGGGGCAAGAACACGAAGCCGGAAATGCTCATACGGCGCGGACTGCACGGACGCGGCCTGCGCTACAGGCTGCACAAAAAGGGCCTGCCCGGCAAACCCGACATGGTGTTTGCGAAGTATCGCGCAGTGGTCCTCGTCCACGGATGCTTCTGGCACGGCCACGACTGCTCGCTGTTTAAATGGCCGAAGACGCGCGCGGCGTTCTGGAAGGGCAAGATCAACGGAAACATGGAACGAGACCGCCAAGCGCTGACCGCGCTGACCACAGACGGATGGCGTGTACTGGTGGTCTGGGAATGCGCCCTGAAAGGTAAACAGAAAAGAAAGCTGGCGGATTTACTGGACGTGGCGGAGACCTTCGTTCGCGACAGCGAAAAGACATTTGCCGAGATCGCAGAATACGCGAGTATAGAGAAACGGGTGTCCTGAATGCGCCACGCAACCATGAGGTTTACGGCCGGGCGGAAAAGAATTCGGAAACGGAACCATGGCGCAGGTCGAGGTAACCATATACAGGCAGGGACGGGAGATCGCTCGGGTGACGCGTCCCTTGCGGCATGTCGACGGAAAACCTGTCGTCAAATACAAGAAGCAGTTCCGGCCGCTGGTCAACGGCGGCGAGGTCTGGCTCGACGGCATCGCGCCCGCCACCGACACTGGGACAGTGGGCATGAATGAAAGCGAAGCCACCCCTGAATTCCAGGTCGTTCCCCCGGCTCTGATAGAGTGGGACGAGTCGCAGCGGGCGGTGATCGACATGCCGCCCGAGGATCGTTTGCTGGTCGGGGCCGGTCCGGGCACGGGCAAGACAGCCGTCGCCTGCGCGCGGGTTTCGCACTTGATCGATCGGGGCGGCCTGGAGCCGAGCCACATCTGGCTGATCAGTTTCACGCGCACCGCCGTGCGTGAAATCCGCGACCGGATCGCCGCCTATCTCGAAGACGCGGCGGCGGCTTATGCGGTCAAGATCGCAACGCTGGATTCGCACGCCTGGACACTGCATTCAGGATTTGATGAAGAGGCCAAAATCCTCGGCACCTACGAGGAAAACATCGAACGCGTGCGCGAACTCGTCCGGCGCGACGAGAATGTCGCAGAATATCTGGAGAGCGTCGAACACCTGGTCGTTGACGAGGCGCAGGATATCGTCGGCATACGCGCCGATTTGGTTGTCGAGTTGATTGGCAAAGTGTCGTCGTCCTGCGGAGTGACCGTCTTCGCGGACGAGGCGCAGGCCATCTATGGTTTCGCGGACGACCACGAGGTTCGGCCGGGCGAAGCCGGCGAACTGCCTTTGCCCGAGAAGATCCGTCGCGGCGCGGCCGGCGCGTTCCGGGAATGCGAGTTGACGCAGGTACATCGCACCGGCTCTCCGCAACTTCTGACAATCTTCTCGGACACACGCCGCAAGGTGCTGACAGGGGCGAGCGAGACCAACGACAAGCTCGCTGACATCAAGGACGAGGTTATCAGTCTCGCGCATGGCGAAGCGCCGCGCGTTGACGATGCGGCGCTCGCCGAGCTTGAGGATGCTTTCATTCTCTATCGCAGGCGCTGCGACGTATTGCTGACCACCTCTATGCTGACTCAGAACGGCATCCCGCACCGGGTGCGGATGTCGGGTCTGCCCGTGTGTCTTGCGCCATGGATCGGCGCGGCGCTTTCCGAATACACGGGCGCCGATCTGAGTTGGGACGTGTTCATGACGCTGTGGACGGACAAGGTATACGGCACGTCGCTGGCCACATGCGACGCCGATGACGCATGGGCAAATCTGGTGCGCATCGCGGGCCGCACGCAGACGGTCGTGGAGATGCGGCTATTGCGGCAGCGGCTCGGACGCAAACAGCCGCCCGCGGAACTTTGTCATGCCGAGCTAGGGCTGCACGGCCCCATCGTCGGCACCATACATGCGTCCAAGGGGCGCGAAGCGGATACCGTGCATCTGATGCTGTCTGACACGCAGGGCCGCAATGTGGATCAGGACGAAGAAGCGCGGGTCGTGTTCGTCGGCGCGACGCGCGGACGCTCGCGGCTGCTGATCGGCCGCGGCTGGCGACAGTTCGCAAGTCGGGTCGAGGCCTCCGGCAGGACATATTGCCTTCAGACGAAGGACAACAAGCCGCGCGCCCAGGTGGAAATAGGCCATGACGGCGACATCAGCGCCGAAGGCTTGGCCGGGCGAAGGTTCTTCGCAAACGCCGGTGCAGTGCGCGCTGCGCAAAGCCGGATACGCAGCTTCGCGGACGAGACCGTCTCACTCGTCGCCGAAAGCGACCGCGACTCCGATTTCGTCTATCGGCTTAAGGAAGACGGACAGGGAGACTGTCTCGCAGTCCTATCCCAGGCGGTCAATTACGATCTGTTCACAGTCGCCGATGCCGTGCAGAAGAAACTCGGCGGCGACAGGAGACGACCGCCCGACAGGATCCGGCATCTCCATGTGCGCGGGGTGCGCACGATCGTCCTGCCGCCGGATGCGCAAGAAGGCGAGACGCTGTTTGAGCCGTGGCGCAGCAGCGGGATCATGCTGGCTCCGCTGGTGCTGGGCTACAGCACAGCGTTTTTCGGACGAAGGAGGCAGTGACATGCGCGATAGTCTTCTAGACAGGCTCAGATGCGATCTGATGGGGCCGTATACTGAGAATGAGATCCTGACCTCACGTCCTTCGGACGTCTATCTTACCGGCATCTTGTGGCCGCGTGAAACTCGCATGGGTGCGGAGGAAGATGAACGTCTCGGCCTGTCCGGCGGGGAGGACAATGAAGCTGACGGCGGCGGCGAAGAAGAGGAAGTCTCGCTGGCCGGCCTCGTACGGCCGTGTTCGGCGGGCGTATCCTTCGCCGCGCGCGCGGTGGACAGCAGGTCTCCCAGACTCGACGTGAGAGTCCGTTTCGCAACCTACGAACCCGTCGTTCCCGAAGAGGCTGACGCAAATGAGCAGGAAAACGGGGGCGGTGCCCGGCGGCGCATAGATTGGCTACGCCGGGCGCACGACATACCGGTGGACGACGTCACGCTGGACGATACCTCGCGCTTCGTCGATCTCGAACCGCATGGCGCGCCAACGGGCGTGCGATTGCACATACGCACTGCCTCATGGTCGGGCGGTACGCTCTCCACGGTCACACTGCTGAACCAAGCCGAACCCGACGAAGACGAAGGCCGTAATGGTATCGAACGGCTGACGCTGTTCCAGACCCGCGTCGAGATTCGCCCACGGCCGGGCACAGTGCTGGTGGCGCGACCGTCGCGGCGGGCAGTGCTCGATGACGACGATCGCGGCGCGGCGCTTCTGTACCGCAACGCCCATGAATTCGCGACCGGTCACACCTGCTCAGTCGAATGGGAGACAGGGACAGATCCGACGACAGCCGAGATGGTTGCCACTAGCTGGATTCCCACCGCCACTGTGCCCGCGACCAGCGCGGCCGGTCACGAGGTGTTCGACACGCTGCGCAAGGACGGGCCGCTCAAACCGCTTTCGGTGCGTTGGCTGGCGATAGCTGCGCCGGACGAACTCGGCCACGCCCTGCAACAGCTTCCCGCCGCCTATGCGCGTTGGCTCAAAGACAGGGAAGCGGAAGTGCCTTCACTTCCCGCAGAGTTCCGGGACCAAGCCGCAAAGAACATCGCGATCTGCCGCGAAGTCCACGACCGAATGTCACGTGGTGCTGCGCGCATCGCCGAAGACTCCGCGATGTCGCGCGCCTTCCGCCTAGCCAATCTTGCAATGGACATGCAGCACGGTTGGGACCCCGAGAAAAGCGCGCGGGGCCCCCTTGCGTGGCGGCCGTTCCAGCTCGGCTTCATCCTGCTAGCGGCCGCATCCGTCGCCGACCGCGAGCATCCGGAACGCCGGATCATGGACCTGCTCTGGTTCCCGACCGGCGGCGGCAAGACGGAAGCCTATCTCTCGCTCATCGCCTTCCTCGCTTTCTACAGAAGGCTGTCCGCCGGCGACGATCCGGACGCTGGCGACGGTGTCGCTGCGATCATGCGCTACACGCTGCGCCTATTGACCACGCAGCAATTTACGCGCGCCGCCTCGGTCCTGCTCGCCTGTGAGGCGATCCGTCGCGGACGCATCCGCGAAGCGGGCGTGTCGCGCCGGGAACTGGGAAACACGCCGTTCTCGATCGGTCTCTGGGTCGGGGGCGATGCCGTACCGAACCGCGTAAGCGACGCCGCAGCGGCGCTCGGCGGCGCGCCGGACCAGCCGACACCAAAGCAACTCGTGCATTGCCCGGCCTGTCGCGAGGCGCTGACCTGGGAACACGACGAACAAGCAAATGCCATTCACGTCCGCTGCGAGAACGAAGACTGCCTCCTGTTTAATCCAGATACCCCACTCCCGGTGTGGACCGTGGACGAAGATGTTTACAGGATACGTCCGACGCTGCTGATTGGCACGATCGACAAGTTTGCGCAGATCGTCCGGCGCAAGGAAGTCAACGGCCTGTTCGGGCTGAACGCCGGTACGCCGCCCGATTTGATCCTTCAGGATGAGCTGCATCTGATTTCCGGACCGCTCGGCACGGTCGCCGGTCTCTATGAGGTCGCGATTGACCGTATGTTCGCCGCGCGCGGCGCGCGCCCGAAAATCATTGGCTCCACGGCGACGATCCGGCGCGCTTCCGAACAGGTGGCCGCACTGTTCGACCGCAAGACGGAGCAATTCCCGCCGTCGTGTCTGGACGCCTCAGATTCCGCATTCGCCATCGTGGATCGCGACGCGCCCGGTCGCGTCTATGCGGGCGTTACCACGGCGGGCCGGTCCGCGAAATTCACGCTACAGGGTGTGGCCGCGTCCGTTCTCCAATCCGCTTGGGGCAGCACATCGGATGAGGCCGCGCGCGATCCGTACTGGACGCTGGTGTCGTATTTCAACTCGCTGCGCGAGCTGGGTGGCGCGCTTGTCCTGATGCAGGACGACGTAAACGACAGTCTCGCACTACTTGCGCAGCGACGGGGCGAGACGGTGCGTCACCCCGAGTTCATTGAAGAGCTGACCTCCAGGCGCACGCAGGCCGAAGTCCGGGACATGCTGGATCGGCTCGCGATCCGCGCCGCCGATCAGGGCGCGCTCGATGTCGTCCTCGCGACGAACATGCTCAGCGTCGGCGTTGATATTCCACGTCTGGGCCTGATGCTGGTCAACGGCCAGCCGAAAGGCATCGCCGAGTACATACAGGCGACTAGCCGCGTCGGACGCGGCGACGTGCCGGGGCTCGTCGTCGCCGTGCTCAACAATGCCAAGGCCCGCGACAGATCACACTATGAAAGCTTCCCGACCTGGCACGAAACTCTGTACCGAGATGTCGAACCGACCAGCGTGACACCCTTTGCCTCTCGGGCGCGCGACCGCGCGCTACACGCTGTGTTCGTGGCGTTGGTGCGTCACTTGGCGCCCGGCATGATCGACCTGCCGGCACTCGACGACGATGCGATCAATGTCGCGAAAGGCCTTATAGACGACATCGTCAGACGCGCCGCGGCGATCGATCCGCAGGAAGCGGCTGTGAGGATGGAGCTGGAGCGTTGCCTCGATACCTGGGAGTTCCGCGCGCCGCGAAGCTACTGGAGCCGACAGGTCCGCAACTCACTGCTTCAGGATGCAGAACGCGCCGCAACCTTGAGGGCGATGGGACGCATGCCGGGGGAAGCCTGGCCGACGCCGAACAACATGCGCAGCGTCGAAGCCGCAACAAGATTCAGGCTCGCCGAATGGCTGCGCGAACGGACATCCGGGGGGAATGGTAATGGCGAATAACCGGCTGGGAGAATTGCGTAGAAGCGCTGCCGTTATGACCTTTGGACCGGGTTCCGTCGTAGACTTCCGCGCGGATGGCGCGCCCGTATCGGCCGTCGCGGCGGGGCTTGAGGAATGGGACAGGTCTTTTCCGCCGGCGGGGTTGGCTAATCCACAAAGGATTACGGAACCGCGTTTACAGCGAAAGCTCTCCGTCGGCGGATTTCGTCTGCCGCCGGTCGTCGATGAAAACTGGCGGGACGATCAGGGAAATCCGGACCGTCGCACCCTCGTCGCGGCGCGATTCCCGGAATGGCTGCAATGCCCGCAATGCGACCGTCTTGCACCGGCGGGTCGTTGGTCGCAGGACCCCGGTCGAGCCGGTCGTTATTGCGCGGGTTGCACCCGCAAGGCACCGGGGCAGCGAAAAGTGTTCGCGGTGCCTGTCCGCTTCGTCATGGCTTGTACCAAAGGGCACCTGGACGATTTCCCGTGGCATATCTGGGTCGGGCACAAGACCGATTGCAAGAAGAAGGACCGCGCCGATCTCTATCTCAGATCGGAACGGCCCGGCCTCGCCGGGCTGGTTCTGAGCTGCCGCGACTGCGGAGCACGGCGCTCGATGGATGGGGTGTTTAGTGCTCAGACTTGGCGCGGTTTCCGTTGCCGCGGTCGGCGCCCCTGGCTTGCCGCAGCGAACGAGACATGCGATTGTGAACCGCGGGCACTGCAACGCGGTGCATCGAACCTGTATTTTCCGGTGATCGAGTCGGCGCTCAGCATTCCACCATGGTCAGACGCAATACAGGAAGCGCTTGGCGTGTACTGGAACCCGATTGTCACGACCAAGTCTGAAGACCGCGCGACCTTCATCCGCATTCTCGCCCAAGGCGATCTTGAACCCGTCTTGCGGGAACTCGGCCTTAGCCCTGCTGAGTTGGCGCGTCAGATCGAGGATCGCCTAACCCAATACAACGACGACGCCATCCTGAATATCCGCCAGGAGGAATACAGGCAATTCGTGTCGGGCATAGACACGCGGGATAGAGACGCGCGCGAATTCGAGGTACGCAACGTGCGCGTGCCCGACAGTCTGCTCCCGTTCTTCAGCCGCGTCGTTCGTGTTGTCCGGCTGCGTGAAGTGCGTGCCCTGAAGGGTTTCACGCGGATCAATCCGCCGGGTGACGAGGACAGCCCGGACATTGCGGCAATCGCCGTTGGCGATCCCGGTTGGCTTCCAGCGGTGGAGGTCCGTGGCGAAGGCATCTTCCTCGCCTTCAACTCTGACACGCTCCGCGTCTGGGAAACGCGAGACGATGTGGTGTCGCGCGCGCAAAGCGTCGATGAAGCGTGGCGGATCGAATGGCACCGGCGGTACGGCGAAGGGGAGCCCGCTTGGCCAATAACGCCGCGCTACCTTCTGGCGCACAGCTTCGCACATGCGCTCATGCGCCAGCTCACGCTGGAATGCGGCTACTCGACCGCAGCCCTGCGAGAACGACTCTATGTGAGCGACGGAAGTGACGGTATGGCGGGGCTTCTAATCTATACCGCCACCTCCGATTCCGACGGCACGCTCGGCGGTTTGCAGCGTCAGGGCGAAGCCCTGCGCATCGAACGGGCGGTAGGCGCAGCGATCGCGGCAATGGAATGGTGTTCCTCCGATCCACTATGCATCGAGGGTATGATCTCCGGCGCCGACGGCCTGTCCCTCGCCGCATGTCATGCCTGTGTCCTAGCGCCGGAGACTGCTTGCGAGGAATACAACCGCTTCCTGGATCGGGCCTCGCTCGTCGGCCTGCCGGGCACGCCCGAGGTCGGATTCTTCTCACCGCTTGTTTCGGGGACGTGACATGGCGGTGATGTGGCCAAGAACGCTCCCATCCGACGTTACGGGCAATATGCTGCGAAGCACGGAATGCGAGGTCTTCAGACGACTGGAGGCCGTACTGGATGACTCCTTCGTCGTCTTCTATTCGAGGCCATGGCTCGGGTTGAAGGCCGATGGTGAGGAAATCGACGGCGAGTGCGATTTCATCGTCGCGCATCCCGAACTCGGGATGCTGACGCTGGAAGTGAAAGGCGGCGCGGTCGCCTATGATCCGCGCACCGATCGATGGACGAGCCGCGATCGCTGGAAAGTCACGCACAACATCAAGAACCCGGTGCAGCAGGCCAGAAGCGCGAAACACGAGCTCTTAAGAAGACTGAATGCCTCACCGCACTGGAAGTCCCGGCGAATCCGCGCGCGGCACGGTGTCGTGCTGCCGCATTCGTCTATACCACCCGGCGATCTTGGCGCGGATATGCCGCACCGCATATTCTGTTTTGCCGAACGGTTCGAGGAGGGTTTCCGGGACTGGATTCTTGAGCGCTTTGGCGAGGTGTCCCCGGATGAAGGACGGACCAAAGAGCTGGGCCGGGATGGCCTTCGGGCGCTCGAAAAAATCCTCGCAAAACCGTTCCAGCTACGCACGCCCCTCAGCACGGTGCTGTCCCGCGACGATGCCGCGCTTCAGGTGCTGACGCAGCAGCAGTTTCATATCCTGCGCGCGATAGAGGCCGTGCCGCGGGCGGGCGTCAGCGGCGGAGCCGGAACTGGTAAGACCGTGCTGGCGATGGAGGAAGCTCGACGTTGCGCGGAAAGCGGCATGCGCACCCTTTTCGTCTGCTACAACCGCGGTTTGGCGAACGAATCCCGCCTTCGGCTCAAGGACGGCCCGCCGGTAACGGTGATGACGTTCCATGAGCTGTGCGCGGATATGGTCCGGCGCGCGGGCATCCCGCAACCGGAGGCTGTTTCGGACGCGCGCCTCTTCGAAGAAACCTGGCCCGACCTCCTGATGCAGGCATTCGAGCGACTTCCGGATGAGAGATACGATGCCATTATCGTCGATGAGGGGCAGGATTTTCTGCCGCTATGGTGGATGGCGGTCGAGTCGGGTCTGAATCCCGAGAGCAGAGGCCTGCTCCGTATATTCTACGACAACAACCAGCGCGTATACGCGAGCGCGATCAAACTCCCGGAAGACGTTGACTTGGTCCCGATCCGCCTCACGCTGAACCTGCGCAACACGCGGCGCATCCACGAGCTGGTGCGCCAGCATTACACCGGCCATGAAATCGAGGCCGTTGGTCCCGAAGGCGTCGAGGTTCACTGGATCAAGATGGACGCGCCGAACGCGCTCGCGAAGCAAATCTCTGACTGCGTAGGGAAGCTGAATTCACTCGAACGCGTGTCACCGGATGACATCGCGGTCCTGGTCGCCACAGAGGCGGCAATCGACAAGATTGCACCGGACGACCGCCTGGGCGAATTTCATACCGCGCGATGCGATAACCAATCCGAAGGCCGGATCGTCGTCGACAGCATCAGGCGTTTCAAAGGGCTTGAACGTCCGGTCGTCGTGATAGCAGCGACGCCGGATACTGTGATAGATACGGAGCTTCCCTATGTCGCTCTGTCGCGGGCGCGAACGCATCTGGTGATTGTCGGAAGCGACAAGGTCCTTAACCGGATGCGCGGCATGATCGGCGCAACGATCACGTGACGGCCAGCTCTGGCCCGCACTGCCGGAAAACACATAAACCCAACCGGAGGATTCTGGATCATCTAAGCCCTGGCAGCGGGGAAAGGCCAGCAGGGACTTGAACGTGAGTTTCCCAACAACCAGTGCCTGACTGCTATATTGAGCCGTCACCGAACGCCGCATTCATTTCCTGCAGGCGCCGCAAGATTTGAATATCGGTGGCATCAGCAGGTAGATTGTAAGCCTGCAATACAAGCTCATTCAGAGAACGTAGTGCCGGTAGATTGTCATCCAACCTATGTGCTTCTTTCCAGCGGCCTAAAGGCTGGCTTGCAAGAGTTCGCTCAATGTATTGACCAAGCTCTTCTACAATCTCGCCCAGCTGCGACCGAGCGTCGTTTGCAATAAGCGCCGCCAGACTACCGTCTTGTCCAACTATGCGGAAGCTGTCCGCGATCGGAAAGCCACCGAACGTATTGGCGACTGAGAATCGCGCCATCCAGCTACTTGCTGCAGGTAAGGTTGCTCTGGCCCATACGGCAAATACACGGGACCGGAACAAAGCCGGCACCGCATAGTCGCCATCAATCACGAACAGGTCTTGAAGGGGAACTTCCTCGGAATCTAGTTCGAGTACAATACCGGGCACGGCACCGTCGACGAGCGCATACCGCCGAAATCCTGATGATGGCGGTGTCCAACACTTCATCAAGTCCGCCGACCGCTTCATTGGGCGAAAGGACGGTGGTTTACCTTGTGAAGAGATCAAGGAGAAGAGTTTCTGTGCAGCCGGGTCCGAGCTGAGCACAAAGTCCCTAAGTAGAAGATGATCACCTTCTGGGTCGCTGTAAGGACGTGTCGCCGATCGGACCGGTCGTGCATTACTACGCGCAGCAATTCGTTGCGTGGCAGGAACTTCATCCAACCATTCGGAAAGAAGGTTATAGCTGACGCGGACGACATCTCGCTGGTCAACGCCACGCGTTGCAACGCTCCTGTTGATCTCGTTTGACTTTATGGAGCCGATCTGAATTTCGTCGGGAAATGTCCCGTCGGAGGCCGCCGATTGAGGCAAGCGTCGCAGAGTCGCGGTGTCGGTATATCGGACAATCTTCCAGCCCAAATGGTCAGCTTGCTCGACAGTATCGAGCAATGGCGTCTCTGCGGTAACAGCGAGATGGAATCGATGAGATTCGTTGTCGATTATAAAGGCACCAGCGTAGTCAGGCGCCCCCATAGTCGCGCGGATTTCGCCTGGTAGATTAGAGAGTTGTTCAATGCGCCCCTCTGGACCAGTAGATCGCCGGGTACTGCGGCCAAGCAACGGCGAGATCACGGTATTTGCAAACTCCGGAAACCTGTTCTCGCGCCGCCTCCCTTCAACGATGACCTGGGTCGCATTGCCATATCCACCGATCTCTTCCGGACTGATGCGAAGAGAAAACAGGACAGCTGGATCGCCTCGCTTAGGATCGCCTGCCACACAGCTCGCCTCCGAACCGAGTAGAAAGCCGTTCGGTGCATCTTTCCCCAAGGCTCGATCACCCGGATATGAGACCATACCTACTGATAAGATCGGGAGCGCCTCTGCCTGATGACGTTCCAACAGCTCGCGGCGTACCACTGGCGCTCGTGCGGCGCTGACCGCAAGCTGAATGACATCCGAAATTCGTCTGTCGAACGAGCGCTTGGGATTGCCCCACCAGAAGGGAGATCGCGCGATTGCTGTATCCAGAATTGCATGTGCAAAATGAGGTTCCCTGACGTCATCTGAAGCGAAAAGCGTAGAGGGCCGAGTTATGGGGAGTGCAGGAATCACAAGAATGAGCGCCCCGTCGTCGGCCTGCCTTTCAAGAAATTGTTCCAGTTCCAACGTCAGATGAGCAGGCACTTTCTGGCCTTCGCTCAGAACGAGCGCAATAACCGACCGTGTGCGAGCTTGACTGAAGTCCGACAATTCCACCAATCCGTCCGAAAATATCTCCCAGTCCGGCGCACCCAGATCCAGATCACGTTTACTTCCTGATTTCAGATGACGAACCACTTCTCTGGCACGCTTGCCATCAGCGAAAATAAGAACAGAGGCATCTTCGGTTCTGGTCGTAAGCCGACTCTCCGACGGTTCTGGCTGAGCAACTTCTCGATGGTCAATCTCAGACCCCGCCATCTCAACAGGAAATGGCCTTAACGAAGCTCCTAGGAGCGCAGCCAAATTTGAAACGCGTTCCATCGAAGCTTCGACCTCAGCTCCCGCGCAAAGCGAAGCCAACTTTTCTGGAACATCGAATGTTATTTCGTTCGGGGTTTGCTCCCTAAGGCAGATCGCCTGGAACAGGCCATCGTCCAGTTGCTCGTCCTTGAGCGCCTTCCGGAGATCAACTTCGCACTGTTGCCGTAGAAACTGCCTTCGCCAGTCTCGCGCCTTCGTCCCGCCAAATCTGTCACGCATAAACGCGAAGGCGACACCCGCCAATGTAGATACTTCATCTCGCTTGGCATGTACGGCTAAATCGAGCAAGCTTAGCGGCGCTCGGGCTTCGACGTCCGGGTGGTAGGGCGTAAGTTCATCCCAGATGTGCTCCGGCGTTCCCACATAGGCTGCATCGTTCCATAGAAATACGTCCCGCCAGGGCTGGCCGACCTCGACCGCGAACGATTCACCCGATGGAAGGCGACGCTGATCGTCTACATCAATCGGATCGAAGGCTAATATCCGTGAGTTATGATCGCCTGACATTGCAGGTCGCGCGACATACAGCGTATTTGCCCCTTCGCTTTGACCATACAACGGCATGGCAAAGCCATGATCCGCACAGCGATAATACCCGATCAGGCGGAGGCTGATCTCCACGTCGCTCATAACTGGCCACTCGTAGCGAGGTGCTCACGGACCAGCCTGTTTATCTCGCTGTGGAAGTCAGCAGGTGCGCGGTTAGGTCGCCACTGATAAGTTTCCCACGCGATCCCTGCAGCAGTGAGTCTGTCGATCATGTCGTTGTTGGGTCCGTGGGGATCCTCAAGAAACTGATATGGCAAAACCGCGAATTTTACGTCAGTCAGTGGTACGTGCCGAGCATATGCCACCTCGATCGCAGAAGCGCGCCGATCCGGGCGATTGCTGCCGACAGAAGCCAATCTTGCAATCTTGGCGAATGTTTTTGGACCGGAATCCCAGTCAGGAATATCTTTTCCAAACTCTGGCCTCAATTTGCCGTCGTAGTATTCGGCCGGAGTCCCGAAAACCCATGCTATGTGATCATTGACAGCTTGCAGCGTCTCTTCGAGCGCATAGTCTTCCAGATATATTGCGGGACTGGCTCCCTCATCGAAGGCGCCCTCGAGGGCGCCCCCCGTGTCGAACGGGTATACATGATAAGGAGCGCCAAGATTTTCTGTGCTGACAAGAAATACAAACGGAAAGAAATCGAGGATGTCGTTCTTCTGATCTTCGCCCCGCAACTTGTATGCTGGGCGCATTGCAAAGAAGTACACGAGGTCTGCACCCAGTGCTTTGCAGAGACGGGTTTCGATCTGCTCTGCCCGAATGATTTCGCGGGCTAACCCAACCGCTGTCACGTGAATGAGGTAGAAGTCGGTACGCGCCGTAGTCGCACGGCCTCGCAGAGTACAGTTTGCGACTCCACTTGTTCGTCTCTTCAATATTGCCACACAATGCTTTCCTGCTTCTCAAGCGATCCTATTAACATACGGCTTCCCTGCCACCTTCGCCAAGGCAAGACGATATCAACGGTGTCTCACAGCGCTGTAGACTGGACTTTTTTATCGGTTTCAAAAACCTCAAGCCAGCATTTCAGATTGCCAGCGCTCGCTTGCTCTCATCGTGCTCGTAGGCATCGGCATAGCTTTGCACATCCGTTGTGAAACAGCCTTCATCGCGCAAGGCTCGTTTCCAGTTGTTCGTGATCGTCTCGGCCATCTGAAATGCCTGCTGCCTAGCGTCGGCGAGTGTGAGGTCAAAGAACTCGCATGCCTCCAGCGCGATATCGAGTGACGCGTCGAACGAGCCACCCTGCATGATGCCTGTCTCCAGAACTCTGTGACGTGACGGTGAGGGGTTGATATCGAAGGCCGGTGACAGCCGCCACCGATCCCCACCGGCATAGATAAAGCCATGGTTCTTCAGGTGATCGTCCTTGTTGGAGACGAGGATCGTAAAGACGATCCGCCGCCAGAGTTCATGCAGATCGTCGGAGGGCTTGCTCGAAATCTGGCGGATCACATCAGCGATGTCCGTATAGAACCCGCCTTCGTCGCTGTCCCAGTCGAGCGCAGTCCGCGCCGAAATAAACGGGATCCGCGTATTGCCGCGGCGATCGAACCGTCGGATCAACGCGATCGGGCTGTCGCTGTCCCGCATCTCGAGTTTTGCTTCGGCGACCCGTAAGCCGCATTTGGCCGCAAGCTTAAGCGTGGCGACCTCAACGCGCTCGACCGGCTTGGTGTCCTGGGCTGAGGTGAACTTGGCGATCCACAGATGCCCGTCGCCTTCGACATTGGCCTTCGGACGAGCGCCGCCGAGCGATCCGGCGACGCCGGCCAGATCGCGGGCTTCTTCCTCCGCGCCGCCGGGATCGCGCTCGAAGCGGTGCGCGAGCGCCCGCAGGCGGTCGAGCTCGACCAGTCGCGGGATTGGCGGTGTCAGGTCCGACAACGGCTCCATGTCGTCTCCGAGAAAGCGTAATGCGCCCTGCCGGGTGCGATCGTCCGACAGCACCAGATAGTCGAACTCGCTGAGACCGCCGCCCAGGGCCTTGGTCATCAGTGCACGCCCCCAGGAATCCGGCGCAGCATCGGAAAAACATCCCGGCAGCGCCGAACGGCGATCGCCGCGACCTGCGCTGAAATGGCCGCCCTCACGCAGAGGCAGGCCGGGAGAGAGCGCGAAGCGGTCGGGCGCCGCCAACCACTCGGCCGCATACTCAAATTGCGAATGCTGTCGCCGGCCGTCGGTCTCGAACCGCAACCGCCCGACAATCCGCTTACCTTCGCCAAGGGCGACGATCGCTTCGGGCATCAGAAACCAACCCCTTCATCATCATCGCTGTCTGGAAGAGTGGTTTCTCCCTTGCCCGATCCAGCGGGCTTGGCCCCTCGCTTCCGGTCGATCCGCTTCGGCAACGCCTCTCTATCAAGCAGCAGTCCGGTATCGTCAGAGCCCGGTTCGAGGAAGTCCGAAATCCGGTCGATCTCGCCGAGCACCAGGCAAGCCATGGCCAGCGTGCCGATGCTGACGCCGTCATCGCCCTTTTCCAGTCGGATGACGGTTCTCTCGGACACACCGATCCGTTCGGCGAATCCCTTCACGGAGATCCGCCGCTTCAAACGAGCCGTCTTGATATTTGCCCCCAGCGCCTCCAAAGCTCGGCGCGCATTGAGAGAGCTTACCTTAACTGCCATATTCGACCGTCAATTCCATATAAACTGCCATATATGGCGTTTAGCATATCCATGGTGGCGTTGCAATGGTTGGTCAGTGGCACGCCCGGCGCTTTATCCGAAGAGACTCTTGTCCGAAATCTGTAGGCAGATTTCGGACGGGCTTTGGCTTCGGCAAGCATGCCCGTATCTTGAGATCCGCCGGCTGCGGAATTTCCTGTGCCGTGAGGAGTTCGCAGGTTCCTCCGCGCCTGGACCGCGACGGCGCAATGATACAAACCCTCACACTTCCGCATCCAGAGTGTGAGGTTTCGTATCGCGCCGGCAGTGTGACGAATCCTCTGCATCAGGCGGCAAAAGCATGGGAAATCTCACAGGCCGGACGAAACACCAGCCCGGCCGCTCCGATCACTCCATGGCGAGGCTTTCAACCCTGGCTGATTGGGAGCCAATGGGCCGCTTATGGGAAGGGTGGGTGCAATCCAGGTGATGGGGTGGGGAAGCCCTTCCCCTGCGGCCGAGCCTGGGTCTCGGCCTACCCCTTCCGCGGGGAGACCCCGCAACGCCCCCAAAAGAGTAAGAGTTCGGCGGCTTTCGCCGTGACGGGTTTGGAGGTCGAGAGAGAGGCTCCCGGCTGGCCCGCCCACGGAGATTGACCCATGACCAACCTTGAAACCCTGGACGGCCGACGCGACGCGAGCGGCGGCTACAAAGTTGATATCTCGCGCGGAGAGCGGATCGGCCGCGTCTCCTCGGAATGGTTTTCCCGGCCGAATGACGAGCGCTATCTGTCCCTGTCGGAGCTCTACGCGTCGGTGAAGGGCCGCGCCGAGCGCAGCCGCACGCGGACGGTCGAGAGCGCGGCGATCCGCATCGAAGCCCATCGCGACGATCCGGAAAACCTCGCGCTCATCCTGCCCGAATCCGACGCGCCGGTCGCGCCGACCCATTGGAGCTTCGGCCAGCTTGCAAGGCTCGTCAGCGCGCCGGCCGCCTATCTGCGCCAGCTCCCGGCGCCACTTGCGGGCATCAACCTGCAATACGGGCTCACCTCGCACCGAGCCGAGCAGATCAAGACGCTGGAAACCGAAGACGGGCGCACGGAACTGCGCGCAGTCACCGGCCCGGACTATGGCCGCATCTACGACCATGAACTCGTCGCCGCCGTGCAGAGGATCGCAGGCAACGGCATCGGCGATACGCGCTGGAAAGTGCCCGGCACGCTCGACTGGTCGAGCGGCGTCTACAACCCGATGGTCGACATCACCAAGGATACGACCACACTCTACGCCTCCGACCGAGACGTCTTCCTCTTCCTGGTCGACGACATGAACCCGATCGAGGCGGGCAAGCTGCCGGATGGATCGCCTGATCTCTACTTCCGGGGGTTCTATTGCTGGAACTCGGAGGTGGGCGCGAAGACGCTCGGCATCGCCAGCTTCTACCTCCGCGCCGTCTGCCAGAACCGTAATCTCTGGGGCGTTGAGGACTTCCAGGAAATCAGCATCCGGCATTCCAAATACGCCGCCAACCGCTTCGCGCACGAGGCGGCGCCGGCTCTGACCCGCTTCGCAAATTCCTCGCCACGACCCTTCGTCGAAGGCATTCGAGCAGCGCGCGAGCGGATCGTCGCGCGCAACGATGACGATCGCACCGACTTCCTCCGCAAGCGGGGCTTCTCCAAGGCGGAGACGGCCAGGATCGTCGAGACAGTCCTCGCAGAGGAAGGCCGCCCGCCCGAGTCCGTTTTCGACTTCGTGCAGGGCATCACCGCCGTCGCCCGGTCGAAGCCGCAGCAGGACGCCCGGCTCGAAATGGAGGGCAAGGCGAAGAAGCTGTTGGAGCGCGCAGCGTAGCTTCAACCAGCGCTCCGCCTTTCCGGTCCGTCGCTTCCTCAAGAGGAAGAGGCGGGCCGGGTTCTTCGTGACGGGTTTGGAGGTCGAGAGAGAGGCTTTCGGCCAGCCCGTCGCGGAGAACTGATATGACCAAGTCTCAGAAAATCACCCTCAGCGCCTCGCGCGACATCCCTTTCAACAAGCTGGTGCTGAGCCAGTCGAATGTCCGGCGCATCAAGGCCGGCGTCTCGATCGAGGAGCTCGCCGAGGATATCGCCCGGCGCACGCTTCTGTCCTCGATCACCGTCCGGCCGGTGCTGGACGAGGCCGGCGCGGAAACCGGCATGTTCGAGATCCCGGCCGGCGGACGCCGCTACCGGGCGCTCGAATTGCTGGTCAAGCAAAAGCGCCTGAACCGTACAGCGCCCGTGCCCTGCATCGTGCGCACGGACGGTCTCGCCGAAGAGGACAGTCTCGCCGAGAATATTCAGCGTGCGCCGCTTCATCCGCTCGACCAGTTCCGCGCCTTCCAGGCGATGCGCGAGAAAGGCAAGAGCGAGGAAGAGATCGCGGCGGCCTTCTTCGTCTCGGCGAATGTCGTCAAGCAGCGGCTCAAGCTCGCCGCCATCGCGCCGTCGCTCCTCGACGCCTATGCCGAGGAGGAAATGACCCTCGACCAGCTCATGGCCTTCACGGTCAATCCCGACCATGAGCGGCAGGAGCAGGTCTGGGAGTCGATCAAGCGGACTTATGCGAAGCAGCCCTATGAAATCCGCCGTATGCTGACCGAAGGCGCCGTACGCGCCTCCGACCGGCGGGCGCGATTCGTTGGTCTCGACGCCTATGAGGCTGCCGGCGGCGCCATCCTTCGCGATCTGTTCCAGTCCGATGATGGCGGCTGGCTGCAGGACGCCGGTCTGCTTGCGAAACTCGTTGATGAAAAGCTCGAAACCGACGCACAAGCGATCCGCGTCGAGGGCTGGAAATGGATCGAGATCGGCACGGACTTCCCCTACGGCCATACCTCCGGTCTGCGCCGGATCATCGGCGAGACCGAGCCGATGAGCGAGGACGAGATCGCGAGCTTCCACGCGCTGAAGGCCGAATACGATCAGCTCGAAGATGAGTACGCCGACGCCGAGGAGTTCCCGGAAGAGATCGACAGTCGGCTCGGCGAGATCGAAACGGCGATGGAAGCCTTGCAGGAGCGGCCCGTCCGGTTCGAGCCGGATGAAATCGCGATTGCCGGCGTCTTCGTCAGCATCGGCCATGACGGCCGCCTGCGCGCCGAACGTGGCTATGTCCGCCCCGAGGATGAACCTTCGGTCGAATCCGATGGGCAGGATGAGGTCGACGGGATGGACGCCTCCACCGAGGAGGACGTCGACGAAGTTACGACCCCCGACGCCAGCGAAGAGGCGGAAGAGGAAGACGATGGCCTGAAGCCGCTCTCCGACCGTCTCATCATGGAGTTGACGGCGCATCGCACGCTCGCCCTTCGCGACGCGCTCGCCAACGATCCGCAGACGGCGTTCCTCGCCGCCCTGCACGCAATGACGCTCCAGCTCTTCTATCACTATCCGCTGGATAGCTGCGTCGAGATCACCCCGCACAGCGCCGGTTTTGGCGCCCAGGTGCCGGGCCTTGGCGACACGGCTTACGCGCTCAGCATCGACGATCGCACGACGAGCTGGCTAGGGGCGCTGCCGAAAGCGCCTGAGGATCTGTGGGACGCACTGGTCGGTTTCGATAGCGACAGCCGTGAGACACTGTTCGCGCATTGCGTCGCCATGACCGTCAACGCCGTTCAGGAACCGTACAACCGCCGTCCGCGGGCGCGCGTCCATGCCGATGTGCTGGCGGCGACGCTCGGGCTCGACATGGCGGCGGCGGGCTGGGCGCCGACGGGCGAGAGCTATCTCGCTCGCGTCACCAAGGCCCGCATTCTGGAGGCCGTGCGCGAAGCGAAGGGCGAGAATGCAGCCGACCGCATCGCTGGTCTCAAGAAGCCGGAGATGGTCGCAGCAGCCGAAGAGCTTCTCGAAGGAACCGGTTGGCTGCCCGGAGTCCTGCGCATGCCGGCTCTTCCTGACAGAGAAGCACAATCGGCGGATAACGGCGGTGAAACGGCCATGGGCGATTCCGCTGTCATCGCCGATGATGAACCTGTCACCGGCAACGCCTTTGCTACTGCGGCCGAGTGACCGGAAGCCATTCCCCCGTGGCTCCCGCAGCCGCCCCTGGAGCCCGCCCGCTGTGGCGGGCTCCTTCTTTTTTGCTCTGAGCATGGAGGCGCAAATGAACAGCGCTGCATCCGAAATCGCACGACGGCTCGGCCGCGAGGCGGAGGCCGTATGCCGCCATTACCTCTCTAGCGGCCGAAAGCAGGGCCGATACTGGATCGTCGGCGACATCGAGAACACGCCCGGGCGCAGTCTTTATGTTCGCCTGACGGGACCAGCCCACGGTCCTGGCGCCGCCGGGAAATGGACCGACGCCGCCACGGGCCAACATGGCGACCTGCTAGATCTCATTGCCGGCGCCCGGCAGCTTCGCACCTTCGGCGAGACGCTTGATGAGGCGCGGATCTTCCTGAGCCTCCCACGACCTGAACCGCCAACTCGCGAACGAGTGGTCGCACCCACTGGATCGCCGGAGGCCACACGGCGCCTCTTCGCCATGGGAAGACCTGTCGGTGGAACGCTTGCAGAGCGCTATCTTTATCGGCGCGGTCTTTCCGGGCTTGATGATGCGCCAGCGCTGCGGTTTCATCCGCATTGCCACTATTGGCGCGACGGTCAGCCGAAAGAGACATCACCGAAGAGCTGGCCCGCATTGCTCGCGAAGGTCACAGACGGACAAGGCAATCTCACCGGTATCCATCGCACCTGGCTCGACCCGGTGACGGCTCGCAAAGCTCCGCTCGACCCGCCGCGCAAGGCGATGGGAAATCTGCTCGGCCATGGCGTGCGGATCGGAACCGTGACCGACATTCTCGCTGCCGGCGAAGGGTTGGAAAGCACGCTGTCCGTTCGGATGGCGTTACCCAACCTGCCCATTATCGCCGCGCTCTCGGCCAATCATCTTGCCGCGCTGATCCTGCCGACTGGGCTTCGACGTCTCTATATCGCTGCCGACGCCGACGAAGCAGGCGCCATGGCGGCCGCCAATCTCGCCGAACGTGCATCTGCAGTCGGTGTCGAGACGATCCGGCTTTCTCCCCTCGGCAGCGACTTCAACGACGACCTCCGCAAGATCGGGCGGAACGACCTGCGGGCGCATTTGGGGCAGCAACTGGCCACGGCCGATATATCACGGCTGCTTTCCGCCGAACGCTGAGCGACCGAGCAGGCCCGCCATTGGTCTGGCCTCCATTGTCAGAGCGCCTCCTAATTTGAGAGCCACGCCTTCGGCCTTCCGAGAGGAGCAAGACGGAGCGGAGACTGGCCGGGCCGGCAACGGCTACGGCGACACTCTTTTCCGCCGCCAGGCGTAAAGGCCCGGCTTTGCATCGCGAAACAAAAGAGCGCCGACTCCGCCGTCCTCCGCCTCTGGCTCCGGCCGCCGTGACCGGCGGTGCAGTCCCGGCCAGCCCCCGCTTTCCCGTCGCTCGGGAAGGCCGCGAGAGGCGCGGCCCATGCCGAACAGGAGACGATCCCATGACCGCCGAGACCACCGAACCAATGGCCAGCTCCGCAACCGCGGCCGTACTCGAAGAGCTACAGCTCTATGGCTATCGGGCTTTCGCCGACGAACCAGACCCGAGACCCTTGCCCGAAACCGGCGCCCTCCAGGGAGCAATCGCCGACATCTTCGACGCGCTGGCCGCCACGCTGCAAGACACGCGTCTCGAACCGGACCTCGAAGACCTGCTCTGGTCTGTAACGAACCTGTTCCATCGCACAGCAGCCCGCGTCGACCGCGACCTCGACGATAACGAGCAAGCCCAGAAGCGCTCACAGCGCGAACAGGACGGCTCGGAAGTGCGCTCCGTCGAACTTGAAGCCCTGACGGCTCAGGGCGTCACGCTGATCGAACGGCGCAACGCTTACGAGCTCATGCGCAATATCGCCGCCGATCACTTCGAGACCCATATCGGCCAGACCTGGCGACCGCACTCGGGATCACGGATCAGTCACCGTACGCTGACAGCGGCCATGATCGACAGCCGCGACTATCTGTCGGCGAAACGACGCGCCGAGATCGAACCGCTCCTGCCGACCGGGCCACGGGTCGCTTTCTCCGGCGGACTGGACGTCACCGACCATCGGGCGATCTGGGATGCGCTGGACCGTGTGAAGGCCAAGCACGCCGACATGGTGCTCCTGCATGGCGGCTCGCCCAAAGGCGCCGAGAAGATCGCCGCCTGCTGGGCCGATAATCGCAAATGCCAGCAGATCGTCTTCAAGCCGGACTGGAAACGCCACGGCAAGGCGGCGCCGTTCAAGCGCAACGACGCACTCTTGGAGGCAATGCCCATCGGGCTCATCCTTTTCCCGGGCTCGGGGATCACCGATAATCTGGCGGACAAGGCTCGCAAGATCGGTGTCCCGCTTTTCGATTTCCGGTCTCCGAGCAGTACAACGCAGATAGCGTGATGTTCAGGATGCATCACCCGATGCGCGCGCTGGGAGGTTCCGGCGCGCTGCTTCCCGCTATACTAAAACCGTCATAGCTCCTCTTCTCAGATAGGTGGCGTTTGCAAAATATCCGCTCACCAATCGCCTGTCTTGTGCCCTGTGCTAGTATGTTTTTTCCAAAGGTATTCGCTGGCCGAGCTTTCGATGCCGCTGAGGTTAAGCTTATCTAGTAGCAGGCGGCCATCAATGGGATCGATTACTGGTGCCACGTAGACTCCTTTGATTTCAAGGTTTCGCTTACTCATAAGGTTCACGCTATTCGCGTCACGCATCGAGTGACCGATGACGATCGGCCGAGAGGTTTTCAGTACGTTTTCAACCTTAGCCCAGAATGATCCATCGTTTCGCGCACGATCCGCGTCTGCAGGGCTCAGTACAAGTGTCTCTGGACGGTCAATTGACCCATCAATCTTGAAGATTGTTACCGCACGCGTCGCGTCATCTTTCACGTCATCGCCAGGCGTCCGCACTATGTAAGCGATATCAAGCATATCGCAGGCAAGTTCGAAAAGTCGGTCATAGTTCGTGGTTAGGATAACAGGAAATCGCTGCACCGCTGCCACATGGGCCGGCGTCGGCTCGATAGGTAGTGGCGGATTGAGGAGTTCATTGACGATGCTGATGCTTCGAGTCCGTCCAAGCGTTGTCTCGGCCACATCAAACAACTGAGCTAAGGTATGATGTGACGTCTGGTCTGGATCAAGGCCCAGAGCCTGACCGATGACACCCGCCAACGCATTGGCACTTGGGTACCCAGCGCTAAGCGACAATCCCGCGCCAGCGAACAGTACCTCAGGCGGAGTGGAGACATCCGTAGAAGGCTTTGGCGGCGGGGTTTCGATAGCGTAGTTGGTTGGTGGTGCAGTTGCGGTCTTCGAGACACGGGTTTCTACTGCGGTACGCAAGTATGTGCCGGTTAGCACGTCGAGCAGCGACCGGAACACCTTGTCCTTAAGATCTGATGCGAGATTAAACTCACTGCGAAACACACCATCTTTCCAATCCGCGATTTCTTTGCGAAACTTATCCCTGAGTAGGGCATCAGCGCTGGTTGAATCTGCCCCATACTTGAGCTTCTTGAAGAAGGGCAGTATCGGCATACCCTCATCACGGGCAATGTCGATTTCAAGATGGGTGACAGATTTGCCTTGGTCGGCGCCGTAACCCTCCTGCGGGATCCAACCATATCGTTCACCCTGAATCAGGATGCAGATCAGGGAAGTACGAATTTCCGGCTCTAAGACATCCCAACTCTTTCCGCCATTCGGAAGGATGCCCTCCGCATTCACTGGCTCAAAGTTCAGGCTGTTAATTGCCTCAACTACGGCTTCTCGCTCGTTGGCAAGATCATCCATTGTACTACTTATGAATACTCGAATTTTTGCAGGCATATAGGTCCCCCATCCATTTTCTATAACATATCTTTGAAACTACCCGTCTTTGAAGTTGTGTGCAGCTAGGAGTTGGCGTGCTGGGCAACTGTCAATGAGAATTGAGCTGGATTCACGAGCGCTGCAATAGCCGCCTGCTTTGCGTTGACAGAGAGTGTGACCTGCTCCCCTGAAAGTTCCGCGTTTTGAGGTTAGTCTGTTCCCAATTGAAGGATACAGACGATGAAGCGATCCAGGTTCTCCGAAGAACAGATCATTGGCATTTTGAAAGAACATCAGGCGGGCCTGTCGGCGGCCGAGCTTTGCCGTAAATACGGCGTCAGCGACGCGACATTCTACAAGTGGCGGTCGAAGTATGGTGGCATGGAGGTGTCTGAGGCCAAACGGCTGAAGGCTCTTGAAGAAGAGAACGCCAAACTGAAGAAGCTGCTCGCGGAGTCGATGATGGATGTGTCGACACTTCGTGAGATGCTCGGAAAAAACTTCTGACGCCTGGCTCAAGGAGGAATGCTGTGAGCTGGGCAATTGAGACCGAGGGATATTCGCAGCGACACGCCTGTGGGCTGGTCGGCATAGATCCGCGTGTGTACCGCTATCGGTCCACGAGATCCGATGATGCTGATCTACGACAGAGGCTCAGGGAACTGGCCTCGGAGCGCAGAAGGTTCGGTTACCGCCGGCTGCACATCCTGCTGAAGCGCGAAGGCATCGAGGCCAACTGGAAGAAAGTCTACCGGATCTACCGGGAAGAGCGCCTCACGGTGCGCAAGCGCGGCGGCCGGAGACGAGCCCTGGGAACGCGAGCACCGATGGCTGTGCCGCAAGCCGCCAATCAGCGTTGGTCCCTCGACTTTGTCTCAGATGCCCTGATTGATGGGCGCAGGTTCCGTATCCTGTGTGTCATTGACGACTTCAGCCGCGAATGTCTGGCAACTGTCGTAGACAACTCGATCTCTGGAGCCCGGGTCGCACGGGAGCTGGACGGGATCGCTGAGCGCCGCGGACGCTATCCCTTGATGGTGGTCAGCGACAACGGTACCGAGCTGACGTCAAACGCCATGCTCAAATGGCAACAGGACCGCAGCGTTGAATGGCACTACATCGCCCCAGGCAAACCGATGCAAAACGGCTTTGTCGAGAGCTTCAATGGACGTCTGAGAGACGAGTGCCTCAACGAACACCTGTTCCGCAGCTACCGCCATGCCCGTGAGGTCATTGAAGACTGGAGGATTGACTACAATCTGAACCGACCACATACGAGCCTTGATGGGCTCACCCCATACGAATTTGCAACCAAGTCCAACAAAGATCACACCGTGAACAGAACTAACTTATGAATGCGGACAATCAGGGGAGCAGGTCAAGTGCACTGAGTTCGCTAGATAGTACGATGCGGCTGAATTCGTGAGCTGACAGTAGTGAACCGATTGTGTCCCTTTCGTAGGGCGGTTGATCTTAGTCTTGTCATTCGTTCCTCTCGTATTTTTTCCTTCTTCTCCCGACCCGATGCGAGAGACCATCGCTCAACAAATGTCGCCGACGTCTAATGGTGCTCACTGGCGGTTTTCGGCATTCTCCACCCTCATCACCCACGCCCGACACGGCCTCTCATGGACTGATCTGGCCGGGATCGGCTGACGCCTCGACCGCCTTGGCCGCAACGGCGGAGCCGAACTTTCTTCCCTTGGGCTGCGCCCATTCCTCGCGGACCAAGAAACTCCGTCTCCGCCGTCCTTCGCATGCGCTGCGGGTTCTTCGGACTGCGTCGGCGGTCGTCCCGGCCTCGTCGATCTCCATCGAGGCCGCGACGGGCGCGGGCTCGAAAGCCAAAAGGAGAACTGACATGGCCACCATCGGAACCTTCAAGAAGTCCGCCAACGAGTACGTCGGCGAAATCGTCACCCTCAGCGTTCAGGCGAAGAATGTACGGATCATCCCGGAAGAGGAACGCGCGAACGACAAGGCCCCCTCCCACCGCGTCGTCGTCGGGAGCGCAGAGATCGGAGCCGCCTGGTCCAAGCGCTCGAACGAAGGCCGCGATTATATGGGCCTCAAGCTGGACGATCCCAGTTTTACTGCACCGATCTACGCCAACCTCTTTGACGACACCGTCATCGAAGGCGAAGAGAGTTACAGCCTCATTTGGTCGCGGTCCCGTCGCCAAAACGGCGACTGACGCCCCTGGCGGCCCGCCCGGCAAGACCGGGCGGGGCGTCTTTCATGCCTTTCGGCTTTTCCGTTGATCGTCCAGAAGCGCCGCCGGTTTGACGTCGAGCGCTTCGGCCACATGCCAGAGCGTGATGATGGTCACGTTCTGCTGGCCGCGCTCCATCGCGCTTATATGCGCGCGGTCAACGCCCATCCTGTCCGCCAGAGCGGCTTGGCTGAGGCCAGCATTCTCTCGAAAAAACTGCAGGTTCGCGCCGAAAATTTCCCGAATATCCATCCGCCAGTAGAATGCGGATCGCGTATTTTAATGCGACGTATTATAATACGCGGAACTGAGCTCGACTCGTCTGTGCCGACGCGGTCGACTTTGCCGATTTCAACCGACCGGCGCTTGCGCATTTCATGGTTTCCGGTTCATTAATAACTCGCGCCAGACCGCAAGGACACCTATGCCCGCCACCCAAGTCACGATCGCTGACTCCCCGCCGAACGACGCGGCCGTGACCGTCTACGACCGTGAACACTTCAAGCTTTACATGCGTCTCCTCGACGCGAATGACGCTGGCGCCTCGCTAGAAGAGGTATCGTCGATGCTGCTGGGCATCGACGCCAGGGTCGAACCGAAACGTGCTCGTCAGATTCATGACAGCCATCTGTCCCGTGCGCGTTGGATGACCGAACAGGGCTACCGTGACCTTCTGAAGAACGGGCTTCCCACAGGCTAGACGTATACCGATGCGTGGCGCGCATCACACGATGTCTGCGGCCATACTATGCAATCTATGATTTACAGCGAAACATCCCAATCAACTGACGCCGCCTCACATTTCGGCGCGCGATTGGGAGGAGTTCGCCATGCCGACCGACTGGCGCGACGATAACCAATACGATCATTTCGATGATCTCGGTATCTCCGGGCTTGCCTGGGAATGCCTTCGGCGGAACACGCACTACCGCAGGGATTATGATCAGATGCGGGAGGGCGGCGGCGCTCCAGCCGACTGGGGGTTGCGATTTCCTTGCAGACCCACAGCTCAATGCTCCTAGAGCGCCGATCTTCTGGCTTCCGACCGCGGCGCCTGCCGTGGTCCATCTCATCGCCGTTCTGCCGGACATCGGCCTGACCGGCACCATTCCTGCCAGCAGCATCACGGACCGCAAGATCGACGCCGATGAACTGTCGTGGGTGCGGCTCGAAGATGGCGTCAATCTCGTCGGAGAGCAGGTTGGAGATCGGCCCGTTGGCGTCCTGCTTCCGCTTGATGGAGACTGGCCCATTCGCCTAGCGGCTGCCGATCGGCTGTATCACCAACTCGTCGATGGCAATGCTGATTCGCCGATCACGCGACAGCGACGTGAACGCCTGAAACGCGCCCTACGGACAATCGACGGCCGCCAAAGTGGCGCCAGCTATCGTACCCTGGCCACGGTTTTCTTTGGCGCCGACCGCGTCGCCGCCGAACCCTGGAAGACCAGTTCGCTCAAGGCGCAGGTGGCGCGGTTGGCATCCTATGGCCGAATGATGATCGACCACGGCTATCGACAGCTTCTTCAGGGCAAATACCGCTGAAACTACCGTTACCTCACAGCGCCTGTGTCATTCGAGAAGTATCCGTTAAGTTCATCGGATGACGCAACCTTCGCCAACACTCGACTCAAGCCTTCCGAGGATCATGGGACGCACGCGCCGGCTGCCATCCCAGCAACGGGCCGTCTTCGACCAGATTTTTCACAGCGGCGGCGGTTATGTCCTCGACTTCTCCGACCGAACCATGGCCGAGTGGTTTGAGGAGAATTTCGACATTCAAATTTTCCAACAGCGTTTCCAGGTGGAAGGGGCGAGCAAGGGTAAGACGCTCAGAGGCTTCGTCGAGGTCGCCGAACCGCGTCTCGTTGCACAGGTTCTTCGCGTTTTGTGGGCGTATCGCTGCAGTCTCGATGGTTATACCAACCTGCAGAGGCTCAGACTCACAATAAAGATTCCCAAACGGTTGAAACTCTGAATCAATGGAAGCCTTGTTATGGAGGGTTTTGCCATGGGAACAGCAATTAGCCTGCGAGAAGATTATGACGGCGCGAGATTGCGGTTATTAGCGCGGAGGTCAAAGAGCGCCAACCAAACACGTCGATTGTTGGTTTTGGCCGAGATTTACGACGGCCAAAGCCGGAGCGCAGCGGCGCGTATTGGCGGTGTGGGCTTGCAGGTTGTGCGGACTGGGTGTTGCGGTTCAATACAAGAAGTCCTGAGGGCTTGCTTGATCGCAAAGCTCCAGGTCCTCGTTCCCGTCTCAACGATGCCCAGCGAAAAGCGCTGATCGAAATTGTTGAGCGGGGCCCGATCCCTGCGATCCATGGGGTTGTCCGCTGGCGGTTAAGCGATCTTGTGCAGTGGCTTCATGAGGAATTTGAGGTTTCTCTTGATGAAACGACAGTTGGGCGTGAGTTGAAAAAGCGGGGCTATGTCAAGCTCACGGCACGCCCTCGCCATCACGCTCAAAACGAGTTTGCCCTGGACGC
>JBNKUW010000003.1:0-45754 GCA_050298835.1 Marivivens sp.
GTCATGGACCCGAAAACCGACGTGGTTTTCCCCGACTCGGTCGTGGATATGATGCGCGGCAGCCTCGGCCAACCGCCGGGTGGCTGGCCCAAGGACATCCAGACCAAGGTCATGAAGGGCGAAAAGCCGTTTACCAGCCGTCCGGGCAAACACCTCAAGCCGGTTGATCTGGAAGAGGTTCGCGCCGATCTGGTCAACCAGCTCGAAGGGAAAGAGGTCGATAGCGAAGACCTCAACGGCTACCTGATGTATCCCAAGGTCTTCCTCGACTACATGGGCCGCCATCGCCTTTATGGTCCGGTTCGCACCCTTCCGACAAAAACGTTCTTCTACGGAATGGAACCGGGTGACGAAATCAGCGCGGAAATCGATCCGGGTAAAACGCTCGAAATCCGCCTGCAGACTGTCGGCGAAATGGATGAAAACGGTCAGGTCAAAGTGTTCTTTGAACTCAACGGCCAACCGCGCGCCATTCGGGTGGCCAACCGTGCCGCCGTTGCCACAACCGTCGCCCGCCCCAAAGCAGAAGCTGGCAACCCCAACCACATCGGCGCCCCGATGCCCGGTGTCGTCGCAACCACGGCTGTTGCAGCAGGACAGGACGTGAAAGAAGGCGATCTGCTTCTCACTATCGAAGCGATGAAGATGGAAACCGGCATCCACGCTGATCGCAATGCAACGATCAAAGCGATCCATGTGTCAGCCGGTAGCCAAATCGACGCCAAGGATTTGTTGATCGAATTCGAATAACGATGACTACAGAACCAGAAGGCGGGTCTTTTCAGGCCCGCCTTTTTTTCTTTGCCATCAGGTCTTTCGGTGAACCGGTATAGAAAAATATCGCAATTAGCGATTTTTCCACTTGCAGCCCACCGCTGCATTTCATATCTCACGCGCACCGAAACGGAAGCGGGCGTAGCTCAGGGGTAGAGCGCAACCTTGCCAAGGTTGATGTCGTGAGTTCGAATCTCATCGCCCGCTCCAGTTTCAGATAGCCTTTCGGAATGCGGGCGTAGCTCAGGGGTAGAGCGCAACCTTGCCAAGGTTGATGTCGTGAGTTCGAATCTCATCGCCCGCTCCAAAGGACACACAGGGACGCCTAAGGGCGTCCTTTTGTTTTTCAGCGCTTGGCCTGCCCCTTACCCCGCCGTATAAGCCCCTTGAAAACCACGGAGGTCCCATGCGCACCGCAACGATCACGCGACAAACTGCCGAAACCTCGATCGAGGTCGAATTGAACCTCGACGGCACAGGACAATACGACAACCAGACCGGCGTGGGGTTCTTTGACCACATGCTGGACCAACTGTCGCGCCACTCGCTGATCGACATGAACATCCGCGCCAAGGGTGACTACCACATCGACGATCACCACACCGTTGAGGACACCGGTATCGCAATCGGTCAGGCACTGGTCAAAGCGTTGGGTGACAAAAAGGGCATCAACCGTTACGGCCACTTCGCGCTTGCGATGGACGACACGCAGGTGCGTGCTGCGCTCGATCTGTCGGGACGGTCCTACCTTGTCTGGAACGTGGGCTTTACCGCCTCAAAGATCGGTACATTCGACACAGAGTTGGTCCGCGAGTTTTTCCAAGCGCTCAGCCTGCACGGCGGAATTACCCTGCACGTCGATCTGGTCCACGGGATCAACAGCCACCACATCGCGGAAGCCGCGTTCAAGGCTGTAGCCAAGGCGCTCCGCATGGCGGTGGAAACTGATCCGCGTATGGCGGGTAGCCTTCCGTCCACCAAAGGTGCGCTATGAGCCTGATCGCTCTGGTCGATTACGACAGCGGTAATCTGCACTCCGCCCAAAAGGCGTTTGAACGGATGGCCCACGAGGCCGGACAGGGGACTGTTGTTGTCACCTCCGAACCAGACGTTGTGGCCAAAGCCGACCGGATCGTTCTCCCCGGTGACGGTGCGTTTCCGGCGTGCCGTAAGGCTCTGGGCGATATGGACGGTCTGGCAGACGCGATCGTGGAAGCTGTCGAACAAAAGGGTAAACCCTTCCTCGGCATCTGTGTGGGCATGCAGATGCTCGCCACTGTGGGGCACGAATATGAAGAAACCGCCGGTTTCGACTGGATCGGTGGGGAAATCGTGAAAATCGATCCTGCCGATCCGACCCTCAAGGTGCCGCACATGGGCTGGAACGATCTGGTGATCGACAATCCGCACCCCGTGCTGGACGGAATCGCGACAGGCGATCACGCCTATTTCGTGCACTCCTTCCAAATGAAGGTCACGGACCCTACCCAAAGGCTCGCTCATGTTGACTATGCCGGTGACATCACCGCCATCGTTGGCCGAGACAACGTGATCGGCACCCAGTTTCACCCTGAGAAGTCTCAGGAAACCGGACTGCGGCTCATCGCTAACTTCCTACGCTGGAAGCCCTGATTTCCGCCTATATGCTGCGTCCGCAGCCCATGCGGTTCCAGCGAATCCCTTTTGGTGCTAAGATCGCCGCACCGGGAGGAAATCAATGGAACATCTAGAAATCGCGGCCTATCGGGCCCGACCGGGTATGCGTACCCGCTTGAAAGAACTCTCGCAAAGCCGCCTGCCAATTTTCAAGCGGCTTGGCTACGTGACCGATAGATCCGCCCAACACTGGACAGATCGGGAAATGCTAATTGAGCTGCTCGAGTGGGCCGACAATACCTCTGCTCGCGCCAGGAAACATCCGGACGTCCGCGCGCTCGACTACGCGCTTGCAGAAGTTTCGGATGAGATCCCGTTGGATGAGGTTCCCGAAGTCGATCTCATGATCAACCGAATGAAGACTACCGCATAAGAAAACAAAGGGGCGCTCATTGCGCCCCTTTTTCCAATCCCGAGGATTTCGTCAGATCACTGGCGACTCCAAACGCCACCTTCGCGGCAGATGCCGATGACGCAACCTGAAACCGAAAGGCTGTCACCGGTAAGGACAAGACGCGAAGTATAGGTCTTGTCACGGTCCGGCGAATAGACCTTCCCGCGATAACCTCCGTCGCCATCCGAAACCGTGTCCCAAATCAACTGACGTCCGATGTTGTCGCTGGCAATCTCTGCGCCGCTGGAATCAAATGCCTTGACCAGTGTTCCACAGAACATGTCACCGCAGGTGGTCACATCGATTAAACCGGTATTTCCGTTATCGTCAGGTGCAGTACGCCACATTCCTTCGATCGGATCTGCAGCAGCCATACCTGCAACACCAAAGACTAACGCCACGGCTAGTGCAAATTTCTTCATATGAACCTCCCTTGTTCTGGTCAGAGCCTGCTCTACTAGAGCGATTCCGTGCAAGTCTTACGTTGGGTCCACTGCCCCTACGTTGCATTTCACCGGATGTCGTGCATAAGAACCGCAAACAGCCATAAGGACTACATCGATGATCCTCTACCCTGCGATTGACCTCAAAGACGGCAACGCCGTTCGCCTGTTTAAGGGTGAGATGGATCAAGCTACCGTGTTCAACGAAAACCCCGCGGCTCAGGCACTTGAGTTCGTCAATGCAGGCTGCGAGTGGCTTCACCTTGTGGACCTGAACGGTGCTTTCGCCGGAGAGCCGGTCAACGCCGCACCGGTCGAAGAGATCCTAAAACAGTGCAAGGTTCCCGCCCAGCTTGGTGGTGGAATCCGCGATATGGCTACCATTGAACGTTGGCTGGACAAAGGGTTGTCCCGTGTCATCCTTGGCACCATCGCCGTCGAAAATCCCGACCTCGTCCGCGAGGCGTGCAAAACCTTTGCCGGTCACGTTGCCGTCGGAATCGACGCCCGCAACGGTAAAGTCGCCACCAAAGGCTGGGCCGAAGAAACCGATGTGAATGTCATCGACCTCGCCAAATCCTACGAGGACGCCGGCGTCTCGGCAATCATCTACACTGACATCAACCGCGACGGCGCGATGCAAGGCCCAAACGTCGACGCCACCGCAGAGCTTGCCAACGCGGTTTCGATCCCCGTCATCGCCTCGGGCGGCGTCTCCTCGCTCGATGATCTGCGCAATCTGAAAAACTGCGGTGCGCCCCTGAACGGCGCCATCTCCGGTCGCGCCCTCTATGACGGTGCCATCGACCTCGCCGACGCGCTCAAGGTGATGAAGGGCTGATCCCCTTCATCTTTCCCAAAATACTCCCGCCGGAGGCGGTCCCGACACCTCAGATAGACCCCGCCTCGACCATATAGTTGTTGGCGGTGCACATCGCCGCATCGTCCGAGGCAAGAAACAAAACCATCCGCACCACATAGACCGGATCAATCAGATCCGGCAGACACTGTTTCTTGCGACGCTCCTCGACGGCCTCCGGTGTCACCCAAAGCTCCTTTTGCCGCTCGGTCATGATCCAGCCCGGCACAACGGTATTCACCCTGATCCGGTGCGGACCCAGATCCCGCGCCATGCTTCTGGTCAATCCGTGAACTGCCGCCTTGGCGGTTGTATAAGACGGCATACCACCGCCCGCTTCCCACCAGCTGCTCGATCCCATGTTGATGATCGATCCTTCGCCCTTGGCAATCATCCCCTCGGCCACCGCCTGAATGGCAAAGAACATATGCCGCAGATTTGTCGCCTGCCGCTCGTCCCAGTATTCGGGTGTCACGTCACGCCATCCATGCCGGTCGTCCCGCGCCGCGTTGTTTACCAGAACATCCGCCGGTCCGATTTCGCTCTCCAGCGCGGCAAAAGCCCCGCGCAGCGCGTCGATATCCGTCAGGTCCGCCGCAACAAAACCGACATCCCCGTCGATCTCGTCCATCAGCGCATAAGCAGCCTCTTCGTCGCGGTCGATAAACCCGACCAGCGCACCCTGATCCGCAAAGGCACGCACCATTTCGGCCCCGATCCCCGACGCGCCGCCGGTGATGAAAACCACTTTGTCCCGAAGACTCGGATAGATCGCAAAGCTCATCGATTCCTCCCTGATTTGCGGCAGCTTTTCACAAGGCCTGTCAAAGGACAACTTGTCCCGCGCCCCGCGCACGGCTAAGGAACACCCATGCTCAAGACCCGTATCATCCCCTGTCTCGATGTCGCCGATGGCCGCGTGGTCAAAGGCGTGAATTTCGTCGATCTGATCGACGCTGGCGATCCGGTCGAGGCTGCTAAGGCCTATGACGCCGCTGGTGCCGACGAACTCTGTTTCCTCGACATTCATGCCACCCACGAAAACCGTGGCACGATGTTTGATCTGGTCACCCGCACGGCAGAGGCCTGCTTTATGCCGCTCACCGTCGGTGGTGGCGTCCGAACGCACGAGGACGTGCGCAACCTGCTGCTCGCTGGCGCGGATAAGGTCTCGTTCAACTCCGCTGCCGTGGCTGATCCGAACGTGCTGACCGATGCTGCGATGCGATTTGGCAGCCAGTGTATCGTCTGCGCAATTGATGCGAAAACCGTGGAACCGGGCCGCTGGGAAATCTTTACCCACGGGGGCCGCAAACCTACCGGCATCGACGCCGTGGACTTTGCCCGCACCGCCGCCGAAAAAGGTGCCGGTGAAATCCTCCTCACCTCGATGGACCGCGACGGGACCAAGGCGGGCTTCAACCTGCCCCTGACCAAAGCGATCTCCGACGCTGTGGACATCCCCGTCATCGCCTCGGGCGGTGTTGGCACCCTCGACCACCTCGTCGAAGGTGTGACCAAAGGCGGCGCAAGCGCCGTGCTGGCCGCCTCTATCTTCCACTTCGGTACCTACACCATCGGCGAAGCCAAGGCCCACATGGCCGCCGCCGGCATCCCAGTGAGGCTCTGATGTCCCTCTACGATCTCGACCAGACGATCCAATCCCGCAAATCCGCCGATCCCGAAAGCTCGTGGACTGCGAAACTTTTTGCCAAGGGTCCGGAAAAATGCGCCGAAAAATTCGGTGAAGAAGCTGTTGAGGCGATCATCGAAGCCGTCAAAGGCGACCGCGAGAAGCTGATCTCTGAGGCTGCCGACAGCCTTTATCACCTGCTTGTCATGTGTGCCGCGCGCGACGTGACGCTCGCAGATATCGAAGCAGAGCTCGACAAACGGGCCCACCAATCCGGCATTGCGGAAAAAGCGGCCCGCAAATAGGCCGCCTCCTTCTTTGCTTTCAAAATACTCCGGGGTGAATGGCCGCTAGGCCAGAGGGGCAGCGCCCCTTACGCGGCCTCTTTCATCACCTGACGGACCCATTGCAAAACCGTGGCGGTGTCGTTGGGAAGCTCTTCCCCGACACCTTCCGTGAAGGTTTCGAATGTGCACAGGGTTTCATCCCGCACAGCTAATAAAACCGGAATACCCGCTGCCAAGGCTTCGCCGATGAGCGGGCGGAACCCGCGTCCTTCGGCTTCTTGTTTTCCGAACTTGTTCGCAATCAAAAGCGTCGCCCCCTCCAAAGAGGTCTGAACAAGCCCGACGGCCTCTTCAAGTGCTGCACCGTCCAACCGACATCCCGAAGACAACGGACCAAGGCTCTGGCTGATACGAACCACCTGCCCCGAAGGGATCATGTGCAAATCCATATGGTACGGAGAGCCGTCTTGCGGGTCTTCGTTGATCTGACAGGCACCGGCAATGGTCACACCTTCGCTCTGTAGAATCCGTGCAACCTCGGCCAAGGTCGGATTTGCTGTCGTCTCTTTTGTTGCAATCACGTATCCGAGCATGGAGTTCCCTTGTCTACTTCGGCGCAGGATGCCAGCGTGTCAGGGGAAAGGAAAGTAGACGAATGAAGCAAATTCCGGTGATGATTCTGGCAGGTGGGAAAGCGACCCGCATGGGTGGCGGTGACAAACCGTTGTTGCTGCGGAAAGGGCGCGCCCTGATCGACTGGATTTTGGATGACATCCGTCACATCAGCCAGATCGTTGCGGTAAATGCCAATGGCGACCCGCAGCGCTTTGACCCGTTCGGGCTTCCTGTGGTTCCCGATAGTGTTCCCGATTGCGGGCCGCTTTCCGGTATTCTGACCGCAATGGAGTGGGCCGCGGATCACGGTCACACTTCGGTTCTGGTCGTCGCTGGCGACACACTCAATTATCCATCGGATTTGCTAGACCGGCTCGGCGACGGACCCGCTTTTGCGTCGTCCTATCAAAACGGCGAGTGGCGTAGCCATCCGACAGTCGGCGTCTGGCCGGTGTCTCTGGCCTCCGACCTACGGCGCTATCTTGAAGACGGGAACAGGCGGTTAATGGGATGGGCGAAATCCATTGGCGCGCAAGAAGTCCGGTTTGACGGAGACGTTTTCCGGAATTTCAACACGCCCGAAGACCTGTCCAACTAGCCGTGACGGATCAGATAGGCCTGCCCGCCGTCCACATCGTCCATACGAATAAAATCGTGCCCTGCCTCACGGCAAAACAGCGGCATGTCGATCTGGGCCATTGCGTCCGACGCTGTGATTTTCAAAATCTGACCTGCTGCCATCTCTGAGAGAACCTTGCGGGCCTTGAGCACCGGCAAAGGGCACAACAGTCCGATGGCATCAATTTCACGGTCAGGCGTCATGGTGCTTTGCCCTGACAGAGCCGAAAAAGGCTGCACCGATAAGCGCTGCACCAACCAAACCGGTGAGCGCTTCGGGAATTTCGAATTCGACCTGTGCGAACATCACAATCGCCAGTACAAGGATCGACCAGAACGCCCCGTTTTCAAGATAACAGTATTCGCTGAGCGTCCCTTTCTCGACCAACATGATGGTCATGGACCGCACATACATCGCGCCGATCCCCAGACCGATCGCAATGATGAACAAGTTCTGCGTCAGTGCAAAAGCCCCGATAACGCCGTCGAAACTGAACGAAGCATCCAGCACCTCGAGGTAAAGGAACGCCGCCAAACCACCTTTCGCGACATGTGCGACGGCCTGTGGACGTTCGAAGTAATCCCCCAAGACATCCACAGTCAGAAACGTCAGAAGTCCCCAGATAGCGGATTGCAGGAAAACGTCGCCTTTGGCAGGGGAAAAGAGGTTCGATACCAAAGTGACAATCGCAATCACAATCGTCACTGCCAGCAATTTGGCGCCAGCCATTCGGGACATCAGTTGCTCGACCCTCGGCAACCAGTGCACTTCTTTATCAGGGTCAAAGAAATAGGACAGCGCGACCATCAAAAGAAACGTCCCGCCAAAGGCGCTGATCGGCACGCGGGCGCCTTCCATGATGTGCGCATATTGATCCGGTCGTGACCACGCGAGCTCAAGCGCATCCCATGGTCCGATCCGGGCAGCGATGGAGACGACCGCCAAAGGAAAAATGATCCGCATCCCGAAAACTGCGATCAGGATACCCCATGTCAGAAAACGCCTCTGCCAAACCTCGGTCATGTGGCGAAGTTTGTTGGCGTTTACGATTGCGTTGTCGAAAGACAACGAGATTTCGAGAACGGACAGAACGACGGTGATGAACAAAACGTTCAGTGTTCCGCCCAGAGTACCCGAAATCGTCCATCCCAACACCGCAGACAGGCACAAGCCGATAGCCGTGACCACGAATGCGTTTCTAAAATATCGCAACGCTGGTTGGGGAGAATGTGTTGGCATGATGCCTCGATGTCGAAAGCGCCGCCTTTTCGGGCAGCGCTCTTTCACCTTATTTGCTTTCCAGCGCGTCCAAACGTGCCTTGAGAGCTTCGTTTTCTTCGCGGGCTTTTTGGGCCATTGCGCGAACAGCATCAAATTCTTCGCGAGTCACAAAGTCGCGATCTGCAAGCCAGCGATCCAGCATGGACTTCATGGCGTTCTGGGCTTCGTCTTTTGCGCCTTGCGCCACGCCCATAGCGTTGGTCATCAGTTGCGATACATCATCAAGAATTTTGTTGCGGGTCTGCATTGTCAGTCTCCGGTCAAGGTTGTCCTCTATATGGGGGTAGCCGTCTGGCGGGGCAACCCCAAGGACGGTTGACTCTGCGCAATCCCCGCAGCACACCTCTGACCATGTTTGCAGCACTCGCTTTTCCGAACCTGTCACCCGAGGTCTTTTCGATCTCTCTTTTTGGCCATGATTTTGCGCTCCGCTGGTATGCATTGGCTTATATAGCCGGCATCGTTCTGGGATGGTGGCTGATCAAACGAATGCTCGCACGGCCGCAGATGTGGCCGGCCAACACGCCCCCGCTGGATGCCAAACAGCTCGAAGATCTGGCGACATGGCTTATTCTGGGAATCATCCTTGGCGGCCGGTTAGGCTATGTGCTGTTCTACCGCTTTGGCTATTATTCCGAACACCCGCTTGAAATCCTGCAGGTTTGGCAGGGGGGCATGTCTTTCCATGGTGGATTCTTGGGCGTTATGGCCGCCACTTACCTGTATTCGCGACGTCAGCAATTACCTCTCGGTTCAGTAGCCGATGCGATGGCGCTGGCGGCACCGACGGGGCTCCTCTTTGGGCGGATAGCCAACTTTGTGAACGCAGAGCTTTGGGGGCGCGTGACCGATGTTCCTTGGGGCGTGGTATTTCCAGGAGCTGCGGCGCAAAACTGTCTGTTGCCCGTCTGTGCCCGCCATCCATCGCAGCTTTATGAGGCGGCACTCGAAGGCGTGCTCCTCGCTGTTGTGATCTGGTTCCTGATCCTGCGCAAGAACGCCCTGAAGCGCCCGTGGATGGTGACGGGAGTGTTCTTCCTCGGATATGGCATATCCCGTTTTATCGTTGAATTTGTCCGCCAACCCGACGCCCAGTTCCAGACGCCTGACAACCCCTTGGGTCTTGCTTTTCAGATGAACGGCTACGGACTGACCATGGGACAACTCCTGTCTCTACCGATGGTGATCATCGGGGTATGGCTGATCCGGAAAGCCCTGAAATGACCGACCTGCTTGAAATCCTCAAACGGCGGATCATGACCACGGGGCCAATCACGCTCTCTGACTATATGACCGACGCACTGATGCATCCGCAGTTCGGCTACTACGCGACCCGCGATCCGTTCGGTGCCAAAGGCGATTTTGTCACCGCGCCGGAAATCAGCCAGATGTTCGGCGAAATGATCGGCCTTTGCCTTGCTCAGGCTTGGATGGATCAGGGACAACCCAAAGGGATTCTGGCCGAACTCGGTCCGGGTCGTGGCACCCTGATGGAAGATGTCCTTCGGGCAACCAAGGGGGTTCCCGGTTTCCATGATGCGCTGGATTTACATCTGGTAGAAGCCTCTCCTGTGCTGGCAAAGGAACAAGCGGCACGTCTGCCAGTGGTGCAGACATATACACGTGTCGCAGACCTCCCCGATGCACCGTTATTCCTGATTGCCAACGAATTCCTTGATGCCCTGCCCGTTCGGCAATTCGTACGTTCCGACAATGGTTGGCGAGAGCGGATGATCGGATTAGCGCAGGGCGAACTGGCATTCGGACTGTCGGATGAGGCGCAAATTCCGCAGTTGGACCACCGTCTGGAGGACACGAAGGACGGTGATCTGGTCGAAGTTTGCCCAGCCTTGCCTGCGATTATTTCCGAAGTTTCCGACCGGATTGGTCGTCATGGTGGCGCAGCGCTCTTTATCGATTATGGCGATTGGCGGTCGCTGGGCGATACGTTGCAAGCGCTACGCGGTCACGAACCGGTCGATCCACTGGACAATCCGGGGAGCGCGGACCTGACAACCCATGTAGATTTCGAAGCAATCGCCAAAGCGGCCTCTCCCGCCAAATACAGCCGCGTGACACCACAGGGTGTTTTTCTGGAGCGGTTGGGCATCACCGCGCGTGCGCAGACGCTTGCCACCAAACTGACCGGTGAAGCGCTCGAAAACCATATAGCTGCACATAGACGCTTGACCCACCCTGCAGAAATGGGTGACCTCTTTAAGGTAATCGGCATCACGCCTGCTACCTGCCCGCCACCACCCGGTTTGGAATCATGACACTCGAAATCGTTACCCACGACGGACTTGCCCCTTTCAAACACGGGTTCTTTACCCGCAAGGGAGGCGCCTCTTCCGGTGTGTTCGAGGGCCTGAACTGCGGCGGTGGCAGCAGCGATCAAAGCGAGGCTGTTCAGATCAACCGTGCCCGTGTTGCCGATGCAATGGGCGTTGCGAGTGACAAACTGTTGGGGGTCTATCAGGTTCATTCCAATGATGTCGTCACTGTCACCGATGCCGAAACGCCGCGCCCGAATGCGGATGCTATGGTCACAGCAACACCCGGGCTCGCTATTTCGGTTCTGACGGCTGACTGCCAACCGGTACTGTTCGCCGATACCACAGCCGGAGTAGTCGGAGCTGCACATGCCGGTTGGAAAGGTGCGCTTGCTGGTGTGCTTGAGGAAACCGTCGCAGCGATGGTTGCGCTGGGTGCGACCCGCGAAAATATCACCGCAATCGTTGGCCCGACCATTAGCCAGCGCGCTTATGAAGTCGGTCAGGAATTCTTTGAAACCTTTCTGGACGAAGACAGAGAGTTCTCGCGGTTCTTTGTAAACGGACAGTCACCGGATAAATACATGTTCGATCTGCCGGCCTTCGGGCTGTACCGTCTGCGCGAAGCGGGTGTTGGGACTGCGGAATGGACCCGCCATTGCACCTACTGCGATCCCGCGCGATTCTACAGCTTCCGCCGGACCACCCACCGGAAAGAAGCAGATTATGGCCGTTTGATCTCGGCTATCGTGATCTGAATCGGGCGGTTCTGCCACAATTGGCTGGAAACAATCCCTGCTCTATCGGCGGGATTGTCGACACTTCTAAGATTTCCGTTGGTTTTCAACACCCTACAATTTCCGCCTTCGTTCCAACGAAAAAACCGGCACACACTGTTTGGTTGCACAATGTCGCCCAACTGATGCCCCGAGGTGATGTGAGACTGCCTTCAATCCCGAAGACACGGGCATAGAATTGAGTGAGGGCACCGCAATGAAAACCAACCGTTGGCTGAAGAACGTCATCAAAGAAACCGAAAGCTTTGAGACCCGCATGCCATGGGAACGCGGAGCCACACGCAAAGCGCTCATCGCCCGCCTTGCCACCGAAGCAAAGGCAGAGGCGAACGCCGCCTAGACATGCATTCACTTCCGATCCCCGGAATACTGGGCGGCCTTTGGGCCGCCTTTTTCTTTGCCGATTCGCGGCGCGCCTGACGTGCAAACCGCGTCGATTGTCTCCGCAGGGTTGAACAAAGACCTGTTTCACCCCCCGCTTTGTCCTCGTGGGTGGGACAATAAAAGCAAATCTTTGACACGGGCTGCCACAATCTGTCACATTCGCCTCAAGTGAAGCGACCTGATGTTGTCGGTGGGGGCCGACGGACGGTTAACCGTAAGGTGAACCATGCAGATGCCTCCCGCAGCCGTGACATCCGGCGCTCGGAATACTACCCCGGTTTCTCAGGACCGGATCGCTCGGAAAGAAGGGCGACTTCAGCGCAGCCAGCCTCTTATGCGCAAATACGAAGTCGCCCATCTAACCTCTCGCGGCGAAATCGAAGATTTCCAGAAAATCGCCCCTGCCCATCCATTGTTCGAAGAGGCATTCTCTGCCTTTGCACGCGGATTGGTGTTCCAGACCGAACAAGGCCCTGTTGCGGTTGAGGATCTCCTCCCAGGGCATCGCATCCGTACGGCTAGCGGCTCCTACCGGACGCTACGCTGGAAGGGCTCCATGATGGTTGTTCCCGGTTCAGTGAGCGAAACCGCAACCCTGCTACGGGTTTCAACCGAAGCATTCGGTTGGCAACGGCCGGCGTTTGACGTTGTCCTTGGCCCCAATGCACGCCTGTTCCACAAGACCGCCGGGATCAAAGCTCATCTGGGCTACGAAGGTGCCTTTGTTCCGCTCAGAGATTTCGTTGACGGAAATAGCGTGGTTGAGATCACACCGATGCAAGCTGTTGAGGTTTTCCACTTGGGATTTGCGCAACACGAACGACTCTGCGCTGGCGGGTTAGAGGTGGAAAGCTACCACCCCGGTTCGCTCCACAAATTCCCGCTTCGGGGGGAAATGCTCGGATCTTTCATGTCGCTTTTCCCGCATCTGCGGGATCTTGGTGATTTCGGGATGAAGTGTCAGCCGCGGCTGAATCTGGCCGAACTAGAGATGTTTAGCGCCGCCTGATCAGGCGTCGCGGGCAAGCCGCTCTTCAAGCACATCAAAGGGAACACCCGGCTCGTCCTTCGCACAGCGGATGACGAGCGAAGTTTTAACGTGCGCGACGTTTTCAGCGGTCAAAAGCTCTCCGGTCAGGAAGCTCTGAAAGCTTCTCAAATCGGGGGCCACACATTTCAGAATGAAATCGACCTCACCGTTGAGCATGTGACACTCGCGAACGAGCGGCCAGTTCCGGCACTTCTCTTCAAATGTGGAAAGATCGGACTCTGCTTGATTGTGCAGGCCAACCATCGCAAAGACCTGAACCTCGAAACCCAGTTCGCGGCTATCAACTTCGGCGTGGTAGCCGGTGATGAACCCCTGCTCTTCGAGCGTACGAACACGGCGGAGACACGGGGGGGCCGAAATACCTACCCGTTTTGCCAGTTCGACGTTTGTCATACGACCGTCCGCCTGCAACTCAGCAAGGATCATACGGTCGATGTCATCGAGTTTACTGCCCGGCATTGTTATCCCCAAAAGAATGTTGCGCAGACCTTACGACTAAAGAAGTGAGTGCGCAACAATATTTCAAAAGTGCGCAAGATCATTGCTTGCGCGATTACATCTTATTTTCTTAATGTTTTTACTGATCCGCCCCCTTTTCGTTGGCGGATCGCGTGGCTATATCGGGGGCAACTCGTATTGAAAAGAGGCTGATATGTCCGACACCCGTCACACCAAAGTTCTGGTCATTGGCTCCGGCCCCGCTGGCTACACCGCTGGCGTCTACGCAAGCCGCGCCATGCTGGAGCCCATTCTTGTTCAGGGTATGGAACCCGGCGGTCAGTTGACCACAACAACCGATGTTGAAAACTGGCCCGGTGAAAAAGCCATCCAAGGCCCGCAGCTCATGATGAATATGGAAGAACACGCCCGCGAAATGGGCTGTGATATCGTCATGGATCTGATTTCGGAACTCGACCTGCAACAACGTCCGTTTGTCGCCAAAGGCGACAGCGGCACGACCTACACAGCAGACGCGGTGATCCTGGCAACCGGCGCGCGTGCCAAATGGCTCGGTCTGCCGAGCGAGGAAGCCTACAAGGGGTTTGGTGTTTCGGCCTGCGCGACCTGCGACGGTTTCTTCTATCGTGGCATGGAAATCGTCGTGGTCGGCGGCGGCAACACCGCTGTAGAAGAAGCGCTCTTCCTCACCAATTTTGCCACCAAAGTGACGCTGATTCACCGCCGTGATGAACTGCGGGCGGAAAAGGTTATGCAGGAACGTCTGCTCAAACACCCCAAGATCGAAGTGCTCTGGGATCACCAACTGGAAGAGGTCGTTGGTGAAGGCGATCCCAAAGGCGTCACTGGCGTGCGGGCGAAGAACGTCAAAACCGGCGACATCACAGAGGTTCCGGCCAAGGGCGTATTCATCGCGATCGGCCACGCTCCGGCCAGCGAATTGGTCAAGGATCAGCTCGAACTGCACTCTGGCGGCTACGTAAAAGTTAAGGGCGGCTCGACCGAAACCTCCATCCCCGGTGTGTTCGCAGCAGGCGACCTGACCGACGACAAATACCGTCAGGCTGTCACGTCGGCTGGTATGGGATGTATGGCGGCGCTCGACGCCGAACATTGGCTGGCAGCGCAAGAATGATCCCGTTCTCGGGGACCGTGTATCGGGCAACTCTGCCCGATACCGACCCGAGGCTACCCGTCACATCGCCCGAGGGGCGGTTTCACCACGACGGCCAACAGGCCATCTATTGTTCTTTGACGGCGGAGGGGACCAAGGTCGCCATCCGCCGTTATCTTTCGGAGCATCCGTCCCCGCGTGTCATCTGGCCTTTAGAGGTTTCTGTAGACCGCGTTGCCGATCTAAGAGGGCGCCCCGAAATTTCAGTCGTCTGGCAGGACATTCGCGCAAACGGTTCCCCTGCCCCTACATGGGCGTTTTCTGACAAAGCACGAGCGAACGGCGCACAGGCGATCCTCTATTCGTCCCGCTCCCGTCCGGACCTCACTCACCTTGTTCTGCTTTCGGATTTCGAAAAGATAATTCGTCCGATAGGCGCAGCAAAACCCCTCTAACGCCACTTGAACAAAGCATCAGGCGAACGGATGTCACGTGTCGTCTCCAAAGTATGAACAATCGCTGCAATGCGGCATCAGCATTCACCACTTTGTTCCAATCCATACAAGAAATGCAGCACTCCATCCCTTTTCGACGTATTTGGGGCCTTTTTACTTGAATTGGCACCTTTACGGGGTCTAGGTCGCCCCATACCCCCGTGGCCAAATTCAAAGCCGGAAAAACAAAATGTCCATGAACCTCGCCCCTATTCCCGAGCTCTATGTTTCTTACGAGTCCGCTCAAAAGCTCAAAATCGAAGCCGCAGACCTGACGTCGCACGACCTGTCCCCGCGACAGATTTGTGACCTAGAGCTGCTTATGAACGGCGGCTTCAACCCTCTCAAAGGTTTCATGAGCGAAGAGGACTACAACGGGGTCGTCGAAAACATGCGTCTGGCTGATGGCGCGCTCTGGCCGATGCCGATCACACTGGACGTGAGCGAAGGCTTTGCCGAAAGCGTCGAACTGGGTCAGGATATCGCCCTGCGCGATCAAGAAGGCGTCATCCTTGCCACCATGACCGTCACCGACAAATGGGAACAGAACAAATCGCGCGAAGCCGAAAAGGTATTCGGCGCTGATGACATCGCCCATCCGGCCGTGAACTACCTGCACCATCAGGCTGGCAAAATTTACCTCGGTGGTCCGATCACCGGTATCCAACAGCCGGTTCACTACGATTTCCGCGGTCGCCGTGACACGCCGAACGAACTGCGCGCCTACTTCCGCAAGATGGGCTGGCGCAAGGTCGTTGCGTTCCAGACCCGCAACCCGCTGCACCGTGCACACCAGGAACTCACCTTCCGCGCTGCACGCGAAGCACAGGCCAACCTTTTGATCCATCCCGTTGTTGGCATGACCAAACCGGGTGACGTTGACCACTTTACCCGTGTGCGCTGCTACGAGGCTGTGCTTGATAAATATCCGCAGGCCACGACCACCATGTCACTGCTGAACCTTGCCATGCGCATGGCTGGCCCGCGTGAGGCTGTCTGGCACGGCCTGATCCGCAAAAACCACGGCTGCACCCACTTCATCGTTGGTCGTGACCACGCTGGACCGGGCAAAAACTCGGCTGGTGAGGATTTCTACGGTCCTTATGACGCTCAGGATCTGTTCCGTGAACACGAAGACGAAATCGGCATCACCATGGTTGATTTCAAACACATGGTCTACGTTCAGGAACGCGCCCAATACGAACCGAATGACGAAATTGCGGATCGCGACAACGTCACCATCCTGAACATTTCTGGCACCGAACTTCGCCGCCGTCTGGCTGAAGGACTCGAAATTCCCGAATGGTTCTCCTTCCCCGAAGTTGTGAACGAACTCCGCCGCACAAAGCCGCCGCGCTCAAAGCAGGGTTTCACCGTATTCTTCACCGGTTTCTCCGGTTCGGGCAAATCGACCATTGCCAACGCGCTTATGGTCAAACTGATGGAAATGGGTGGCCGTCCGGTTACGCTGCTTGACGGTGACATCGTCCGGAAAAACCTGTCGAGCGAACTGGGCTTCTCGAAAGAGCACCGCGACCTCAACATCCGCCGCATCGGGTATGTTGCTTCGGAAATCACCAAAAACGGCGGTATCGCCATCTGTGCTCCGATTGCCCCCTACACCGCGACCCGCCGCGCTGTTCGTGAGGACATCGAAGCATACGGTGCCTTCGTCGAAATCCACGTCGCAACGTCGATTGAGGAATGTGAACGCCGTGACCGCAAAGGGCTCTATAAACTGGCCCGTGAAGGCAAGATCAAAGAGTTCACCGGTATTTCGGACCCCTACGAGGCCCCGACCAATGCCGAGCTCGTTGTTGAGACCGAAAACGTCGACGTCGACAACTGCGCTCACCAGGTTCTGCTGAAGCTCGAAGCTATGGGCCTGATTTCGGGCAAATGGGCAAGCTAAGCCACCTCGACACCTAAGCAATCAGAAGCCCCGACCAAATCGGTCGGGGCTTTTTTGTGTTGTTTGGCTGCCGTGCGACACCAAAGCAATCACCGCAAAAGAATAAGACGCCGGCCTAGTGTGGGTGGTTGGGGATGGGCCGGCGTCTTGGACCTGTCTGGGCTACGCGGGATATCGCAGCCGCCTCAACAGGCCATCCTGGAGGACATATTGCTGGAAATTTCGGCTGCGACGTGCAGGCCGATGACCACCAATAGTCCGTTCATGACGAGAGCGTGAAGGTCCCCGACCTCCGCAATTCCGAAGTAACCAACCTGCTTGGTCATCTGTCAGCTCTCGAACCTCATGAGCCGTGTTTCGACCCATTCTTTCCCGAAGCAAGAGTGCTTCGGCTTACCCGATTTATGTGCCGTCGATGACGATAAAATCCATCTATCTGGAGGTCTAAACCGGCCAAATATACCCGAAGTTTAAGAGAAAAATGCGCTGTTTCTTGACGTAGCCCCACAAAAAAACGCTCCGGCCAATTGGCCGGAGCGTTGTAGGATCGGACATTTCCGAACGAATTACCGCATCCGTGCCATCAAATTATCTTTGATGACAAACTGGTGCAGCAGGGCTGCAGCGACGTGAAGGATCAGAGCAGCCATACCGAGGTTAAAGATGATTTCGTGAACCTCTGCTGTCGCGCCGACACCGCCGAACCATGTGAGCGCTCCGGTTACCGGCAAAAGCACCATCGCGATGTAGAGACCAAGCTTCACCAGTTTCGCAACAAGGAGCTGGATACCTTCGCCCAGTTCTTCTGGCGCCGGACGCGAAACCCTGAGCCAGATGCGCAGGACTGCCAGCACTCCGATCACAATACCAACGATCACATGTGCACGCACCGCGAGAGACACTTCAGCCACGCCGTTGCGCACGAAATCATGATAAGCATGAGAAATAGATTCACTGGAAACATAGCTCACAATGAGCAGAAGCAAGATCACCCAGTGCAGAGTGATCTGCGCGCGTGAATATTTTTCGGGAAGAGCCACGGGAACCTCCATTGGCATTAGAATTTTCGAATGTGACTCTGCCCCAATTTCCAGCGGACTTCCAACGAAAAAGGCGCCCTGAACGGACGCCTGTTTCACTTGGATCTAACGGGGAATTAGTGGACCGCTACAGGTGTTAGCTGGTTCTGTCGGGCCAGAACAAAGGCCAAATGCCGATCTGCAACCAAGGCGATCTGTTCACCGTCAGAACTATGAACCGCGAAAAGTTCCGTCCGGTCGCCCGCCTGCGCGCGCACATCTTCGGGGAGATCAGCAACCGCGACCGGCTTTACGTAGACGATCCGTTCTGCATCGTCCTCGAAGTCGAATTGGGTATTCATACTTTCTCACTCCTTTTGATCTGGATAGTTTGAACAACGGTCTCTGGCAGCTTTCGTGTTAGGTCCACGTGCAATAAACCGTTTTCCATCACCGCTTCGCCGACCTCTACGCCGTCAGCCAGAACAAAGGACCGCTGGAATTGCCGTGCCGCGATACCGCGATGCAGGAACACGCGTCCTTCGCTGTCGTCCATCTGGCGACCACGAATGACTAGGCTGCTGTCCTCAACGGTGATCGCAAGATCGGACTCTGCAAATCCTGCGACTGCGAGCGTGATCCGGTAGGACCGTTCGGATGTTTGTTCGATGTTATAGGGCGGGTATCCGTCGTTTCCGGATTTCGCCGTCCGTTCGACCAACCGTTCCAGTTGTTCGAACCCCAGAAGAAAGGGGTGCGTCCCCAAAGTCAATTTCGTCATAAGACACGTCCTTATCAAAGCGACCGTCAAACATGGTCCCGTTAGCGGCAACCACTCTTTAGAATATGGGGCTTCATTCAGCGCGCTGCAAGGGCTATGCGAAACCGAGGAAAGAGCGTATTCTGTGAATGCATTGCGGGCTTCTCGAGAAAAACAATGAATAAAACCGCCAGGATGGAACAGATTGAGGTACTTCGAGTCGAACTCGAAGTGCTCAAGCGTGAGCACCGTGACCTGGATGAGGCCATCCATGCCCTTCAGGAACGTGCATCGGCCGATATGCTGACTCTGCGTCGCCTGAAAAAGCAGAAACTGGGCCTAAAGGACAAGATTGCCGCTCTCGAAGACCGGATTCTGCCCGATATCATCGCCTGAACCATTCTGCGCGATTGCACCTGAATATGTCCTCGCTATAGTGCCGCTTCCTATTTCAAGCGGGACAACGCCATGACCACACCCCAAGTCGGAATCATCATGGGCAGCCAGTCGGACTGGCCGACGATGAAACTTGCCGCCGATATCCTCGAAGAGCTGGGGATTTCTTACGAAAAGAAAATCGTCAGCGCCCACCGAACGCCGGACCGTCTGTGGACCTACGGCAAAGAGGCCGCGGGCCGCGGGCTTCAGGTGATTATCGCAGGCGCCGGTGGTGCCGCCCACCTGCCCGGAATGATGGCATCGAAAACCCGCGTTCCAGTGATCGGCGTTCCGGTTCAAACCCGCGCATTGTCGGGCGTGGATAGCCTCTACTCTATCGTGCAAATGCCCAAGGGTTTCCCCGTTGCCACCATGGCAATCGGCGCAGCCGGTGCATCGAACGCCGGTCTGATGGCCGCTGGCATCCTCGCCCTGCAAGACGCCGCACTGGCCGAACGGCTGGATGCGTGGCGTGAAGCCCTTTCTGCTTCTATTCCCGATGAGCCCGTCGATGAGTGATATGCTTCCCCTTGGTTCTACAATTGGTATCCTCGGCGGCGGTCAACTTGGCCGGATGCTGTCTGTTGCGGCCTCCCGTCTGGGGTTCAAGACCCATATCTTTGAACCCGGTGCAAACCCGCCCGCAGGTCATGTGGCTGACCGCGTGACAACGGCCCCCTATGACGACGCCGAAGCGCTCGCCGATTTTGCAGCCTCCGTTGACGTGATTACCTACGAATTCGAAAACATCCCGACCGAAGCGTTGGATATGCTTGAAACCGTGCGTCCGATCCGTCCGAACCGCAAAGCACTGGCCGTGTCGCAGGACCGTCTGGTGGAAAAGGCATTTCTGAATGATCTGGGCTTGAACACCGCGCCTTTCGCCGCTGTTGACGATTTCCAGGATCTGGCCGAGGCGATTGAAGAAATCGGAACCCCGTCGATCCTGAAAACCCGCCGTTTCGGCTACGATGGTAAGGGGCAAGCCCGCCTGAAATCTCCTGAGGATGCGGAACAAGCGCTGGCAGACATGGCTGGGGCGCCTTCGATCCTCGAAGGGTTCATTGACTTCACGCATGAAGTGTCGATCATCGCAGCCCGCGGCACCACCGGTGAGGTTTGCTGTTATGATCCCGGTGAAAACGTCCACAAGGACGGCATCCTCGACACCACCACGGTTCCGGCAAATCTGACGGGGATGCAGCAGGCAGACGCCATGCTTCTTGCCGGAAAAATCCTGAACGCTTTGGACTATGTCGGTGTGATGGGAGTTGAGCTGTTCGTCACGCCCAAAGACCTGATCGTCAATGAAATCGCCCCGCGTGTGCACAACTCCGGTCACTGGACCCAGAATGGCTGCGCCATCGACCAGTTCGAACAGCACATCCGCGCCGTTGCGGGCTGGCCCTTGGGCGACGGGAGCCGTCATTCGAACGTGGTGATGGAAAACCTCATCGGTGATGACATCGACCGCATCCCCGAAATCGCCAAAACCGGCGCGGCCATCCACCTCTATGGCAAGGCTGACGCCAAACCGGGTCGGAAAATGGGTCACGTCAACACGGTTATCGGACCTGCGGCTTAACCCGCAGGTTCACGGCTGGCGAAATTGTCGCCTAATATTGGTGCTTCGCGAAAGAACGAGCCTTCCTTCAGGAAATGGCTCACTTCCGCGATCACCAGCGCGTTGTTCATCATGTAGGTGTGGGTTACCGGCAGGATGATATGATCCGACATTCCGTCAAGCCGCGTCGAGGCGACCGAAACCTTCCCGTCATCCGCTCCTTCGATCTGTGAAGAGAATACCGGGTTGACGCTCTGATCCCCCGCAATGATGCCAAGGTCATAATCCGCAGGGCCAAGCGCCATCGGTAAATCCTCTGCGCCGGTCCCCAATTGCATCCCCGCAGGTCCGTTGATCCACTCGAACGGCAACCAGTCCCCGAAAACTTCAACGAGTTCGGCACCTTGGTTCGGCGGGGCCAGCATCACCACGCGGCCCATGTTTTCGGGGCGATGATCTGCGAGCCACGCGCGCACAAGGATGCCCCCCATCGAATGGGTCACAAAGTTGACCCGTTCGTCGCCACAGCTCGCAACGTCGTCTGTAATATCGCCGACCAATTCTTCGATCGGTTTCTGGGTCGAAGGATATCCACGGTTGATCACCGTATACCCCTCAGCCTCAAAGGTCGTCTGCATCACGACCAACGACGCAGGAGACCGCGCCAACCCGTGAAGCAGAACAACACAATCCGCGTGCGCGGCTATCGGACTTAGCAATAACAAAGAGGCAAGGAGCGTTTTCATATCCAATAGATAATCATTAAATGTGACGTTCACATATTACCGCTTGTCTGACCTTGCGTCACAGTCCACTCTGAACAAATGCTGCGACCCATCCGTCTATCGACACGTGCGATCATAATGCGCGAAGACAAGCTTTTGCTGGTGAATGCTTGGCGAAACCGCAACCACCTGTGGTGCGCGCCCGGAGGCGGTGCAGAAGCCCATCAGAGCCTACCCGCCAACGTATCCCGAGAGGTTTACGAAGAAACCGGCCTGATCGTGAAGGTTGGTGAGATTTGTCTGGTCAACGAATTTCACGACCCCAAAGGGCCGTTTCATCAGGTCGATATCTACTTCCGTTGCAAGATCATGTCCGGTGACCCGTTCGGTGAATGGACGGACCCCGAAGGTGTCGTCAGTCACCGCCGTTGGGTGACACGCACAGAGATGGGGCAGCTTCAGGTCAAACCCGACAGCCTCGCTGCGGTCGCGTGGCAGGATGACGACGCCCCGCTTTATGACCCTCTAGAGCCGCTTTTCCGCTAGCAATGCCTGCCAAGCCATTGATCGCGCTTGCCCCTCCTCCGTTGCTTCGCAATAGTCACGGAAGATAGGAGAGATCATGTTCAAACCGTTTGCCGCTGCTCTTGCGCTCTGTGCTTTGCCCGCTTGGGCAGAGGATGTGACCGTATTTGCGGCCGCCAGTTTGAAGACTGCTCTGGACGAAATAGCGACCGAATTTGAAACGCGCACAGGTGATACCGTGCGGATTTCCTATGCGGGTTCAGGCGCGCTTGCCCAACAAATCCGGCGCGGGGCACCTGCGGACGTTTTCATCTCGGCCAACACCGACTGGATGCAGGTTGTCGCTGATGACGGGCTTGTTCTGGAACAACGGGACATGCTCGGCAATCGTTTGGTTCTGATCGCTCACGGAGATGAACCTCCAATCGATCTGGCCACCCTCCCCAATGCTTTGGGTGACAGTCGGCTCGCGATGGCGCTGGTCAACGCGGTTCCGGCCGGACAATACGGCAAATCAGCCTTGGACCACTTGGGCCTTTGGGATCAGGTTTCTCCGCAAGTTGCCCAAACCGATAACGTCCGCGCGGCCCTATCGTTGGTATCCTTGGGCGAAGCCCCGTTCGGAATTGTCTACGCCAGTGACGCAAAGGCTGACGACGGTGTAAGCGTCGTTGCTGGTTTTCCGGAAGAGAGCCATCAGCCGATCCGCTACCCTGCTGCGCTGCTTTCAGAAACGGGGAGAGGGTTCTACACAGCGCTCGCGTCTTCTGCCTCTGCACAAGTCTTTGCTGCAAACGGGTTTGAGGTGCTGGAGTAGATGGTGGACTGGCTTTCTCCGGATGAATGGCAGGCGGTTCTACTGTCCTTACGCGTGGCGTTCTGGGCGATCATCTGGAGCTTACCGCTCGGCATGGTTACGGCTTACGCGCTGGCCCGTTGGGACTTTCCCGGAAAGCAGGTTTTGAACGGTCTGGTGCACCTGCCCTTGGTGCTGCCACCCGTTGCCACCGGCTATCTTTTGCTTCTCACCTTCGGTCGAACAGCGCCGGTGGGTGCATTTTTGGAACATACGTTCGGGATTACATTCGCATTTCGCTGGACCGGCGCTGCACTTGCCGCTGCTGTCATGGGGTTTCCCCTGATGGTGCGCGCGATCCGCTTGTCCCTCGAAGCAGTTGACCCGAAGCTCGAAGAAGCGGCAGCAACGCTCGGGGCGTCGCGCTTGGCGGTGTTTTCGACAGTGACCCTACCCTTGATCCTGCCTGGTATCCTTGCCGGTGCAATCCTCGCCTTTGCAAAGGCGATGGGAGAATTCGGCGCCACGATTACTTTCGTTTCCAACATCCCCGGTCAAACGCAAACCCTGCCATCCGCGATCTATGCCTTCCTGCAAGTTCCGGGCGGTGAATCCTCCGCCTTGCGGTTGGTCACCGTCGCTGTGATCGTCGCAATGGGCGCGCTGCTCTTGTCCGAGGTCGTATCGAAACGCATTGCAAAACGGGTGGCCGGACAATGACGGTATCGGTGTCACTCACGCATTCCCAAGGGGACTTTGCCCTCAATGCCAGTTTTGAGGCCCCCGCCGGACTAACTGTTCTTTTTGGCCGTTCAGGCTCTGGAAAAACCAGCGTGATCAACGCCGTTGCGGGCCTGCTTCGTGCGGATCAGGGACGCGTGGCGGTCAATGGTCACGTCCTTCAGGACAGCAGTGCAGGTGTCTGGCTTCCTCCGCACAAACGCCGGATCGGCTATGTGTTTCAGGACGGGCGTTTGTTCCCGCATCTGTCCGTCCACCAAAACCTGACCTACGGACAAAGGTACGCCCCCACCAAAGTCCCGATGGGCCCCGTTGTGGAAATGCTTGGCTTGGGTGACCTGCTCAACCGGCGTCCGGCACGTCTGTCGGGTGGCGAAAAAAGCCGCGTCGCCATTGGGCGCGCCCTGTTGTCCGCACCGGATCTTATCCTTGCCGATGAACCGCTGGCCGCGCTTGACGATGCCCGCAAAGAAGACATCCTGCCCTATTTCGAACGCCTTCGGGACACGACGGATATTCCAATCCTATATGTCAGCCACTCCGCATCCGAAGTTGCGCGGCTCGCCACGACAGTTGTTGTGATGCAAGACGGTCAGGTGGCGCGTGTGGGCAGTGCAAGCGACGTTCTTGCCGATCCTGACGTCACCCCGCTGGGTGTTCGGGAAGCGGGCGCAATGCTCGAAGCCCGCGTTTCGGCCCACACAACCGACGGGCTGAGCGAACTATCTCTTGGTCGATGCACACTTACCATTCCCCGTTGTGGCCGCGACGTCGGGGATACTGTGCGACTGCGCATCGCCGCCCAGGATGTGATGATCACCACCCAGCGGCCCGAGGGGATTTCAGCGCTCAACGTGCTTCCCGCGCGGATCAAATCCATTCGCATCGGGTCCGGTCCGGGGGCGTTGGTACAGTTGGATATCGGCAGTGCCGTAATCCTGTCGCGCATCACCCGCCGGTCTGTTCAAACGCTCGGGCTTGAGGCAGGCCAGCAGGTGCACGCGGTTCTCAAAGCGGTAAGCGTCGCCCGTTAGGCGATCTTTGCACGGATCAGATCAAGCCAATCGTTGATCGCCGCAACAGACTCCGGTTCATCAAGGAACGGAATGTGTCCGCGCCCCGGAACCTCGGCAAACACCATGTCAGGGCGCCGTAGCCGCATGTCCGCAGCCGAGGCTTTTGACAACAGGTCGGAATTCGCTCCGCGGAGCAGCGCCAAAGGAAGCCCCTCGCAAGCGTCGAACCACGGCCAGAGATCAACAGCCGGTCCCTCCATCGCCTCAAGAAAGGACGTGCGCAGCGCAGGATCGTAGGTGAGCCCCAAATGATCCCCTTTATCGACAAAGTGTCGGACAGCCTCCTCGCCCCAGCGGAATTCTGAAACGCCTTCAAAATCCGGATGAGCCGCAGGCAGGCGTTCCGCTGCGTCCTGAAGGGTTTGGACCGTCGGTTCTACACCGATGTAGTTTTTGATCCGGTCCAGACCTTCGGCTTCTAGCACCGGCCCTACGTCATTGAGGCACACACCCAGCAGACGGTCCTTGGCAAATGCGGCCAGCCCCATCCCGATGATACCGCCCCGTGACGTCCCCAGCACCGCAACCTTGTCCAGACCCAGATGGTCCAGCAGTGCCAGAACATCAGCCGCCTCTTGCGGTACGGTATAGGTTGCGGCTCCGCTCCACTCCGACTGCCCGCGCCCGCGACTGTCGATACGGATCAACCGGACATCGGCGGGCATGTGGTTGGCCCAATAATCGAAATCACGGCCGTCCCGTGTCAGACCGGCAAGGGCGACAACGGGCACGCCCGTTCCTTCGTCGCGATATGCGATACGTGTTCCGTCAGTAGCTGTGAAAAAACGCATGGGGCCTCCGGTTCAGGGTTAACCAACCGAACCACGAACAAAAGCTTGCCGCAAGCGGATCAGACGTCACCTTCGGTTTTGATGTGAATGATCTTTCCGCAATGCTTGCAGTGAACGGCATCGGCATCATGCAGGACCAGCCCGCAACGCGTGCATTCCGAACGCACCTTGGTGGGGCGGAACAGTACCTGCAACAGACGCAAGAACAGCGTTACACCAAAGATCATCACCCCGACGGACAGCATCCGTCCAAAGGGTCCTGTGAGCGTGATATCTCCGAAACCTGTCGTCGTCAGCGTTGTGACCGTGAAATACAAGGCATCAGCGTAGTTCTTGATTTCCGGGTTTACGTTTACCTGAGACGCATAGATCAAACCGGTCATCACAAAGAGAAAAACACCAAGGTTGATCGAGGCGAGAACGATATCTTCGTTTTCCCGAAAGAATTTAAAGTCCATACGTAAGCGCGACAGCAAATGGTAGGTCCGCAGCAAACGCAGCGTCCGCAACACCCGCAAAAACCCGAGCCCCTCACCCGCGATAGGCGCAAGGAAAGACAGCATTGCGACCACGTCCGCCCATGTGGCGAGCCTCAGGAACACACGCCCGCGATCCGCTTCGAGCCAAAGGCGAATGACAAAATCCAGTAAAATCAGCGCACCGAACACCAGATCGAATGCCTCGACCTGAGGGGTGTGAGGATAGAAGGAGGTCACAATGACAAAACAGACCGTCAGTATGTCAAAGGCCAGAACCCCGTAACGGAACTTGTGCGCAACAGCACTGTCCCCTTCATAAAGCGATCTGATCTTTTCAAGCACGCGGCCACTCCGTCTTCGTTTTGCGAAATTTTTTCGCATAGTTTGCAATTGTTTACCAGTGCCCAAAAAATGTGAACCAATCTGTTTAGTTTAATGTTGACACTTTTGTCATTCATCTACTATCCAGCCTGAACCCACAGCCTAAACGACGGTGATTCCGCTATGCATCGATCCCTTCTCCTTGCCGCCCTCTTGGGCGCATTCACTTTTCCAGCAATGGCCGAACCGCCTTTGTTGGTCGAAGTGATTGAGGCACAGGCCTCTCCCACTGTTCGTGAACGGACCCTGATTGGAGTTGTTGAGGCTGAGAACAGCTACCCCGCATCGTTTCGCACGGGCGGGATGATCACTGACATTCTGGTTGATGTCGGGGACCATGTGGCCACAGGTAGCGAAATCGCGCGTCTTGAGGACACAACAAATCGTGCCCAGCTTGATGCGGCCCAAGCGACACTCGCCGCAGCGCAATCCCGTCTTCGTCAGGCACAACAGTCCCGCGACCGGACCGAAGCATCACTGGAAAGAGGAACGGCGACCCAAGCGGACTATGACCTTGCAGTGGAAAACTTCCTCACGGCACAATCCGCCCAGCGCCAAGCCGAAACCCAGTTGGCGAAGGCCCAGCAAGCGCTTGATGATACGGTCCTTCGCGCTGTTGAGGATCTGATTGTCACCGACCGCAATGTCGATGCCGGAGAGATCGTGGGCGCAGGCACAACGGTCGTCGAACTTGCCACCGACAATCAGCTCAACGTGGTTTTTTATGTTCCTGATTTTGCCAATTTGGATCAGGTGGTCGGTCTTCCGATCACTGTAGAGCCAATCGACGGTGGCGCGCGCCAAACGGCTGTCATTTCCGAAATATCGCCTGTTGTTTCGCTCGCCGGTACGGTCGAACTCAAGGCCAACCTTCCCCATGGGGCCGATCTGTCTATTGGCTCTCTTGTTGAAGGCCGCGTCGATCTTGAGGTTGCCCCGTCGATCAGCCTCCCCGCAACGTCGCTTGTCGCATCGGCCAACGGACCGTCAGTCTGGATCATCGATCCCGCGACATCGACCGTCTCCCTTCGTCAAATCACCATCAGCGGTTACCGCGAAGGGGAAATCGACATCAGTGACGGTATTCACGCAGGGGATCTTGTCGTCGGATCGGGGTCACATGTCCTTTACGACGGCCGTGAAATCAAAATGGAGACCGCACAATGAAACGTCTTCTCGTGGCCCTCGTTTTCGCCGCCAGCCCCGCGATCGCCGAAACCCAATCGCGGCCTGTTGTGTCGGAAATCGTGGCGGCTGACGTTGCCAGTCACCGCGCCTTTACCGGTCTGATTGATCCGCGCACCGAAACGGCTCTGGCTTTCCGGACAAACGGGCGCGTTGCGCAAATGCTGGTGGAAACCGGTGATCGCGTCAGCCAAGGGGATCTCCTCGCGGAACTCGACCAGATCACCCTACAACAAGACCTGCGCGCAGCAGAGGCTGCGGTCGCCTCTGCACAGGCCGTTGATGACCTTGCCTCGCGTCAAAAAGACCGCGCTGTCGAATTGAACGACCGCGGCGTCTATTCCGAAGCACAATTGGAAGCCGTTCAGGCCAATGCAGATGCGGCGGCAGCACAGTTGGAAAGCGCGGAGGCCACTCTCAGGCAAGCCCAAGAGGCCGCGCGCTATAGTCAGCTCCTCGCTCCCTATGACGGGATCGTTCTGTCAATGAACGTTGACGCAGGAACTACGATCTCAGCGGGAATGCCGATCCTGACGCTCTCGGATTTCTCGGGCCTCGACGCGATCATCGACGTCCCCACCGCAATCTATGACCTGATGCCCCCAAACCTGAGCTTTAGCATCCAGCACCATTCCAAAGACATCGCGCCGGTGACGGCCACTTTGCGGCTGGTTGATCCGGTTACAGAAGGTCGCTTGGACACACGCCGGCTTCACCTCTCGCTCATTGATCCGCCTACGGATTATCGGATCGGCGCACTGGTTACGGCCACGCCGTTCGAAGCCTCCGTCAACTTTGCCACACTGCCGCTTTCTGCCCTGTTCACACAGGATGACCAGTTTGGCGTGTGGGTCGTCGATCCGTCCGACCGTAGCGTCCATTTTACCCCTGTTGATGTCGGTGCCGAAATCGACGGACGCGTTGTTATTACCGGCGGCGCACAAACAGGCGACGAAATTATCACCCGTGGCGTTCATGCTCTTGAAGAAGGCCAGAAAGTCGGAGACCGCATCCAATGAATGGTTTCAATCTCTCGGATTGGGCGCTGCGCCACAGATCCTTTGTCTGGTTCCTGATGATCCTTGCGACCGTCGCAGGATTTTTCTCCTACAATAACCTCGGTCGGGAAGAGGACCCCTCTTTCACGATCCGCACGATGGTCGTCACCGGCATTATGCCCGGTGCGACGGCGGAAGAAACGTTGACCCAAGTCACCGACCGGATCGAACGTAAACTCGAAGAACTTGATGCTCTGGATAGCACGCGCTCGGTCACGTATCCCGGTCGTGCGATTGTCTATGTGGACCTTCTTGATTCCGTTCGCGGGGCAGATATCGATCAGGCATGGACCCGTGTCCGCGCGATGATGTCCGACATACGTGGCGAATTCCCCGCAGAATTCCACGGCTTTGTTTTCAATGACAATTTTGGGGACGTTTTCGGCAACGTTTATGCCTTTACTTGGGATGGTTTCACGCCGGAAGAGGTCAAATCCTATGTGGAGGACATCGCAGACGACGTTCAGTTGATTGAAGCCGCTGGTAAGGTTGACCTGATAGGGACCCGTGATCGCGCGGTCTATATCGAATTCTCGCACTCCCGTCTGGCCGCGCTTGGGCTTGATGCGCAAACCGTTTTGAACACTCTTGCTGCGCAAAACCAGATTGTCCCCTCGGGCACCGTCCATACCGATCAGGAACGCATCCAGATCAGGGTGTCCGGTCAATTCGACAACGCCGAAGAGCTTGCCAACGCGCCCCTCCGTTCCGGTGGTAAATTCTTTACCCTTGCCGACGTGGCCGATGTGACCTCTGGCTATGACGACCCGCCATCGTCTCTGTTCCGCTACAACGGTCAAGAGGCCATCGGCCTGACCATCGGCATGCGCGAAGCGCAGAACATCCTCGATTTCGGTGAAGAACTCAAAGCCCTGATGGAAGAAGAGCAAGCCCGCCTGCCCATCGGGATTGACGTTCATCTCGTGGCCGACCAGCCCAAGGTGGTCGAAGAGTCCATCAACCACTTTGTCAGAGCCTTGATCGAAGCGGTTCTCATCGTTCTTGCGGTCAGCTTTGTGTCGTTGGGGGTTCGCGCCGGTCTTGTTGTGACCCTGTCGATCCCGCTCGTGCTCGCGCTTACCTTCATGATCCTCGAAGCGATGGGAATTACGCTGCAGCGGATTTCACTTGGTGCACTCATCATCGCACTAGGTCTTTTGGTCGATGACGCGATGATCGCCATTGAAACGATGATCTCCCGTTTGGAACTCGGCGAAAGCCGGAGCAAGGCCGCCTCCTATGCGTGGACGTCCATCGCATTCCCGATGCTTACGGGGACGCTGATTACAACAGCGGGCTTTATTCCGATTGGCCTGAACGGATCGCAGGCGGGGGAATACACCAACTCCCTGTTCTGGGTGATCGCGATTTCACTGGTGTTGAGCTGGGTCGTCGCCGTGCTCTTTGCGCCGGTCCTCGGTTCCACCTTTTTGCCCTCCAAGATGAAGCATCACGAGATCAAAGCTAGCCTTCTCCGCCGTACATTCCGGAATGTGCTGCGTTGGGCGATGCGCTGGAAATGGACCACGATTGCCGTGACGCTCGGTGCGTTTGTCCTCTCTGTTGTTGGCATGCAGTTCGTGGAACAGCAGTTCTTTCCTGCCGGTGATCGTCCGGAGGTTCTTGTTGATGTGACCATGCGCCAGAACGTCAGTTTTGAGGCCACCAATCAGGAGGTCCGCCTTTTCGAAGACTTCCTGAGCGAACAGGAAGGCATCGAATACTGGACGTCCTACATTGGCGAAGGTGCACCGCGTTTTGTGCTGACCCTGAGCAGCCCGCCGTCTTCACCGTCAACCGCGCAAATCGTGATCCAGACCGACGGGACAGCGACGCGTGATCGTCTTTCGGACGCAATCATAGAGTATTCGGCAAACCGCGTCGGCGTTGAATTCTTCCCCAATTCCATCTCTTTGGGACCGCCGGCTGGTAAGCCCGTGCAGTATCGCGTGTCAGGCCCCGACTATGATGTCCTGCGGGATGAAGCGCGCAGACTGGCCTCTGTCATCTCCAGCGACGATCGACTGGAACTTATCAGCCTCGACTGGAACGAACCGTCGCGCGTGGTGCAGCTGAACCTTGACCAAACGCGGTTGCGTCAGTTGGGACTGACCCAATCGGATGTCGCCAACATCCTGTCTTCGCTCTACGAAGGGGCGACAGTCACGCAACTCCGCGATGGCAACTCTCTCATTGATGTTGTGGCCCGTGGGTCCGAAGAAGACCGGTCCTCTCTCAGCGCGCTGGAAAACCTTCAAGTCTCGACCGCAGACGGGACGCTGATCCCGCTTGCGACCATCGCGACGCTCGACTGGACGACCGAAGCACCGGTTATCAAACAAGAAGGCCGCGTTCCGACAATTACCGTTGTTGCGGCCATCTCGAACGATGACCTCCCCGCAACCATCGTTACGGCCCTTGAGGACAAGCTCGCCACCTACGCCGAAGCGCTTCCCGCAGGCTATAAAGTCGAAGTAGGCGGTCCGGTTGAATCCAGCGCGGAAAGCCAGGCCCCGATCATTGCGGTCGTCCCGTTGATGCTCGTGATCTTCCTATTCCTCGTAATGGTTCAGGTCCAGAGCTTCCGCCTGATGTTCGTCGTGCTCGCTGTGGCACCGTTGGGCTTGATCGGCGTGGTCGCTGCCATGATTACATCGGGGGCGCCGATGGGCTTTGTTGCCGTCCTCGGGGTTCTGGCACTGGTCGGTATTCTGATCCGGAATTCCATCATTCTTGTGCAAGCCATCGAAGATCTGCGCGCAGAGGGCAAATCTCGTTGGGATGCCGTCTACGAAGCCTCTGACCAACGTGCCCGCCCGATCCTGTTGACGGCCGCGGCGGCGTCTCTCGCGCTGATCCCGATTTCGCACCAGATTTTCTGGGGCCCGATGGCCTATGCCATGATGGGCGGGATCATCGCAGGTACGCTGATTACCCTGCTCTTCGCCCCTGCCCTCTATTGTGCTGTTTTCGGCGTCAAAGCCCCAAAGGAGGCCTAAGATGGCGTTGATGAAAAACAGCCCGATTGACCGGCGTTCGATCAGCGCACGAAAGCGGCGCGAACAAATGCGCCAACGCCTGATCGAAGCGGCCACTCTGGTCTTTGCAGAACGCGGACCCGAAGACACTGTGATCGACCACATCGTGATCGAAGCGGGCGTATCGCGCGGCAGCTTCTACAATTACTTCCGGTCGATCGAAGAGCTCCTTGAGGCAGCGAAATTCGAATTGGCACAGGAGATCGTCAGCATCGTAACCGAGGTCGGCACGCGTGAGGATGATCCGGCCATTCAAATGGCCTATGGCCTTGCCGGTTTTGTCTCAATCGCGGTGAACTACCCGCTCTATCTGGAATTTACGGCAAAACTGGGCACCCGCGGTCTGGGCGACGGAAGCCTCATGCGTCAGACTGCCCCGCAAACCATTCGTACCGGAATAGAGACGGGGCGTTTCATTGACATCTCCGAACAGGTTGCCATCGACATTCTCGAAGCAACCGGACTGGCGATCCTTCGACGGATTATGGCCGAAGGAAGCTTTGATATCTTTGAATACACCTCGGCAATCCTGCGCATGTTCGGTGTTCCTCCGGAAGAGGCAGACACAATCGCCCGCCTCCCCGTTCCGGCATTCGAAGTGCCCGTGGAAAGCCTGATCGCACGTAGCGAAAGCCGCAGACACTAACCGAAGGACGTCATCGGTCTGGACACCCCGTTGGCAAGGGGGAGAAGATCAGCCTGAAGCGCGTGGTAAATATCCGGTTTGCCCGCAAACTGATGGGCGACATGCGCACCGCTGTCATCCAGTTCGGGGAACCAGCCACCGCGTTCGTGATCGATGAACAATTGCGCGGCGACGGTCCACAGCTTGCGATACCAGTCTTCGTCCTGATCTTGCGGGTCCGTCTTAATCAGCGTCGCCATCGCACCGATGGCTTCGGTGACAGGCCACCAGTACCGGTCACGGGTCAGGACACCGCCGCCATAGTTCAGCGTATAGGCAAAGCCGCCATCCGGCTGCCAAGCATCCGCAAGAGCAGTTTCGATCAGCTTGCGGGCGCGGACAACATGGTCCCCTTCGGGTCGACCGGACAGGTCCCACCATTGGATCAACACCCGACCCAGTTCGAACGAATGACCGGGCGTCGTGCCTTTGGGGCGGAACATCGGATCACCCGCGTACGCCAGATCAGGTTCCCAGGACAGCGTGTAGTGCTCTGGCAACCGGTAGTCATGTGCTGGTGCGATCTCTTTGGTAAAGAAATCAAGGATGCGCCCCGCCCGCTCAAGGTACTTCGCGTTCCCCGTCGCTTCATAGGCCGCCAGAAATGCCTCTGTTCCGTGCATATTGGCGTTGTAGCCACGATAGTCAGAGAACGGAGTCCAATCGCGATTGAACTCGTCACGCAAGAGACCTGCGTCTTCGTCCCAGTAATGCTCGTCAATGATGGCATCCACATCGGCAAGCAGACGGTCCGCATCTGCATGACCGGCCGCCTTGGCGCTTGCCGCCGCCAGCAGTACAAACACATGCCCGTAGGCGAGCTTGATCCCGCGATCGACCTCACCGTTCAGAACAGACCAGACGTATCCACCGTGGTCCGCGTCACGGTGCTTGGTCCACAAGAAAGCCAGACCAGCGCTGATGATGTCATCGCAATCCGCTGCTCCCCATTGTTTGGCCAACGCAAAGGAATGCACCAACCGCGTCGTGGTATGGAGTTCTTGCGGACCATCTATCGCCGTCCCATCATAGTTCAGAACGTCAAAGCCACCATCCGCCCGAAGGCTCTGCCGAAAGAAAGAAAGCTGCGCGGTAGCATCCTGAGCCAACCAACCGCGATGAACCGCATCCTCGATCCAGTGCCCATCAAAGTCCGGTGTACCCAAAATAGGAAATGTCATTGCAGCCTCCGCGTAATCCAGTCCGCACAGGCATCCCAGATAGCGCTAACGCCGTCAACTCATGTTAGGCTATTCCGCAGCGCAAAGATCCTGAGACAGAATTTTTGCAACGTTCTTCCGCCGGCAAAACGGCCTGACAGTCGGGCCATAAATCAAACGCGCAGAGGTATCATCGCGAATTCCGGCAAAAGCAGGTCGGCATTCGAACAGGCTCCGCGCTTCGTCCTGTCCCATCATAGAAAGCGCCATCGGACCGGGGTAAAAGCTTTCTACTGGGACGCCTTCGGCATAGATCACTTCGTGGCGATCAAACAGCAGGTGAACATAAGTAACCTTGCGTTTACCTTTGGCAATCCGAACGCCCTTCATCGCATCGCCCAACAGATGCTTTGCACGCAGCAGGTAGGTTCCGTTGGGATCAGCCAGAACACCGTGCTGCTGGGAAACCACAAGATCACGCCGCGCGCCCAGCACGCCTTTGCGGATCACAACAGGGCGCGTCACAGGATAGGCCTTCAGCCGGTCTTCTTCCAATGTATCAAAACCGATCCAGCGAACGATCTGCGGTCCATGGTCAAGCGTCATGACTTCGTCCCCGATCTGCAGATCTTCGATCAGAACTTCCCCTTTCGGGGTGTCAATCAACGTGCCTGTCGTCAGACAAATCGTGTTCGTATTGGTACTGGTCAGGCTGTACGCATCGGTCAACCCTTGGAAGGTGATCGTTCCGCCAAGCGCGGTATTGTCGCCGTAGTCCACCGCCCGCCCGCCGGTATCGAGCGTGTTGGATTGGTTCAGTATCCCGTCGTCATTGTAGTCGGCACGGACTTCAAAGATCGTGTCATAGAACGGGGACAGATCGATATAGTCGTTGATCTCGAAATCGGTGATCGTGGTCGCCCCGTCACCCGCTTCGAAGTTAAATGTGTCGTTTCCGCTCCCACCGGTCAGCGTGTCCGTACCGGTGCCACCGTCGATGATATCGTTGCCCACACCACCGATCAGCGTATCGTTTCCGGCGTCCCCGTCGATATGAATATCCCCGCTGCCACCAAGGATATAGTCGTTTCCGGCACCGCCCCAGATGTAGCCTCCGCCGCTACCACCATAGACCGTGTCATCCCCGTCGTAGGTACTGATCTGCACGTAGCCGGTGTTGGCAGACGCATCGATGGTGTCGGCGTAGTTGGTGCTCCAGACGGCTTCGATTTCTGAAAACGTGCCGGTTCCTGCCGTTCCGATGAAATCGAAGGTGCCGGTTTCAGCGCCCGTAAATGTTACCGAAACGCCGAATGTGGAGATGTAGTTGGAAAAGACCAACGCGTCCCAGTCAGAGCCGGTTTCACCGCCGTAGATGACGGTCGTTTCGTGGTCGTCGGTGATCGTAAACTGGTCTTCGCCCGCGCCACCGTACAGGGTATCGATGCCCTTACCACCGGATAAAACGTCATTTCCGGCATCACCATAAATGGTATCGTTTCCGTCGCCGCCAATTATGGAGTCGTCGCCATCACCACCGGAAATGTAATCATCGCCACTATCGGTTGGCCCATATGCACCGATGATGTCATTCCCGGCCTCACCATAGATCGTATCGTTCCCGTAGCCGCCGATGACTGAATCATCACCGGTACCGGCATAAACGGTATCGTTCCCGAGCCCGGCATCGATGCTGTCATTACCGTCACCGGCACTGATGTAGTCGTTGACCCCGTCCCAACCGTCAATCGCATCACCATCAGCATCGACAAAGCCCGAGGTGATCGTATCCGCGCCCGCCGTCCCGTCGACAGTATCGTCTGGAACGATGAAATCACCGGTCGTCCGTTCAGCGCTTAAAACACCGCTGTCTGAGTTGACAGAGTCGATATGGACTGACGTGATCGCTTTCGCGGCCAATGCGTCCGCATCCGCACCCGCAGCCAGTGCAGGCACCATGTAGAAATCGCCATTGGTCGCCTGCGCCGTGACCATAGTGATCGTAGCTTGGGTCCCGTCGGCATAGGTCAGCGTGGCGTTATATACGATAACAGAGTCAAACGTGTGCAGGACACCATCAACGTAGAACGTGTCGTTCGAATAAAAGTTGTCGTTGTCGTAGGCGTTGGACGTACCGCCAGTATAGCTACCCGGTGTCCAAGTCTGCACATGACTATAGAGAGGATCTCCAGAGCTACCAAAGGTCCAACCGACGATCGTGTTTGCATACTCGGCAGTGGAATCCCCTTCGAAGGGATCAAAATCAGAGTAGGTACCTAGGTAGATAGCCTGAAATGTTGTTGACACTACGCGCCTCGCTTTTGAGCAAACGCCTGAAACCGCACAGATGGTTCAGACGGACATTCGCTCTACTAACGGCCAGAAGGGTGTAGAGTTTAGGCACTCCCCCATGCAAAAAACCGCTGCGACACGACGCGACGGGTCTTATTTTCTTTAGTTTTCCAAGCAAAACCGAGCGGTTCGGGGGCGGCAGACGCAGCCTGATTGCCGTGTCGGGCAAGTCAACCCTGATAGCAGCACCCTGATATCCGCTATCCGGTTTGGCAGCCCGCCTTTTATCCTCATGAATAGGTAAACCACGGCCTGCATGGTCGCCCTACCCTTTGTCTTGCTTGTTTTCCACGTCTTGCACGCTAACGTGGAACAGAAGATACATTTCAAAATACAAATCGGTCTTGGTTGGGAGCTTTTGACCGGCGCTCTCGAAAGAAAGGAAACGACTTTTTGTCGAACATTGGGACGCAGGGATCCGTCAGGCGGGCATCTTTCCATGGGGACAAGGGAGAACCGCTAAGAGATGGCTTTGCCGTATCGCGGTTGTACAGGATGCGCCGGTACGCAAGGCGACATCCGTTCAGTTTCCTATCCTACTTCCTGCCCGTCATCCTGATCTGGACATATCTGATGTCCTACGGGGCCTCTTCGTTCGGGGCCAACGAATTTGCCGTGCAGTATTCGCCGTCGATTTCGTTCTTCTGCGTCATCATCGGAATGCTGATCTATCAGAGACAGCATTACTGGGTCGTCCTGCTCACCTATATTTTTACTCTGATCGCGCCGCTTTTCCTACCCTTGGTCGATCAGCAAAGCTGGCACCAACTGCTCAGGGAATCTCCTCAGGTTGTTTATACGTTTTTCCTGATCAACATCGCCGGAGCCGTCCTGAACGGTGTTTTCGCAATACGCTTGAACCGGTTTTTCCGCAGACGCCTGTCCCCCTATGCCGCTGACCTGATGCTCGCCTTTGCGGTGCAGCTCGGTTTTGTTGTCATCAACGTCGTCATGGTCGGAATTTTCATCAAGCTGATGAATTCCTACACTCCACACATCCAGCAACTGCTGGGGTATGACGAAAACTACATTCATATGGCGCTCAAGCGGACTTTCCGCGGGATGACGGTCATTCTTGCCTTCATTCTGGTGTTCTATCACCGCCCCAACCGCCGAGAGCTCCTGTATGTGTTGCCGGTCTTTCTGACCTTTACCTTCATGGGACTGCTCCATCTCAGGGGGTATACGGTCAACAGTGAAATGGAAGCCGCACTCGTTTCGCTGTTCATCGCGCTTGCCGTTCCGGCCTCGGTTGCGCCCCTGTCCATCGCTCTGGGGACCAGCCTGTATTCGACCATGACGGGGACGTTCCTTCGTGACCAAATCCCCGTGAGTCCCCTCGACAACGCAACCGATTACTACGCAATCCTGCTTTTGGCCGCGACGGGGTTCTTCTTGTCCTACAGGGGCTACGTGACCCACCGCGAACGTACGTCGGAAACTTCCATTCTTCGTTTGGACGCCGCCCGCGACTTTGCCGGTGTGGGGATTTTCATGGTCAATCAGCGTACCGGTATTATCCAGCTCGACCAAACAGCCAGACGGGTGCTGGGGATGACCCAAACCTTTGCGCCGATCATGAACGTCTACGACCGGATGGCACCGGAATCACAAAAGACGCTGATGGAAATGGGCACCGTTTCGCCTGGCGAAACCTACACATATGTGCTGCGGGTCATTCGCCCGGATCAGGACGATTGCATGATCCGTATTTACATTTGGTCGCAACGTGCGGAAAGCGGTGTTGAAATTGCCTATGGCCTCGTGCTCGACATCAGTGATGAACACGCCAAGGAAACCGCGCTGCGCCACGCGCTCAGCGACCTTGAAGCACGGGACGAAAAGCAAAAGCGCATGTTCTCGATCATTTCGCACGAAATCAGAACGCCCGCGTCAGTTATGGCAATGCTGATCGAAGACCTCGAACCAGAGAATGCCACATCAGCCAAACCCAAGATGATGGAAGCCTCCAACCAGTTGCTCAATGTTCTGACCGACATGCGACAGGCGGTAAATCCCGAACAGAACCTAGCGGTCATCAAGATGCCGTATCTGCCTGCGGACCTCGCTGAAACGGTCCGCAATACCTATCAGGCTCAGGCAGATCAGCACCGGATGCGGATCAAGATCAAACTTGGCGACGGCGCGCATTTGAAACGGATCGGCGACCAGATCCGCCTGAAGCAGTTGATCGGCAACCTTGTCCGGAATGGCCTGCTGCATTCGCACGGACGGAACGTCGAAATCTCGTTTGAATCACAACAGGACGATGACGGTCAGGTCTGGTCGATCTGGACTGTACGGGATGACGGGATCGGCATTCAGCCGGATCAGGTCGAACGGCTCTTTGAACCCTTCGAACGCGGCGGGAAAGACCCGCGCATTCAGGCAGACGGCAGCGGCCTCGGGCTCTATATCGCCAAGACAGCGGTTGAGCTACTGGGCGGACAGATCGAATATGTCCCGAACACGCGCGGGGCCAGCTACCGCATCATGGTTCCCGAAGACATCGCAACGGCTGAACAGATCGGCGTAGACCCCGTCCACAAAGACGTCGATTTCAATCACATGACTGTCCTCTTGGCCGAGGACAACGCCTTGGTCGCCGAAGTGACCAAAGCCCGCTTGGTCAAAATGTTCGGAGAGGTCGTCGTCACATCAAACGGGGTTGCGGCCCTCGAAGTCGTCAAAGCAGACCCGCCCGATCTTTTGATCACGGACCTTTTCATGCCGCATATGGAAGGTGACGAACTCATCAGAGAGCTCAAGAACAGCGGTTACGATTTTGCGATGGTCGGCCTGACGGCAGCGGCGGTCGGAAACGACATGGACCGTTTTAAGGCTGCTGGCGCAGACCTCTTGATGTCCAAGCCGCTCGATATCGACAAACTCGTGGACTTCCTCAGCACCGGCACCGGCTGACCTGCGTCAGCCGACGCCAGCCCTTTGACCTAACCGAGCCCCCGCGCAATCGCGCGCATCATCTCTACGTTTTCTTCGTGTGCGCCCTCTTCACGGAACCCCCTGTGAGCCGCGTTCACGACAACCACCGCGTCAGAGTTTCGGTCGATCCAGATGTACTGGCCATAGACGCCACGGGCATAGACCTCACCTGGGGTCTGGTCCGCGGGCAACCACCACTGGAACCCGTAGCGTTCGGTGTCATCCCCGCGCGGTGCGCTTTCCGCAGTCATCTGGGCAATCCAGCTTTCCGGTATAACCTGCTGCCCCATCCAATGACCGTTCTGCAAAACCATCTGCCCGAAACGCGCATAGTCCCGTGTTGTCATGTTCAGCCCACCCAGAACAAAGGCGTTCCCCTTTGCGTCAGCCAAATAGTAGGGATCACGCTCCAACCGGAGCGGTACGAACAGCCGTTCGTTGATAAGTTCGGGTATGTCCCGCCCCGTCGCCCCGCGCAGGACCATGCCCAGAACATGGGTATCGACAGACACATAGTGGAACCCCGTCCCCGGCTCTGCCATCTGTTTTTTCTGTGCCGCTGCAAAGACATCCAGCGACCCGCCCAATGCCAACGTCCGGCCCATCTTGTTGATGTCAGACCAGAAATCCAGATAGTCTTCGTTGAAATCAACGCCCGACGCCATGTTCAACACATTGCGGATCGTCGCCGTTTCATAGGCCGAACCAACCAAAGACGGCACGTATTTCACCACCGGATCATCCAGTGAACTGATGCTTCCGTCCTCAACAGACAGGCCGAAAATCGTCGCAAGAAAACTCTTGCCCATCGACCAGCTAATCCTGCGGTCATTGCGTCCGGTTCCCAGAAAGTAATCTTCGAAAACCAGCTTCCCGTGTTGAAGAACCACCAATGCCGTGATGTCACGGTCTATGATCCAGTCCGCAGCCCCAACAGGGAGCGTCATGCTTTGTGATGCCGCCGGAAGCGGGCTTGGTACGTGTTCGGGGGACGGAAGATCAATCCGGTGAAACATCTTCCCCATGTTGGAGAAATTACCGACGATCTTTTCCTGATTGAAAAGTGACAAAACAGACCACAGACGAAACAAACGCGTACTAGAAAACCACTCCATATCGCAGCTCCTCATGATCTGGCGAATTTTGCGCCTCGGGACACCTTCACATCTGGGTGTCGTCCGGACCAGCCTCATGATGAAAGAATTTTCTTATTATCCTGCAGAAGCAACACATTATTTCACGTACTAAAGAAAAAGCCCGCCGTCACCGGCAGGCTTTCCTGAAATCACGACATAACTGTCGTATTGTCCTGAATATTCAGCAGGATGTGATTGATCTATCAGTTCTTTTTGACGAACTGCGTCAGGATCACGATCCGCTGACCTTCGACACGGCCTTCGATGTGTTCGGCATTATCCGGCACGAGCGAGATGTTACGGACTGCCGTACCACGTTTCGCGGTGAAACCCGCGCCCTTGACCGGAAGGTCTTTGATCAGGGTAACGGTATCGCCGCCCTGCAGAACGGTGCCGTTGCTGTCTTTGTGAACAACATCAGGTTCGTCCGAAAGCCCGGCTTCGGCCCAGCTTTGCACCTCGGGGTCCAGATAAACGCCGTCCAGCACGTCATTTGCCCAAGCTGCGCCCAATTTCTTGAGCAAGCGGAAGGCGACAACTTGGGTCGCTGCGTCCTCGGACCAGATCGCACCGTTCAGGCACTGCCAATGGGGGGTATCTTCGATCTCTCCCGAAACGCCAGCGGCGCAAGTTGCACACAGGGCCACGGTGTCGTCGCGCGGTGCAACGGAAACTTCGGTAGTGTCGGCAGCCCCGCAAAGGGCGCAGATGTCGGTCATGGGATCAGCTCCTTGGAAAATCTTGCTGCTCTTATGCGGCGCAGCTCAATCCATGTCTACCTCGACATGCATAATACCCGTTCCAAAACGGAAGCAATCAGGCGATATTGACCAAAACTATTGCCGGAATGGAAGCCTGATGGATCGCCTCGCCTGTGACCGTATGTTTATCGCGGTGTTCGAAACCGGAAGCTTTGTTGGTGGGTCGGAACGGCTCCACACGAGCGCGGGTCAGGCCTCCAAGCTGGTATCACGTCTGGAAACCGAACTGGACGCACGGTTGTTCAACCGCACGACCCGCGCTGTGTCCCCGACCGAGGTCGGTCAGGCATACTATGACCGCCTACGCCCGCTGATGGACGAATACGACGCGCTTGACGACGTGGATGACGGATGCGAATGCAAAACCGCGCGGACGGCTCAGACTAACCGCACCAACGACCTTTGGCTCCCTGCAATTGACCCCTGCCCTCGCCGGATTTGCGCAAAAGTATCCTGACATCGCGCTTGAGGTCGATTTCACTGATCGTTTGGTGAGCCTCGTGGACGAAGGCTACGACGCGGCCATCCGCGTCGGGCGCCCCTCAGACAGCAGCCTGATCGCCCGCAAACTTTGCACGGCCCGAATGGTGGCCGTCACAACGCCAGCGTATCTGCGACGTGCGGGAACCCCGCTCCACCCCGAAGACCTGCGCAATCACGATTGCATCATCGACAGGCACGCCCGGGACCCTTACCGCTGGATCTTTAGCGATGGTCTTACGGTTCCGGTTCGGGGGAACATGTCCTTTTCCAGCGCCCAAGCCTGCGTGGAAATGGCCAAGACAGGACGGGGCGTTGCCTATGCACCGGATTTCATCGCGGCATCGGCGCTTGACGACAGAACGCTGGTTCCAATTCTTGAAGATTTTGCTCCGCCGCTGATGCCCGTGAACGTCCTCTATCCTCCTGGTCGGCATCTCGCGGCCAAGGTCCGTGTTCTGATCGACTATCTTGCCACTTTCTTCGACCCTGCTCCGTGGGAATAATTCCTTCCAATTTGGAAGCAATTCATTGCCAAATAGACGGATTATCACCGAACCGAAAGTAGTTCATTTCTCTCTCCAAGGCCCGATGGCCAATCGAATCCGAAGCACTGGAGAGTCCTATGACCACCATTTCTGCAAACACCCCGCTGTCGCGCGCGACCTCGGCCGAGTACGCCGCTCTTATCCTTCGTGTCACCATGGGCGTCATGTTCCTTGCCCACGTATGGTTGAAGATTTTTGTATTCACCCCCGCTGGCACCGCCGGTTTCTTCGGCTCTCTCGGCCTGCCGGCCGCGCTGGCTTACCTGACCATCATTGCCGAAGCTGTTGGCGGCATCGCACTGATCGCTGGTGTTTATACCCGTTGGGTCGCACTGGCTCTGGTTCCCATCATGGTTGGTGCAGCCTACTTTGGCCACGGTTCGGCTGGTTTCTTCTTCTCGAACGAAGGTGGCGGCTGGGAATTCCCGGCGTTCTGGACTGTGACGCTTGTTGTTCAAGCGCTGATCGGTGGCGGCGCATACGCTGCAAAAGACGCCTAAGAAACAAACGTTCCCTTCTGAAAAACCAAAGGCGGCCAGTGGCCGCCTTTTTTGCGTTCAGCGAAGGCTCAGCCTTCTTCCAGATACCGCGCGTCCGCGTCCATCGCGGCCTTGAAACCGGGACGTTGGGAACAACGGGCCAGCCAGTCTTTGACCGGTTGGGTGTCTGGCGCCATCGCTGGGAACCAGATGAACGGCGTTGCGATCAACAGGTCAGCCGCCGAAAACTTGTCCCCCAACAGGTAGTCGCTTGTCGAAAGCACCCGCGTCAAACGCTCTGTCATTTCTTCAAAACCACGGAAAGCACCGTGGAACAGTTTATCAGGCGTCATGGGCGACATATGCATGATGAGTACGGGCTCCATCACACCGCCATAGTAGTGCAACCACGTCAGGTATTCCCCGCGTTGCGGGTCACCGATGTTGCGGCCCATCCCGGAGTTCGGAAACATGTCGGTCAGGTAAAGGAATATCGCACCGGACTCGGTCACTATGGAACCGTCATGATCGAGCGCGGGCACTTTGCCATCCGGATGCGGGTTGTTCGGATCGATCCCGCCCGACCCATCGGCACGTTTGACCGTGACCAATTCGACAGTCACCTCTGAAGTTGCGTCCAGCTCTTCAAGAAGCCAGAGAACACGCGTCGAACGGGAACGTGGTGAATGGAATAAAGTAATCATTTTCGAGGTATCCTGTGTTTTGCACCAGTCTATCGCAAAGTGGAGATCACCGCGCGGAAAAAGGCGACGCTCCGATGGTTTCCAACCAGATTGTAACGCCCCCGACAGTCAGCACGAAAAAGGCGGCCAGTGGCCGCCTTTGGTATTTACTCTTCCGCCCATTCCCACGGATTGGCGAATTCACCCAGACAGTGAGAAACATCTTCGTAATCGACCTCACCCGTCTTGCGTAGTTTGGCAACAAGGCCGAGTTTCTTGCTTTCGGTCACTTCAACGACTTCAGCGTTCAGATTGGCCTTGGTCAGTGCCTCATTATAGATGCGGGTAATCGCGGATTTGCGCAGGTCCGGTTTGAAAATCTTGCCCACAGCCGTTTTGGGAAGCTCTGGCATGATTTCCATATGCTTGGGCCATGCGGCGCGTTCGTGGATGTGTTCTTTGGCGTAGGCCATAAGCTCTTCTACGGTTGCTTCTGCTCCGTCTACCAGTTCGACAAACGCACAGGGCAGTTCACCTGCGTAAGCATCGGGCTGACCGATCGCACCGGCAAAGGCGATTTTCGGGTGACCGGCGAGAGCCTCTTCGATCTCAGCCGGATCAATATTGTGACCGGACCGGATGATCAGATCCTTAGCCCGACCGGTGATCCAGAGATACCCGTCGCTGTCAACGCGGCCAAGGTCACCGGTGCGCAGATATTGCGTTTCGCTCTTGTCACCGGGGTAGTAGAGGTCCGCGTTTTTAGCCACTTCGGTGTAGGTGTGGCCCATCGATACGCCAGGGTTCGACACGCAGATTTCGCCCACGGTATCGACATCGCATTCCTCATGGGTCACGTGGTCAAAGATTTTGACGTCCGTATACGGGAACGGGAACCCGATAGAGCCGATCTTTTTCTCACCATCGGGCGGGTTGATCGACACGAGGCAGGTCGCCTCGGTCAGGCCGTAGCCTTCGCAGATAGTTACGCGGGCGGATTGTTCGAACCGTTTATAGAGCTCTACCGGCAACGGGGCCGAGCCACAGAACGCCAGCCTGAGCGACGAGATGTCGGCATTCACAGGACGCTGCATGAGAGCGGAAATCGCTGTCGGAACTGTGATCATGAACGTCACTTTGTAGCGTTCGATCAGTTTCCAGAAATTGTCGAATACGCCCTCACCGCGATAGCCTGCGGGTGTCGGCATGACAAAATGCGCACCAGAGCCGAGCGACGCCCCCAAGGACACGATGGTCGCGAAAACGTGGAACATCGGCAGTGGACAGATTTGCACGTCTTCGGGTTTGAAAAGCAGACGGGCACCAAGCCAGCAGTTGTAGACGATCCCCGAATACCGATGCTGAACGACCTTTGGCAGGCCGGTGGTTCCGCCGGTATGGAACAGGGCCGCAACGCGGTCGCTTTTGCTGTCTTCGAAATCCAGCGAGGTATGCTGCTTTGATACTTCTTTATTGAAGTCCAGAACTTTCGCGTCGTGTTTGACATCCAGCTTCGGGCGGATCATCGGAACGATCAGTTTCTTCAGACCTGAAAGATGGCGAACAAGGTCAACCTCGACCACGGTTTTGACGTTCGGCGCGAGCGCGACAGCCTCGGCTGCTTTTTGGGCCACGTCGACTTTAGGGAACGCCTTGAGCGTTACCAAAACCTTGGCGTTGGTTTCGCGCAGGATGCCCGCGATATGCTCTGCATCCAGAAGCGGGTTCACGGGGTTGACGATCCCTGCGATCTGCCCGCCCAGATAGGTCAGGACCGTTTCGGTGGAGTTCGGCAGCAGATAGGCCACCACGTCGTTTTCACCGATGCCCAGCTTCCGGAAGAAGTTCGCAGTCTGGCAAACTTGATCGTGCAAGTCCGACCAGCTTAGCGTTTCGTTTTTGGAATTCGGATCGGACAGGATCTGGAAGGAAACTGCCGGACGTCCACCGTGGGCCGAAGCCGTCCGGTGAAGCTGTTCGTACGTGGTCTTGGGCTGATTGCGCTCATCCCAAGTCTTCTCTGCGACGATCGTATCGCGATCCTCTATCGTGGCATAAGTCATGCCGGCTCCTCCCTACCCTTTGTGCGTCACGCGCTGAGTTTTACTGACGATGGGTTATTAGGGGCCGTGTACGCAAGTATGACGCTGCGAAATTTGAGATTTATTCCGCGGCAACACCGTCTGTGAACTGGAGCCGCGCCAGACGCGCATAGAGCCCGCCTTCGGCAACAAGCGCATTGTGCGTTCCTTGCGCGACGATCCGGCCGTGATCGAAAACAACAATCCGGTCGGCCTTTTTCACTGTCGCCAGACGGTGCGCAATAATCAGCGTGGTGCGGGTTCGGGCGAGTTCGTCCACGGCACCCTGCACCAGACGTTCGCTTTCTGCGTCAAGCGCGCTGGTCGCTTCGTCCAGCAACAGGATCGGTGCATCCCGAAGGATTGCCCGTGCAATGGCGATACGCTGTTTCTGACCGCCCGACAGCATCACGCCCCGTTCGCCCACATAGGTATCGTATCCTTGGGGAAGTGCCGAAAGAAAATCATGAGCGGCGGCGGCTTTGGCGGCCTCTTCAACCTCTGCGTCGGTCGCGTCAGGACGACCAAAGCGAATGTTTTCCCGCGCCGTATCAGCAAAGATCACCGCATCCTGCGGAACCAAGGCCACCTGCTTGCGGAATTCCCCACGGTCCATGTCCCGCAGGTTGATACCATCGAGCGAAATCGTACCGCTTTCGGGATCGTAGAACCGCAGCAGCAATTGCATGATCGTAGACTTACCCGCACCGGACGGCCCGACCAGAGCAACAGTTTCCCCCGGTTGGATATCCAGCGTTACGCCTTCGAGGGCGGGCACATTGCGACGGCTGGGATAGTGGAATGTAACTTCGTCAAAGAAAATCC
>JBNKUW010000004.1:0-44766 GCA_050298835.1 Marivivens sp.
CTCAAGGAATTGCCAAGCGGCGTCTGCACCAGTTGCCTGATTATCGGTCATGTAAACCAGCATGGCGTTCATGACTTCACCCGGGAATACGCGGTTGGACAGATAGTCGACTGCGATACCGCCCTGTTGCATCAGGTTATCGGTGATGACGGTGTGGACTTCGGATTCAGTGTAGGACGACGGCTGCGGGTCGAGGCATTCCTGCTCCGGCTTCACAATGCAGTTATCCCAGTTTTCAGAGCCACCCCACGGAGTTTCCCATTCCAGAAGCTGCAGATGGTATTTGCCGATCACAGATGTCGGAGCCCAGTAGTAGCCAAACCAGTACTCTCCACGCTCAACAGCTTTTGCGATTGCGCCGTCAAGGCCGGCAGCCGAACCCGGATCAACGAGGGTCCAACCTTTTTCTTCCATGTCAAATGCACGGAAAAGGTTCGCGTTCGACAATTGGCAACCCCAGCCTGCCGGACAACCCATGAAGGCACCTAGGGATTCATCCTCGGTGTAGGGGAAGAATTCCGGATGTTCGAGAAGCTGTTCAACAGACGTAATTTCCGGATGATCTTCGCTGAACTTCGGATCAACCCACCAACCTTCGCCAAGACCGGTGATAGGGCCGTTAACGATGGAGTGCAGGCGGCCTTCGTCCATAGCGGTTGTCAGCGGAACGCGTACGGCATTGATCCACAATTCGCCAGCGATGTCCGGCTCACCTTTTTCGTTCATCGACGCAAAGATGGTGGTAGTCCCGCCCGGAATCAGTTCGATTTCGCAGCCGTAGCCTTCTTCGAGGATGATTTTGTCTACGTTTGCCATAAGTTCAGCAGAGGCCCAGTTGAACTCTGCCATCGTGAAGGAACCGCACTCTTGGGCCATTGCGGTTCCTGCAAAGCCTGCAGTCAGTCCGAATGCGGCAACAGCACCTAGTGTTTTCATTTTCAACGTTCGATCTCCCTGATTTATTTGTCTTGTTCGGTTTGTCGCAGTTGTAGCCTGCCACGAATGGAATTTGGTCCACGGTGTCAAAATGCGACATGATCACCGATTAGGTGTCGCAAACAGAACATAGAGAATGGTTGATGTAAATGAACTCAACACCATTTCCTGAAAATCCAGCGGATTGGTTAGAAGGATCGCTATGACACGCGGCAATGCGAACGCTTGCATCGATCATGTGTCTGTGGTGGTCTACTTTGCGTACGTTTAGTGAACCCGAGAAAGCCCAGATTTGCAGAGCTACAGACGTAGACGATTGCTCCAATACGGTATGGCTGCCGCGCTGTTTTCAGCGTCAGGTATGGGCGCCGTTGCGCGGTCTCAGGGTGGGCGACTTGCTGTTGGATTAAGCGGCGCAAGCCCTTTTGACAGTTGGGATTCACGCACACATCAAGACGTTTTCATGATGGCCTGCGGGCAGGGTGCGGTTTTTGACTGTCTGACAGAGGTGTCCGCCGACGGTTCGTTGGTCGGAGAGCTTGCGACCTCTTGGGAATCGAGCGCAGACGGGCGAATCTGGACTGTTGACCTCCGGCAGGGAGTGCGGTTCCACAATGGAAAACTGTTCGGCGCAGAAGACGTCATTGCGTCCTTTGACCTACATCGGGGAACTCGTTCGCCTGCGCGTGTCATAGTGGATGACATTCAGGACATCACCCGCATCAATGACCACAAGGTGCGTTTTACGCTGACTTCCGGCAACGCGGACTTCCCATATCTATTATCCGACTATCACCTCTTGATGTATCCCGCTGGCCAGATCGAAGAGGCGATGCTTTCAGGGATCGGGACCGGTCTTTATCGGGTCGAGGTTTTCGAGCCAGGACAGAGGTTCGTCGGGCGCAGAGTGGAAAACCACTATAAGGACGGTACCGCCGGATGGTTTGATCGGGTGGAATTCGTCGCGATGAACGACCGCGCGTTGCGGATGAATGCATTGCTGACTGGGCAGGTGGATGCGGTGGATCGCGTTGATCCTGCGGCTGTCACGCGCCTTTCGACACACCCGTCCATTCGGGTGATCGAAACCTCGGGGAACATGCACTACAGCTTTGGAATGCGGACGGATACAGCGCCATTTGATGACGTGAATGTCCGTTTGGCGTTGAAGCACGGGATCGACCGCAATGCGATTGTGGACGATGTTTTGCTAGGACATGGGCAGGTTGCTGCGGACAATCCGATTGGCCCTGCAAACCCGTTTTACGCAGGAATAGAGCCTGTTTCCTACGATCCGGACCGCGCTTTGTGGCATTTGCAGCAGGCAGGCATTGATCGGCTCGGAGTTGATCTTTCTGTTTCTGATGCAGCTCTTCCGTTGCAAGTTGCAGAAGCTTTCAGGGACTCGGCTACGCATGCAGGCTTTGATCTGCGGTTGGTTCGTGAAGAGGCTTCTTCATATTGGTCGGATACGTGGGGTGTAAAACCCTTTACGGCGTCTTACTGGTCTGGGCGCGCGACCGAAGACTGGATGCTTTCCTCGGCCTTCAAAGCAGGAAGCCCTTGGAATGATACGCGCTGGGCGGACGGACGGTTTGAACAGCTCCTCGTTGCGGCTCGGGCAGAATTTGATGCTGATTTGCGTCGTGAGCTTTATACCGAAGCGCAGGTTATGCTCCGTGATCTGGGTGGGGCGATCATCCCTGCCTACGTAAACTGGATTGGTGCAATGGGTGAAAGGGTCGCCACGCCTGCGACTATTGGGAACCTCTGGCCGATTGATAATTCTCGATTTGCAGAGCGTTGGTGGATCGCCTGACGGTTTTCCTTGCAGACTCGGGCGTTCCTGCCTATATGCACATTCAACAGCGGCGCTGACGGTTCCGACCTGACGCTCCACCGGGAAAGATCGACGGGCCGCGTGCCCGTTTTTTTGTGTTTGGAGAACAGATGAACGATCTGATCGCCAAGGCGGCAATGGACCGCCGGATAGCAGAGATCATCACCCCAGTCGTCGAAGACATGGGGTTCGAAGTCGTACGTGTACGGCTGATGGTGAATACCAAGGATACCATCCTGCAGGTCATGGCTCAAAAGCCTGATGGCACGATTGAGGTGGACGATTGCGGAAACATCAGCACGGCAATTTCTGCTGTGCTCGATGTCGAAGATCCGATTGTCGAGGCATATAGCCTTGAAGTGTCTTCACCCGGGATCGACCGTCCCCTGACGCGTCTGAAAGATTTCGACCAATGGTCCGGTTATGTGGCCAAAATCGAAACATCGGAGCTGATCGATGGTCGTCGCCGGTTCAAAGGCGATCTGGCGGGTACCGAAGGTGACGAAGTTCTGATCACGATCGAAGATCAGGGCGAAGACGTCACAATCGGTTTGAAATTCGAATGGCTGTCTGACGCCAAGCTGGTGCTGACAGATGAACTGATCCGCGAAGTTCTGCGCGGTCGCAAGGACAAGGGCCAGATTGATGAGGCCCAGTATGACGAAGTTGAAACCATCATTGATGGCGACGAGGAGTAAGAGACATGGCAATTACCTCTGCCAACCAGCTTGAACTGCTGCAAACTGCTGAGGCCGTAGCCCGCGAAAAAATGATCGACCCCAATCTGGTGGTCGAAGCGATGGAAGAGTCGCTCGCACGTGCTGCGAAATCGCGTTACGGTTCGGAAATGGACATTCGCGTGTCTATCGACCGCAAGACCGGTAAGGCTACCTTTACCCGCGTCCGGACTGTCGTTGCTGATGAAGAGCTGGAAAACTACCAGTCCGAATTCACGGTCGAACAAGCCAAGCAGTATATGGAAAACCCGGAAATCGGTGATACCTATTCCGAAGAAGTCCCGCCGGTAGAATTGGGCCGGATTGCTGCACAGTCTGCAAAGCAGGTTATCCTGCAGAAGGTTCGTGAAGCCGAACGTGACAAGCAGTACGAAGAATTCAAAGATCGTGCAGGCACCATCATCAATGGCACTGTGAAGCGCGAAGAGTATGGCAACGTAATTGTTGACGTAGGTGCTGGTGAAGCTGTCCTGCGCCGCAACGAAAAAATCGGACGTGAAGCTTATCGTCCTGGCGACCGCATCCGCGCCTTCGTCAAAGACGTCCGCCGCGAGCCGCGTGGTCCGCAGATCTTCCTTTCGCGTACCGCTCCGGAATTCATGGCCGAGCTGTTCAAGATGGAAGTGCCGGAAATCTACGAAGGTATTATCGAAATCCGCGCCGTCGCCCGTGATCCGGGGTCGCGCGCAAAGATTGCGGTTGTGTCCTTTGATGGTTCCATCGACCCCGTCGGCGCTTGTGTCGGTATGCGCGGTAGCCGCGTTCAGGCCGTTGTGAATGAACTTCAGGGTGAAAAGATCGATATTATCCCGTGGAACGAGGATATGCCGACCTTCCTCGTGAACGCACTGCAACCGGCAGAAGTGTCGAAAGTGGTTCTGGACGAAGAAGCCGGCAAGATCGAAGTCGTTGTTCCCGAAGAGCAGCTTTCGCTCGCTATCGGTCGCCGCGGTCAGAACGTACGTCTGGCATCGCAGCTCACCGGTCTCGACATCGACATCATGACCGAAGAAGAAGAATCCAAGCGTCGTCAGGCGGAATTCGAAGAGCGTACGAAGCTCTTTGTTTCGACCCTCGACCTCGACGAATTCTTTGCCCAGTTGCTGGTTGCCGAAGGCTTCACCAGTCTTGAGGAAGTCGCCTACGTCGAACTGGACGAACTGCTGGTGATCGACGGTGTTGACGAAGACACCGCGAACGAACTGCAGGCGCGCGCCCGTGACTACCTCGATGCTCTGAACCGCAAGGCGCTGGAGCACGCCCGTGAATTGGGTGTCGAAGATAGCCTCGTTCAATTCGAAGGCCTGACACCGCAGATGATTGAGGCTCTGGCCGAAGACGATGTGAAATCGCTCGAAGATTTCGCAACCTGCGCTGACTGGGAACTTGCTGGCGGTTGGACAACTGTCGATGGCGAACGTGTCAAAGACGACGGTGTTCTGGAAAAATTCGATGTGAGCCTCGAAGAAGCCCAGAACATGATCATGACCGCTCGTGTCCTGTTGGGTTGGGTTGATCCGGCCGATCTCGAGGCTGATGAAGCCGAAGAGATTGAAGAGGAGGTCGAGGAGTAATCCTCGGAGGACTTGAAATTGACGCGCGGCGGTAAACATAAAGACAGGGAAGCGGACAGCGAACGCAAGTGCATCGTCACTGGCGAAGTCCAACCCAAATCCGGTCTGGTCCGATTTGTTGTCGGGCCTGATGGGCGGGTTTATCCCGATGTTATGGAAAAGCTGCCAGGTCGTGGAATGTGGGTCTCTGCAACGCGGGACGCTATTTCCAAGGCTGGTAAGGGACAGTTTTCTCGTTCTGCCAAGGCTCAGGTCACGGTTCCTGATGGTTTGGCGGACGAAGTTGAACGCCTGCTGGTTCGCCGCGTCACAGACCTGATCGCATTGGCCCGTAAGGGTGGATATGCGATCGCCGGGTTCGAAAAAGTCAAAGACTGGCTTGCTGGCAGTGCGCGGGTTCGCGTTCTGCTGCAGGCTAGCGACGGATCGGAGCGGGGTAAGGCTAAACTATGGACACCGGAAGGTGCTCGATACTTCGATTGCCTGACCGCAGATGAACTTGGTTTGGCATTCGGACGGCAAAGTGTGATACATGGCGCACTCGCGTCTGGTGGACTCAGCAACCGTGTAGTAGAGGAAGCCGCAAAGCTGAAAAGCATTCGCGCAATTGACGGCGGCAATACGGCCACCGGAAAGGAAAAAGAAGCTAAATGAGCGATAACGACGGAAAAAAACCTCTTGGTATTCGTGGCGGTTCGGGCAACGTGAAGCAGAGCTTCAGCCACGGGCGCACCAAGAACGTCGTGGTTGAGACAAAACGCAAGCGTGTTGTCGTGCCGAAGCCTGGCGCGACAAAGACCGGCGGTGCCTCTCCTGCGAAGGGCGACCCTTCGAAACGTCCTGCTGGTATCTCTGATGCCGAGCTGGAACGCCGGATGAAGGCATTGGCGATGGCCAAGGCCCGCGAAGCTGAAGACAACGCAAAGCGCGAAGCCGAAGAAAAGGCCCGCGAAGAAGAACGTGAACGCCGCCGCGCCGAAATTGAGGCGAAAGAACGTGCAGAGCGTGAACGCGAAGAAGCACTGAAAGCCAAGCAGGAAGAAGAGGCTCGCCAAAAACGCGAAGCCGAAGAAGCTGCTCGCAAAACTGCTGAAGAGAAAAAGAAGCCTGCACCTGCTGCTGCTCCGGCAGCGGATCCGGCTGCAGCTGCGCCTGCTGCTGAACGCTCTGCCCCGCGCGGTGGTGGTACACCGACCCCGCGCAAGGATCGTCGTGATGACAATCGCGATGATTCCAAGAACAAGGGTAAAGGCGGCCGGAACGATGGACGTCGCTCTGGTAAGCTGTCTCTGAATGACGCCCTGTCCGGTGGTGATGGTCGCCAGCGGTCAATGGCCGCGATGAAGCGTAAGCAGGAAAAAGCCCGTCAAAAAGCGATGGGTGGCCAGCAACAGCGTGAGAAAGTTGTCCGCGAGGTTCAGCTGCCCGAAGCGATCACGGTTGCCGAACTTGCCAACCGTATGGCTGAACGTGTTGCTGATGTTGTCAAAGCTCTGATGAACAACGGCATCATGGCAACGCAAAACCAGACGATTGATGCAGATACTGCGGAACTCATCATCGAAGAGTTTGGCCACCGTGTTCAGCGTGTGTCTGACTCTGACGTTGAACAGGCGATTGAACAGGTTGAGGATAAATCCGAAGATCTCGTGTCGCGTCCGCCTGTTATCACCATTATGGGTCACGTTGACCACGGCAAGACATCGCTTCTTGATGCGCTGCGTCAGGCGAACGTTGTGTCCGGTGAAGCTGGCGGTATCACCCAGCACATTGGTGCGTATCAGGTGACGACAGAGTCCGGTGCAGTGCTTTCGTTCCTTGATACTCCGGGACACGCGGCGTTTACGTCGATGCGTGCTCGTGGTGCGCAGGTGACGGACATTGTTGTGTTGGTTGTTGCTGCTGACGACGCGGTCATGCCGCAAACTGTCGAAGCAATTAAGCACGCTCAGGCTGCGAACGTTCCGATGATTATCGCGATCAATAAATGCGATAAGCCCGAAGCGAACCCCGATAAGGTTCGTACCGACCTTCTCATGCACGAAGTCGTCGTCGAAAAGATGTCGGGTGACGTTCAGGACGTCGAAGTTTCGGCGAAAACCCGTAAGGGTTTGGATGAGCTACTCGAAGCGATTGCTCTGCAGGCGGAGATCCTTGAACTCAAGGCGAACCCGAACCGTGCGGCGCAAGGTGCTGTGATCGAAGCCCAGCTTGATGTTGGTCGTGGTCCGGTTGCAACTGTTCTGGTTCAGACCGGTACGCTGAAGCGCGGCGATATCTTTGTCGTTGGCGAACAGTGGGGCCGTGTTCGTGCGTTGATCAACGATAAAGGCGAGCGCGTCGAAGAAGCTGGTCCGTCGGTTCCGGTTGAGGTTCTTGGCCTCAACGGTACGCCGGAAGCCGGTGACGTGCTTAACGTTGTAGATACCGAAGCCCAAGCCCGTGAGATTGCAGACTACCGCGCTCACGCTGCCAAAGAGAAACGCGCTGCCGCTGGTGCCGCGACCACTCTTGAGCAGCTCATGGCGAAAGCCAAAGAGGACAAGAACGTCAGCGAACTGCCGATCGTGGTCAAGGCTGACGTGCAGGGTTCTGCCGAAGCTATTGTTCAGGCAATGGAAAAGATCGGCAACGACGAAGTTCGCGTTCGTGTTCTGCACTACGGTGTTGGCGCGATCACCGAAACTGATGTCGGTCTTGCTGAGGCCTCTGGCGCACCGGTTATCGGGTTCAACGTGCGTGCAAACGCACCGGCTCGTAACAGTGCCAACCAGAAGGGTGTTGAGATCCGGTACTACTCGGTCATCTATGACCTCGTGGATGACATCAAGGCGGCTGCTTCCGGTCTCCTGTCCGCGGAAATTCGCGAAAACTTCATCGGCTACGCGTCGATCAAAGAGGTCTTCAAGGTTTCCAACGTTGGTAAGGTCGCTGGCTGTATCGTCACCGAAGGTGTTGCACGACGTTCGGCTGGCGTACGCCTGCTACGAGACGATGTCGTGATCCACGAAGGCACGCTGAAAACACTGAAGCGCTTCAAAGACGAAGTGGCCGAAGTTCAGTCGGGTCAGGAATGTGGTATGGCCTTTGAGAACTACGATGATGTACGTCCCGGCGATGTTATCGAAATTTTCGAACGCGAGGAAATTGCACGTAGCCTCTAAAGGTTACGCCACCTCAGGAATAATAAAAGGGACGGTCAATCGACCGTCCCTTTTCTACATTTTGGTTGGCGTTGCTGAGTGGCAGCTAGCTCGCTCTAGACGCAGGTTTCCCTGCAAATGTCTTTCCCCCGACTTCGACAACAATTTTGCCATCAGCCAAAGTCCGTACGAATAGCCCCTGAACAGAAACGCAACTTCCGACGGTTATCGTCTTGAGCATTTCTTAACCTTCCCATTCGATAAGTGATTAAAAACTACCATAACTTGAGCAGATTGCTACGGATTAATTGACACATTGTTGACACAATTCCAACAATCCAGTCGGCAAACTCCCGAACAGGGCGAACGAAACGTCGCAGAAAACTAGGCTGCCCTGCCTACTGGCTTGCCAACAAAGAGGTCTTTCCCGACACGGATAACTACACGCCCGTTATCGGAATCTCTGACATACTGACCCTGAATGGTGACACAACTGCCAACGGTGATTGTCCGAAACATAACCAGCCCTTTTGAGAAGATGCTGTATCAATTTATCCGAGCAACGGGGAAACGCGCCATACGTGCGCTGGTATGCTGACTATAGCCAGTCGAATAGTATAGGTATCAAAGGAATATCTGCGGGCGGCATGGGAAAATCACGGAGCTGGTTTTTCCGAACCCATTTCAGAGTTTGCCCCTCTTTCGCATGTGGTGTGCCGTTCCAACGTCGGCAGGCAAAGAGCGGCATCAGCAAATGAAAGTCATCATATGCGTGCGAAGCGAACGTCAATGGCGCGAGGCAAGAGTTCCAAGTCTCGATCCCGAGCTCTTCGTGTAGTTCACGAACCAGAGCAGCTTCTGGTGTCTCGCCTTCTTCTACATTTCCACCCGGAAATTCCCACAGGCCCGCCATGGATTTTCCTTCAGGTCGTTGAGCAAGCAAAACGCGCCCATCGACATCGATGAGCGCGACAGCGGAAACGAGGACGATCTTTTTACTCACGAACGATAATCCGCATTGATGTTGATGTATTCGTGGGTCAGATCACAGGTCCAGACAGTTGCGGAACCGTCGCCGAGACCAAGATCGACACCGATCACCAGTTCCTGATTTTTCATGTAAGCGCTAGCGTCGTCTTCGGAATAGTTCGGCGCACGCCATCCGTTTTCGGCAACAACAATATCCCCGAACCGGATAGACAGCTTGTCACGGTCTGCATAGGCGCCGGATTTACCAACAGCCATGACAACTCGGCCCCAGTTTGCATCCTCGCCAGCGATAGCGGTTTTAACCAGAGGGGAATTCGCCGTCGCCATAGCTACTTTGAACGCGTCAGCATCGTCTTGTGCGCCGGTGACTTGGATTTCTACGAACTTTGTTGCGCCCTCGCCGTCACGGACAACCTGATGAGACAAGTCGAGCATTACGTCGTGCAATGCGGCTTCGAAAGCCTCGTTCCCTGTTACATCGACACCAGAAGCCCCGGTCGCGGCAATGAGCAACGTGTCTGAGGTCGACGTATCACTATCGACCGTGATGCAGTTGAAGGTCTTGTCGGTAAGACGTGATAGGGTGGACTGAAGGGCGTCATAGCCGATTTTTGCATCCGTAAAGATGTACACGAGCATTGTCGCCATATCTGGAGCGATCATGCCTGACCCTTTGGCGATGCCCGCGATGCGAACGGGTTTCCCGTCGATCAGAACTTCGGCCGTTGCGCCCTTGGCAAAGGTGTCCGTGGTCATAATAGCGTTGGCAGCGCCTTCGATACCATCAGAAGACAGGGCAGCGGTAAGTTCTCCGACCTTTGCCGTGATGCGTTCGTAAGGAAGCGGTTCGCCGATAACGCCGGTTGATGCGGTAAAGACCCGATCTGCGGCGATACCCATCTGTTCAGAGACGCTCGCACAAAGTGCCGAAACGGCCTCAACACCGCGGCCGCCGGTAAAGGCGTTGGAGTTGCCCGAGTTTACAATAATAGCGGCCCGTCCCGCCTGAGTTTTTCCGTTCTTGGCCTGACAGTCGAGTACATTAGCCGAGCGGGTTGCCGAACGGGTAAAGACACCTGCGATGGTGCTCCCCTCAGCAAGTTCGGCCAGCATCACATCGGTCCGGCCTTGGTATTTCACACCGGCCATAGCCGATGCGAAACGAACGCCATCAATGACCGGAAGGTCGGGAAATGCCGCAGGGGCAAGAGGCGAGACGGGCATAGTTGTTTACTGCTCCAGAAGGTCGAGGTTGGATAGGAGGGCAGGATCAATCGTGCCTGCTTCGATGCGCGTCACATCGGCGGCCTCTTCCAAAGCGGCGAGGTGAGCGGCAATTGCTGCCTCCTGCAATGAAGCGGCGATGTCGGTGCGCATTTCCTCAAGTGTCGGAAGTGCCTGATCCCGTGTTTCATTCAATTTGATGACGTGCCAGCCGAATTGCGTCTGCACCGGATCGGAAATCGCGCCAGTTTCCATACCCATTACGGCTTCTTCAAAGGGGGCAACCATCATGCCTTCACCGAACCAGCCAAGCAAACCACCGTTCGGGCCAGACGGACCGGTTGATGCTTCTTTCGCCACTTCGGCAAAGTCTTCTCCGCCTTCAACACGTTCTTTGACGGCAAGCGCTTCTTCCTCAGTCGCGACGAGGATGTGGGAAGCGTTGTATTCAGTTGCGGCTTCCATACCTGCAATTTGTTCGTCGTAGGCCGCTTGAATGGCTTCGTCTGAAGCAGCCGTATCGGACATCGCCGCGATTGCTTCGCCGGCTTTGATAGAACGAATTTCGTTTTCAATCGCGCTTTGAGCACGAGCAGGTACTTCAGTCAGTTCATTCGCGAGGAGTTCCTGCTGAACGAGCTGTTCAAGAATGCCGTCCCACAAAACATTGGCGGGCAACTGCTTATACTGATCGGGCAATTGTGCCATCGTGATGATCATATGGCCTAGAGTGATGTCGGTACCGTTCACTGTCGCAACGACGGTCGCCGCATTGGCTTCCTGTGTCTGAGTAGCGTCGGCATCTTGGGCCAAAGCCGTGGTTGCACATAGGGCAAAAACGCTTGCGGCAGCAAAAGCAGTGATTTTTTTCATCAATCTCATCTCATAGTGGCCACAAAAGGCTTGTGGCGTTGACACTTTATGGCCCTCCCCTTACATCCGTTCAAGGCTCCGAGGAGTGCCGACTTGCCACCTGTTTAGGCGTTGCCGCCAAGGCCGACAAGCAACCTCCTCATCAACACGACGTCATAAGGCCCGAAAAGTGGGCGCGGAGAGAACATGCTGGGATTCGGAACGCTGGCCAAAAAGGTGTTTGGCACCGCGAACGACCGCAAGATCAAGGCTACAAGGCCGATCATCGCAAAAATCAACGCGCTGGAGCCTGATTTTGAAAAACTGACCGACGACCAAATCGTCGAAAAAACCAAAGAATTCAAAGAGCGGGTCGCTGGCGGTGAAAAGCTGGACGACATTCTGCCTGAAGCCTTTGCCAACTGCCGTGAGGCTGCAAAACGTGCCCTGGGTCTGCGGGCCTTTGATGTGCAGTTGATGGGCGGCATCTTCCTTCATCAGGGTAACATTTCCGAGATGAAGACGGGTGAAGGTAAGACATTGGTCGCAACCTTTGCAGCGTACTTGAATGCGTTGACTGGCCGTGGTGTGCATGTCGTGACGGTAAACGACTACCTCGCGCGCCGTGACGCCGAATGGATGAGCAAGGTCTATGGTGCGCTCGGTTTGACCACTGGTGTTGTGGTTCCTCAGCAGGACAAAGACGAAAAACGTATTTCGTACGGATGCGACATCACTTACGCGACGAACAACGAACTCGGGTTCGACTATCTTCGCGATAACATGGAATCCGAACTGTCCAAGATGATGCAGCGTGACCACTATTTCGCGATCGTGGACGAGGTCGACTCGATCCTTATCGACGAAGCGCGGACACCGTTGATCATTTCCGGTCCCGCTCAAGACCGCTCAGATCTCTATATCGCGATCGACCGGTTAATTCCCGAGCTGAAAGAAGAGCACTACACGCTTGATGAAAAGATGCGTCAGGTTACGTTCACTGACGAAGGCAATGATTTCCTTGAGCAGCGTCTGCGTGCCGAAGGGCTCTTGCCGGACGGTCATTCGCTTTATGATCCGGAAAGCAGCACGATTGTTCACCACGTGAACCAGGGCCTGCGCGCGCATGTGATGTTCACCCGTGACAAAGATTACATCGTTCGTGATGGCGAAGTTATCCTGATCGACGAATTTACTGGTCGTATGATGCAGGGGCGCCGCCTTTCCGACGGCTTGCATCAGGCAATTGAGGCCAAAGAAGGCGCAAACATCCAAGCCGAAAACGTCACATTGGCGAGCGTGACCTTCCAGAACTATTTCCGTCTGTATGACAAACTGGGCGGCATGACCGGTACGGCTATGACCGAAGCCGAAGAATTTATGGAAATCTACGGTCTCGGGACTGTTGAAGTACCGACCAACCGTCCGATTGCCCGCAAGGATGAGCACGACCAAGTGTATCGTACCGCGCAGGAAAAATTCGACGCAGTTGTTAAGGAAATCCAGAAAGCTCACGAAGGCGGTCAGCCGATCCTTGTCGGTACCACCTCGATCGAGAAGTCGGAATTCTTGTCGCAGCTTCTGACTACCGCGAAAATCCCGCACAACGTTCTGAATGCACGTCAGCACGAACAAGAAGCCCGTATCGTTGCAGAAGCAGGGAAACTGGGTGCGGTGACGATTGCGACGAACATGGCAGGCCGCGGTACCGACATCAAATTGGGCGGTAGTGTTGAGCACAAGGTCCTTGATGCGATTGCTGCGGACCCCGATGGTGACCCCGAAGCAATTCGCGCACGTATCGAAGAAGAACATACCGCTGATGAAGAAGCTGTTAAGCAGGCTGGCGGTCTATTCGTTCTGGCGACAGAACGTCACGAAAGCCGTCGGATCGACAACCAGTTGCGTGGCCGCTGTGGCCGCCAGGGGGATCCGGGTCGTTCGGTATTCTTCTTGTCACTAGACGATGACCTGATGCGGATTTTCGGATCTGAACGTCTGGAGAAAGTTCTGTCCGGTCTGGGTATGAAAGAAGGCGAGGCGATCGTTCACCCGTGGGTCAACAAATCCCTCGAGCGCGCTCAGGCAAAGGTCGAAGGTCGTAACTTCGATATTCGTAAACAGATCCTGAAATACGACGATGTGATGAATGATCAGCGTAAGGTGATCTTTAAGCAGCGTCGTGAAATCATGGAGGCTGTTGAGCTTGAAGAGATCGCGACGGATATGCGCCATGAAGTTGTAGATGACCTTGTTGATCATCACATTCCTGAACGCAGCTACGCTGACCAGTGGGACGTGCAAGGGCTCTACGCTGCTTGTATCGACAAGCTTGCTGTTGACGTTCCGGTTATCAAGTGGGCCGAGGAAGAAGGCGTAGACGATCAGGTTATTCGTGATCGTCTGTACGAAGCCAGTGACAAGCTGATGGCCGAAAAGACCGAAGCCTTCGGTCCCGAGGTGATGCGTCAGGTTGAAAAACAACTGTTGCTGAACACCATTGATGCCAAGTGGCGCGAGCATTTGTTGACTCTCGAACACTTGCGCTCTGCGGTTAACTTCCGTGCCTACGCCCAACGTGATCCGCTGAACGAATACAAGAATGAATCGTTCCAACTGTTTGAAAGTATGCTCGAAAGCCTGCGCGAAGACGTTGTTCAAAAACTGTCGCGTATCCAGCCGATGAGCAAGGAACAGCAGGAAGAGATGGTTCGTCAAATGGTCGAGCAACAGCGCCAAATGCAGGCTGCTGCTGGCGGCTCAACTCCGAATGGGACCGCAAAACCCGGGTTTGATGAAAACGATCCGTCAACCTGGGGCAACCCGGCGCGAAATGAACCTTGCCCCTGTGGATCGGGCGAAAAGTTCAAACATTGCCACGGTAAACTGTAAATCGCCATATTTCGGCCCTGATATTACCCAATCAGGGCCGAGGTAAAGTCACCGTTACAATTCAGGTTTCACCAAGTGTATGAGCGATTGGTGGAATCATGGAACGACCACGGCTAAGCAAACTGATCACAGTTGGTGCAACGTTCTCGTCTGCGTTAGCAATTGGTTTTGTTATGCAAAACGGTGACGCTCTGGCTGCGCGATTTGGTGGTGCAACGGACAACCCCGTTGTCGAACCTGCATTTCCCGAATTATCCGCGTCGATTTCTGTTCCTGTTTTGACGACACCTCTGCCCGAAGTGCAGATTGCGGAACTTAGCCTTCCGGATCTATCCCGGCCGGTTCTATCGGACATTTCGACGCCGATACTGGTTGCCGCGACCGAGCCGGATATTTCCATTGCAGAAGAAGCTCAATCAGTCGCGCTAAGTGGCGACTGCGCACCCGAGATGACAGCCGAACAACGCTCTTTCGGGCTTGTTGATTTGGATATAGCGGCAGGATGCTATCCGAACGCCCGTCTGACCGTTCATCACCAAGGCATGATTTTTACCGCGGCAACGGACAGGGATGGTGCGCTGCATCTGTCTGTCCCAGCACTGACAGAGGACGCCCTGTTCATAGCGGCATTCGATAGTGGTGTCGGTGCGGTGGCCAGTATCGACATGCCTGAAGTGGCGACCCTCGACCGTGCTGTCCTGCAATGGCAGGGCGCCGCCGACGTCGGTATCCATGCGTACGAAAACGGTGCGGATTTTGCGTCTGAAGGTCACGTATGGCGCGAAGCTCCGCGTGATCCGTCAGTTGCTGCTAGTGGGCGTGGCTTTCTTGTTCGTCTAGGCGATCCAAATGTAACCGAGCCGATGCTGGTTGAAGTCTATACGTTTCCGAGTGAACTAGCCGTGAGTGGTGGAGAGGTCGAACTCGACGTCGAAGCGGCGATCACCATGCAGAACTGTGGTCGCGACGTTGCGGCCCAAAGCATCCAGATCGGCCCTGACCATGATGCGGAAGCTGTGGATTTAGAGCTTCGCATGCCGGATTGTGATGCTGCTGGTGACTATCTCCTGTTGAAAAATATGTTTGAGGACCTAACACTCGCCGCGAAATGACGCGTCGATGTAAACTCAAATCAAGTTTGGAAAAATTAGGTGCTGCACTTTGTGCAGCGCTTTTGATTCCTGTGAGCATTCAGGCAGAGCCTGTGACGCTCCACAGTGGGCAAGGGCTCGACCTGACTGGTGATGTTCTGAGTTTTGACGGCGAATACCTGAGATTTGCGACCGAAAACTATGGCATCCTGACGCTCGACTACAGCGGTGTCACTTGCGAAGGTCTACGTTGTCCTGATCCGAATGGACCTGCCCTGCTACGCTTTGCTGGATCCGCGCGTATTGGTGAGGTCCTGTTGCCTGCGCTGCTTGAAGCTTATGGGAGACGCCAGAATCTACCGGTTCAGTCCGTCGATCAAATCAGCGCTCTTCAATACCTGCTGGGCCCGGTTGGAGAGCCGTTGTTGAAGGTCGACTTTAGCCTTACATCGTCGACCCAAGGGTTCGAGAGGCTCGCTGGCGGGATAGCAGACGTTGCCATGTCAGATAGGCCCATAACAGGGGCAGAGCTTACTGCGCTGTCTGAAACGGATCGGGGCAACCTTGAAAACCGAACCCGCATCCTCGCGTTGGATGCACTGGTTCCAGTCACGTCGCCAGCACAGCAAGTCGAGTCCATTTCTCTGGATAATCTCGCAGCCGTCTACCGTGGAGAAATTACCGATTGGGCGGATTTGGGCGGAGCCGAGATGGACATACATCCGGTTTTGCCGAGGGGTGACGGAGAAGAGCAGGTCGGATTGGAGCGGATACTTCTTTCTGACACGCAGGGTCGTGCGGACATTGTCGAAGCGCCAGCGGACGCGGATATGGCCGGGTTGATAATGACCGATCCAGGTGCACTGGGAGTGCTACCGATCGGATCGATAGGTGCAGCGTCCGCAATGGTTATTCAGGATGTTTGCGGGTTGCGCGCGGTTCCCCGACGGACCGCACTCAAAACCGGAGACTATCCCCTAACCGTACCGCTTTACCTGTATTTACCGTCCTATCGTTTGTCACCAATCGCGCGGGATTTTCTGTCTTGGCTCCATAGCAATGAGGCGCAAGCAGTTATTCGCCGCGCAGGTTTCGTGGATCAAGGGGCAGTACCGATCGGCATCGACGTTCAAGGAGAGCGGTTATTCAACGCTGTACTTCTTGCCGGTGACGAAGTGCCTATCACTGAGTTGCAGAACATGCTGCGCGACTTGGATGGCAAAGCCCGCTTGTCCCCGACATTCCGGTTTGCTGAAGGGGCGACGGAACTCACCGCCGTATCACAGTCGAATCTGATGTTCCTTGCCCGCGCAATTCGGGATGGCCAATACGATGGGCGTCGTTTGTCCCTGATAGGCTTCAGCGATGGAAGCGGACCCGCCGCAGTGAATAAAGAGCTGTCTCTCGATCGTGCGAACTCTGTTCTGGGTGAATTGGTTGCTGCTTTGGGAGGGGAGCTCCCCGATACGGTGACTGTAAATACGCTCGGTTTTGGAGAGGCGATGCCGATGGGATGCGATGAAACCGTCTGGGGCCGACGCATGAACCGGCGGGTAGAGCTCTGGATTGAGAACTAGATTAGGCCCTCTGCGCGAAAACTCAGCTCCCGAGATTTTCCGACAATCAGGTGATCGTGTAGCGTAATACTCAGCGCTGCCGCTGCAGTTTCGATTTGTTGGGTAATCACGATATCGGCCTCTGATGGCGTGGGATCGCCAGATGGATGATTGTGGACGAGGATCAGGGCAGAGGCGTTGACTTCAAGTGCACGTTTGACGACCTCTCTGGGGTAAACCGGTACGTGATCAACGGTCCCTTTCGCTTGTTCTTCGTCGGCAATCAGGACGTTCTTTCGATCCAGAAACAGAATGCGGAAGTGTTCGGTTTCACGATGAGACATTACCGTGTGGCAATAGTCCAAAATGGCGTTCCAACTGCTGATAACGGGTCGATCAATCACCTTTGAACGTGCAAGCCTGTGGGCGGACGCTTCGATGATTTTCAGATCGGTTATGACAGCATCACCAACGCCTTTGATCTCTCTCAGCTTAGGTGGAGAAGCCGTCAGGACTCTCCCGAAATCTCCGAATTTTTCGATGAGCTCACGTGCGAGAGGTTTGACGTCCTGCCGCGGGATTGACCGAAACAACACCAATTCGAGCAGCTCATAGTCGGGTACGGCAGCAGATCCGCCTGTCATAAACCGGTCGCGCAGGCGCGCGCGATGGTCACGAATGTAGGACGGCTGTCGTTTATCCGATGAGGCAACGGGAACCTCATCAGAGATATCGAAAAAGGGCAGGGGGGCTTCTGCCATTTGATAACCTCGTGTCATGCAGAGACTGTGCATGAAAAGGGTAAATAAAACGAAAACAGGCGGCCCGTAGACCGCCTGCTTCCTTGAATTTTTTGGGCTTATCAGCCCTTCATGCTATCCCAGAAACCCTTCACAGCCGAAAAGAACTTCGAAGAATGTGGGTTGTTGTCTGTGCTCAGCTCCTGAAACTCGTGCAGAAGTTCCTTTTGCTTTGAGGTGAGCTTTACAGGGGTTTCAACCACCAGCTCGATCAACATGTCGCCATGACCGCCCCCGCGAAGTGCTGGCATGCCTTTGCCACGCAAACGCATCTGGCGGCCAGATTGGCTACCTTCAGGGATCTTCACACGGCTGCGACCGCCTTCGATTGTGGGGACTTCAATGTCCCCACCAAGTGCCGCATCGACCATAGAGACCGGAACCCGACAGTAGAGCGTCGTTCCATCCCGTTCGAACAGTTCGTGCTGAGCCACTTCGATAAAGATATAGAGATCGCCCGAGGGGCCACCACGAAGTCCGGCCTCACCTTCGCCAGCGAGGCGAATGCGCGTACCGGTTTCAACGCCCGCGGGGATATTGACGGAAAGAGATTTCTCTTTTTCGGTTCGTCCGGTTCCATGGCAGGATTTGCACGGGTTCTTGATTGTCTGGCCAAGACCGTTACAGGTCGGACAGGTGCGTTCTACAGTGAAGAAGCCCTGCTGTGCCCTGACTTTCCCCATACCGGAGCAGGTCGGACAGGTAACGGGCTCGCTACCTCCTTCGGCACCGGTGCCGTTGCATCCGTCGCAGGAGACAGAGGTCGGGACGTTAATCGTTTTCTGAAGACCGTTGAAAGCCTCCTCGAGCGTGATCCGAAGGTTAAATCGCAGGTCGTTGCCCTGCTGTGCGCGTGTGCGGGCGCCTGCGCCGCCGCGTCCACCGGCAAATCCACCGAACAGATCGTCAAAAACGTCGGAAAAGGCCGAGGCGAAATCGCTGTTTCCGTGGAAGCCACCGCCACCACGTGGGCCGCCGCCCATGCCGCCTTCAAAAGCTGCATGACCATAGCGGTCATACGCGGCTTTTTTCTCCGGATCTTTCAGGACGTCATAAGCTTCGTTCACTTCTTTGAACTGGGCTTCTGCGTTGGGATTGTCCGAATTGCGGTCGGGGTGCAGTTCTTTGGCCTTCTTGCGATAGGCTTTTTTGAGCTCATCGGCGCTCGCGCCTTTGGATGCTCCAAGAACTTCGTAATAGTCGCGTTTCGACATTCGTTCCCCCTTTGGGAAAGGAAAAGACCGGTCCGGGTCTGGCCAGACCGGTCAATTTCCCAGCTACGCCTGATACTTAGTCGCGCTTGTCGCCGCCGAGATCTTCGAAATCAGCATCGAGGATATCGTCGTCAGCATCATCGACGTCTTTTTCAACGTCGCCGCTTTCGGCTTCTTGTTGCGACTTGTAGATGGCTTCACCCAGACGCATCGCAGCTTCGGTAACGTTCTGGATACCGGCTTTGATTTTGTCTGCGTTGTCGCTTTCCATCTCGTCCTTGAGCGCCGCGATGGCGAGCTCGATGGCTTCGATGGTGGAGGGGTCAACCTTATCGCCGTGGTCTTCGATCGATTTCTCGGTCGAGTGGACGAGGCTTTCAGCCTGGTTCTTGGCTTCTACCAGCTCTTTACGAGCCTTGTCGGCGTCAGCGTTGGCTTCTGCGTCTTTGACCATCTTGTCGATGTCTTCGTCCGACAGACCACCCGAGGCCTGAATGGTGATCGACTGCTCTTTGCCGGTGCCTTTGTCTTTGGCAGCGACCGAGACGATACCGTTGGCGTCGATGTCAAATGTGACTTCGATCTGCGGCATACCGCGCGGTGCCGGCGGGATTTCTTCGAGGTTGAACTGACCAAGAAGTTTGTTGTCGGCAGCCATCTCGCGTTCACCTTGGAACACGCGCAGGGTCACAGCATTTTGGTTGTCTTCTGCGGTCGAGAACACTTGCGACTTTTTGGTCGGGATCGTGGTGTTACGGTCGATCAGACGGGTGAACACGCCACCCAGCGTTTCGATGCCCAGCGACAGCGGGGTCACGTCGAGAAGAACGAGGTCTTTGAGGTCACCCTGAAGAACACCAGCCTGAATGGCCGCGCCCATGGCAACAACTTCGTCCGGGTTCACGCCTTTGTGGGGCTCTTTCCCGAAGAATTTGGTCACTTCTTCGATGACCTTCGGCATACGGGTCATACCACCAACCAGAACGATTTCGTCGATGTCAGAAGTGGTGAGGCCAGCGTCTTTCAGAGCAGCCTGACACGGCTTGATCGAGTTTTTGATCAGGTCGCCAACGAGGCTTTCCAGCTTGGCACGGGTCAGTTTCATGACCATGTGCAGCGGCTGACCGTTGGATCCCATCGAGATGAACGGCTGGTTGATTTCGGTTTGTTGCGAGGACGACAGTTCGATTTTAGCTTTTTCAGCAGCTTCTTTCAGACGCTGCAGAGCCATTTTGTCGCCGGTCAGGTCAACACCGTGTTCCTTTTTGAATTCGGAAGCAAGGTAGTCGACGATGCGCATGTCAAAGTCTTCACCACCAAGGAAGGTGTCACCGTTGGTCGATTTCACTTCGAACAGGCCATCGTCGATTTCGAGGATGGTCACGTCGAAAGTACCGCCGCCAAGGTCATAAACCGCGATGGTCTTGGTATCTTCTTTGTCGAGGCCGTAGGCCAATGCAGCAGCGGTCGGTTCGTTGATGATCCGCAGCACTTCAAGGCCAGCGATTTTACCGGCGTCTTTGGTTGCTTGGCGCTGTGCGTCGTTGAAGTAGGCCGGAACGGTAATGACCGCTTGGGTCACGTCTTCGCCAAGGTAGCTCTCTGCGGTTTCTTTCATCTTTTGCAGGATGAAGGCCGAGATTTGCGACGGCGAATACTTATCGTCACGGATTTGGACCCATGCGTCACCGTTACCACCGTCAACGATAGCGTAGGGAACGAGGTGTTTATCTTTTTCGACTTCGGCGTCGGAGGTGCGACGACCGATCAGTCGCTTAACTGCGAATACGGTGTTGTCGGGGTTGGTGACAGCCTGACGTTTTGCCGGCTGACCGACGAGGCGTTCGTCTTCGGTGAAACCGACGATCGACGGAGTGGTGCGTGCACCTTCTGCGTTTTCGATTACGCGCGGTTTGGAACCATCAAGGATGGCGACACAGGAGTTCGTGGTACCGAGGTCAATACCGATTACTTTTCCCATTTTTCAAATCCCTCTTCATTAGGCGGTTTGAGCGGCCCAGGCCCGGTGTGCGGCACCTGAACCTAACTGGTGTGAATCTGGTGCGGGATCATCCCGTACCGTGGATCAAGCGGTATATAAGGTCGCGATTTGCTGCCTGCAACGGGGTCAAGCTGACTAATAGTGATAATTTTGCAACTTGCCCTCCAGAGTCCCGTGAGACTCTGCCTAAGTCACCTCTGTGAACCAATCCGCTTTCAAGAAAAATAGCGGGGCAAAGCGGCTATCTTGCTGCGTTCCAACTCTGCGATGCATGACGGCGGGTGAAGAATTCGGCCATCATCCCGACCGTGATTAGAGAAATGCTTACGATGATCGGATACATATAATTGCTGTGGTGCGGGAAGTAATTCACAAAAATATATCCGCGTTCTTGATCGATACAGTGGAACAAAGGGTTCCAGTCAAACATTGCAAGAATGTAGCCTGGTGTAGCGTTAGCAACGAACATTTTTCCCGAAGCGATCATATTCGCCCGAGCGTAAATGGTTTGCACAACTCCGATGAACTGGGGGAACCACGGTTTAATCGACAGGAAGACCACACCGATAGCGATGCCCGAAAACCACGACAGCATGAGCATCGCGAAAGCACCAACCGGATTGTGAATTGAAACCGGATTTCCAAGGGCATGGTACAGGAAAAGGATCGTAAACAGAGACAACACCTGAATGTAGAGGGATCCCAATGCGGCTGCTGACATCAAAATGAGCGAATTGAGGGGTGCGTGTTTCAACATTGCGGACGTTGAACTCTCAGAGCCGAAAACGGCACCCATTGCTTTGGTGTGGGTCATGAACAGGAAGATTCCCGACATAATATACAATAGGAAATCACCGCGGAGCTGTGAGCCTCTCAGTCCCAGAACCTGAAACATAACGTAGAAGACAGCGACAAAGATGATCGCTTGCAGCATGTTAATGAGCAAACCGATGATGGCATTTCTGTGAGATTTACGGATTTCCCGGACCGTCGAATGGAATATCAGCTCCAGAGTGTTCCAGAGTGATCCCATTGTCGTTTGGGGTTTGCGGGCCTCGAACATACTGAACGCCTGTGCCGATCGGAGTTTGCTTGTTATTGAACGAAATTCTTGCTGTCTGTTTAAGCCTCTACCATAAGAGGCTGGGCTTTGCCGATCAATATTCCGAGACAGCGGCGCACCGTTAGGAGAGATTTATGGATTTTGAGAAACTGACTACCGTAATGCGCCGGCTGGCGCTCGAGGCTGGCGACGCGATTATGGAAGTCTACAACGGTCCCGACTTTGAGGTGAAAACCAAAAGCGACGAGAGCCCTGTGACGGTTGCTGACGAAAAAGCGGATGCGTTGATTTCGGCCGGACTTCGTTCAGAGTTCCCTGAGGTCGCATTGGTGACCGAAGAGCAATCGGACAGTCACGGCCAGTCGGTTTCTACCTTTCTGATCGTGGACCCGCTGGACGGAACGAAAGAATTCATCAACCGTCGTGGTGATTTTACAGTGAACATTGCCTACGTGCTGGATGGTACTCCAGTGCGCGGCGTGGTGTATGCACCCGCAAGGGACAGATTGTTCTATACGGACGCTGGTGGGAATGCGGTTGAGGAAACCGGCCCTTTTGACAAAGAAGCCATAGGGACCACGAAACCGATCCGCGTTTCCAAGCCTGACAATGATGCATTGTTTATCGTTGCCTCGAAATCGCACCGTGATCAGGCGACAGAAGATTACCTCTCTAAGTACAGCGCCAAGGATATGAAATCCGCTGGTTCTTCGCTGAAGTTCTGTTTGGTGGCGACAGGTGAGGCTGACCTTTACCCACGTGTTGGTCGTACTATGGAATGGGATACCGCAGCGGGCCACGCAGTTCTGGTTGGTGCCGGAGGCGATGTCGTTCGTTTTGATGACCACCAACCTCTCCGCTATGGCAAAGAAGACTTCGCAAATCCGTTCTTCATTGCCTACGCGCCCGGTGTCGAACTCAAGGAGGCCTGAGTGTCTACTCTCGTTGTTATTCCCGCCCGCTACGCTTCGACCCGATATCCGGGAAAGCCGCTTGTAGAACTCAAGGGTGCGACTGGTGAGGCGAAAAGCCTCATAAAACGCAGCTGGGAAGCTGCAATGCAGGTAAACGGCGTAGATCGTGTAGTCGTTGCGACAGATGATGACCGGATCAGGGATGCCGCAGAAGGCTTTGGCGCCGAGGTCGTGATGACCTCGGAAAAATGTCAGAACGGTACCGAACGCTGTGCCGAAGCGCTGGACGCTTTGGGTGGCGGCTATGATGTCGTTGTGAATCTGCAGGGCGACGCCCCGCTTACACCAGCATGGTTTGTTGAGGAATTGGTCGAAGGACTAAAGGCTCATCCGGTTGCTGAGGTCGCAACGCCAGTGTTGCGAACCGAGGGAGAAGCGTTGAACGGGTTCCTCGAAGACCGGCGTGCGGGTCGAGTCGGGGGCACGACGGCGGTGTTCGGGATCGACAAAAATGCACTCTACTTTTCCAAAGAGGTCATTCCTTACACCGGCAGGACATTCGCAGATGAGGAAGCAACTCCGGTCTTTCACCACGTCGGAGTGTACGCCTATCGTCCGTCCGCGCTTGCTGCTTATCCCCGTTGGGAGATGGGACCATTAGAGCGTCTGGAGGGTCTTGAACAGTTGCGGTTCCTCGAACGCGGCGTTCACGTTCTATGCGTTGAAGTGGAGGCCCGCGGTCGTCAGTTCTGGGAATTGAATAACCCTGAAGATGTTCCTCGGATAGAAATGATGCTTTCAAAGATGGGAGCGGCGTGACAACCGCAAGAGTCAGCATAATCGTCGTAAGCCGTGATCGCCCGCGGCTATTACGACGTTGTGTGGCAGGTATCAGCCAGCTTTATTATCCGAATTTCGAAGTTGTTGTTGTTTGTGACCCTGACGGAGCCGAGGAACTGAATGCCTCGGGCTTTGCGAAACAAATCAAAATCGTAGAGTTTGACGCGACAAATATATCCGCTGCGCGAAATCTAGGGCTCTCTCACGCCTCGGGAGAGGTCGTCGCGTTCATTGATGACGATGCAGTGCCAGAACCGACTTGGCTGGATCATCTGGTGGAGCCAATCGCAAATGGCGGGGCTGTGGCTGCGGGCGGCTATGTGCGCAGTCGCAACGGCATCACATTCCAATGGAAAGCGAGGGACGTGCGTACAAATAGCTGGTCTGAGCCTCTCGACCTGCGGGGTGACGCACCTGTCTATATTGAAGGTGAAGCGTTTCAGGGTGTGAAAACCGAAGGCACAAACATGGCCTTTGACAAGGGAACAGTCTGTGCAATGGGCGGATTTGATCCGGCATTCCAGTTCTATCTGGATGAAACCGATCTCAATATGCGTTTGGCGAAAAAAGAAGCTGTCACCGCTATTGTCCCTCTTGCTCAGGTTCATCACGGGTTTGCCTCAAGTGACAAAAGGCGTGGAGATCGAGCACCCAAAAGTCTGTTTCACGTCGGAAGAAGTACTAAAATTTACCTTCGCAAGCATTTGGATGAAGACCGCCACGCTGCGATCGTGACTGCCGAAGAACGGATGCAGAGAATACGGCTTCTGGAGCATATGGTAGCGGGGCGCATCGATCCTATGGGCGTCGGGCGACTTTTGAACAGTTTCCGGCAAGGTGTTGTTGAAGGTGGGCAGGCAAGCATATCAGAGCTCGCTCCTATCACTCCCGCGGACAATCTCGAATTCAAGCTGTTCCCATCTGATAGCCGGTTGGCGGGGCATGTCTCACTGAATGCAAGGTGGTATTCTTGGCCCCGAATTATCGAAACGGCACGGAAACTCCGCAGGGATGGGATACGGGTGACTGTTTTCCGGTACTCATTAACCGGGCTCTTTCATCGCACATGGTTCTCGCCTGACGGAATCTGGATTCAGAAGGGTGGTTTGTTTGGACGCTCGAACAGAACTGACCGGATTTTCAGATTCTGGACAAAAGCTGGGCGAACAGGCCGAGAAATGCGGCGACTTGCGGCCATTCGGGATCTTGTTGCCCGGCAGGAGACGAGTGAGTGATTGTTGAGACACGATGCCCGACCTAAAATGACCCATGACATTTTGTTGTTAACAACAACGTGCTAGGGGAAGTACACATTGTGGACAGGTTTATCGGGAGATAAGAATGGGTAAGAAAGTCACCAAGGCGATTTTTCCAGTAGCAGGCCTTGGAACCCGTTTCCTTCCAGCCACCAAATCGGTTCCCAAAGAGATCATGACGCTCGTGGATCGTCCGCTCATCCAGTATGCGATTGATGAGGCGCGTGCCGCTGGTATCACCGATTTCATCTTTGTGACTTCCAAGGGAAAATCTGCTCTCGAAGACTACTTTGACCGCTCGGTCGAGCTTGAAACCGACCTAGCTACAAAGAACAAAACAGCGCTGCTGGATGTTTTGAAAAGCACCTACATGGAAAGCGGCGCGATTGCCTACATTCGTCAACACCGTGCGCTGGGCCTTGGTCACGCTGTGTGGTGTGCGCGGCGTTTGATCGGGGATGAACCCTTTGCGGTCATGCTGCCGGACGATGTGATCGCCGCCGATACGCCCTGCCTTCAGCAAATGGTCGAAGCGTACGAAGAAACAGGTGGAAGCATGGTCGCCGCCATGGAAGTACCGGAAGACAAAGCATCGTCCTACGGTCTTCTCGACGTGAAGAAAGATATGGGGGCGGTCGTTTCTGTCGCTGGCATGGTAGAAAAACCAAAACCCGAAGATGCCCCTTCCAATCTCGCAGTTATCGGACGTTACATTCTTACGCCTGATGTAATGCGCAACCTTGAAACAATCGACCGTGGAGCGGGAGGGGAGCTTCAGCTCACCGATGCGATTGCGGCAGAATTGACGCAAGGGCGCAATGTGTTCGGTTATCGTTTCCGTGGCCAGAGGTTTGACTGCGGTTCGAAAGCTGGATTCCTTCAGGCGACAGTTTCTTTTGGGCTTGCTCGGGAAGATTTGAAGGATGAATTCGGAGCGTATCTGGATGACGTAATGGCGTTGAAAAGCGCCAACCAATAGCAGGAATTAGGTATGACCACCGTTCTGGTTACCGGCGGCGCCGGCTACATCGGGTCGCATGCGTGCAAAGCTCTGAAACGGGCTGGGTATACCCCGGTAACCTTCGATAATCTGATTACCGGATGGGAGGATGCGGTAAAATTCGGTCCGTTCGAAAAAGGTGATCTTCTGGATCGTGCGCGTTTGGACGAAGTCTTTGCGAAGCACAAACCGGCTGCGGTTATGCATTTTGCTGCTCTTAGTCAGGTTGGCGAAAGCATGCAGGATCCGGGGTCTTACTGGCGCAACAATGTCTGCGGTTCACTGAACCTGATCGAAGCCGCCGTCGATGCCGGATGTTTGCAGTTTGTGTTCTCATCTACCTGCGCAACATACGGCGATCAGGACGGAGTTACGCTGGACGAAACCTGTGTTCAGCTGCCCATCAACGCATACGGCGCCTCCAAGCGCGCGATTGAGGACATGCTGACTAATTTCGGGCAGAGTCACGGGCTGCGCTCTGTGATCTTCCGCTATTTCAATGTGGCCGGTGGTGACCCCGACGGCGAAGTTGGGGAGTTCCATCGTCCGGAAACCCACCTGATCCCGCTGATGCTCGACGCGATAGATGGAAAGCGCCCTGCGTTGACCATCTTTGGAACCGATTACGATACGCCGGATGGCACCTGCATTCGGGACTATGTTCACGTTTGTGATCTGGTCGATGCACATGTCCTCGGAGTGAAGTGGCTTGAGGACGGCAAAGACAGCCGCGTATTCAATCTGGGTACAGGAAGCGGATTCTCTGTTAGAGAGGTTATTTCCTATTCCGCTGAGGTCACAAACAAGGATGTACCCATTGTTGAGGGCGAACGCCGTCCCGGGGATGCAACAAAACTGGTTTCAGGCAGCATTCGTGCAATTGAGGAGTTGGGCTGGACGCCAGAGAGGTCTACACTCAGGTCCATGATTTCTGACGCATGGCGCTGGCACCAGAGTGGACACTACGAAAAGTAATACAAAGACCCGGCTTTTGGATATCACACGGTTGGTATCTCGTGCAGGAACAGTCCACACAGGTGTGGATCGTGTTGAAATGGCGTATCTTCGCTGGTTTTTACGCGACAGTGTAGAATGTTTCTTTTTGGCAAAGACAGGATATGGCTATGTCCTGCTAAACCGCGATGGCGGTCAGGCGGTGCTCGAGGCGATCGAGAGCGACGATTGGGGATCTCCAGATGTCATGTCGTTGTTGCGCTGGAAACTCCCCAAAAAGGTAAAAACGGCCCAAGCGCTGGTTAGGCGAAACAGAATCGGGCGCTCTTCTGGAGCGCGGTTGTCGTTGCTGGCCTCAGAGCGATTGCCGAAAGGGATCGAGTACTACAACGTTGGTCATCTCAATTTGAACTGGGAAGTGCTGCATTCACTGAAAGTTAGTGTTCATGCACGTCTGAATATTCTGATCCACGACACTATTCCTCTGGAATATCCGGAGATGCAGCGTCCTGAATCAGTTGAACGCTTTAAGTCCAGCTTACGATTTGTGTCTGAATATGCAGACAGGGTGATAGCTATATCCAAAGCGACTAGGGATCTTCTTCTTGGCCACTTGCAACGCTTTGGCAGGGTTCCGTCGATTGTTGTTGCTCATCCAGGTGTTGATCTTGCCTCTCCGCAATTCGCTCAAATCCCTGATAACATTGATCTGTCGGAACCCTATTTCGTTACAGTGGGGACGATAGAGCCACGAAAAAGTCATACCCTGTTGCTCGAGGTTTGGCAGGCGCTTCCTGAAACAAAGCGGCCACGCCTGCTTATTTGCGGGCAGCGCGGGTGGTTGAATCAAGCCGTTTTCCGGATGCTGGACGCGGGGATTCCCGATGTTGTCGAGATTCCGGATTTGAATGATCACGCGCTAGCTGCGGTTGTGCACGGTGCAAAGGCGTCACTATTTCCGTCTGTTGCCGAAGGCTTTGGGATACCTCCGATCGAAGCTGCCGCACTTGGTGTTCCAGTCGTATGTTCTGACCTACCCGTTTACCGCGAAACCCTAGGCAATGCGGCAATATACCTTGACCCACAAGATAATTATTCTTGGACGGAAACAATTAAACAATTAATGGCACAAGACGAAACAGATAGAGAGGCTACCTATTCTCCTCCTTCTTGGGAACGCCATTTTAGGGTTGTGCTAGGAGGGGAGACGGGCGCTGACGAGGAATAACGGAGGAACGGCATAAGGTGAACCTTTGGAGGTCATATCGCCTAAGGGTCCAGCGACGTCGCTGGCTGATACGTGCGCTTCGCAAGCGGCACGATCTGAAACCTGTTGCCGATCGCACCGGTCAAATTCGTAAGCGTGACATCCTACTGGCCTGCACGATGCGGAACGAGGATGTACGGCTCCCGTATTTCTTGAAATATTATCGCGATTTAGGCGTTAATCACTTTCTGATTGTCGACAATGATAGCGATGATGGTGGCCGTGAGTATCTAGCAGATCAGCCTGATGTATCTATTTGGCGCACCGGAGCGAGCTACAAACGGTCGCGTTTTGGAATTGACTGGGTCAACTGGCTTTTGATGCGCTACGGACATGGCCATTGGACACTGGTCGTCGATCCGGACGAACTCTTCATCTACCCCTTCTGTGATACGCGGCCGTTGCGGGCGCTGACGGATTGGCTAGACGCGTCATCGATCAAGTCCTTTTCGGCCATGCTGTTGGATATGTATCCAAAGGGGCCGATTTCCGGAATTCCGTATCGTCGCGGTGATAACCCTCTGGATATCGCGAATTGGTTCGATAGTGGAAACTATATGATGCAGAGGAACCCTGCATTCGGGAATCTCTGGATTCAGGGCGGTCCGCGAACTCGTGAGTTTTTCGCGGAAAATCCGGAGCGATCTCCAGCACTCAATAAGGTTCCGTTGGTTAAGTGGGATCGCCGCTACGCCTATGTCAGCAGTACGCACATGCTTCTGCCGCGCGGGCTGAACCTGGTTTATGATGAATGGGGTGGGGAAAAGGCTTCGGGAATGCTTCTGCATACCAAGTTCCTCGATACGCTAACCATCAAGGCCCATGAGGAACTGGAGCGGAAGCAGCACTACGCAGCCAGCCATGAATACAAAGCATATGTTGCAGGGCTGCAGGATGATACCGATCTGTGGTGTAAGTGGTCCGAAAAATATATCAACTGGCGCCAGCTCGAGATTCTGGGCCTCATGTCCAAGGGGAACTGGGCATGACGCAGGTCGGGATAGTTCTGCTGGTCCACACAGCGCTGCACCGGGCAGAGCAAGTGATCCGTCACTGGGTCGCGAGCGGTTGCCCTGTGGTCGTGCACGTAGACGCAATTGTGGACAAGGAAACTTACGACAAGTTCGTGAGCGCAGTCAGCGATATTCCGGATGTTCAGTTCTCGCATCGGCATCGTTGCGAGTGGGGTACTTGGGGAATGGTTGCTGCGACCCAAGAGGCGTCAGAGCAGTTGCTGAAAGCCTTTCCCGATGTGACGCATGTCTATCTCGCGTCCGGTTCCTGCCTTCCGCTACGCCCTGTGTCGGAGCTCCATGATTACCTATCCCGCCACCCGCGCACTGATTTTATTGAAAGCGCAACTACGGCGGACGTTCCTTGGACAGTCGGTGGTCTGGATCACGAGCGATTCACACTGCGCTTTCCGTTTTCATGGAAGAAACACCGCAGGCTGTTTGATGCCTACGTGAACTTCCAGCGCCGGATTAAGTTCCAGCGGAAAATTCCTGAGGGACTTGTTCCGCACATGGGGTCTCAGTGGTGGTGTCTGACGCGCCAAACGCTGTCGGCGATCCTCGAAGATCCTGAGAGAGAGACCTACGATCGCTATTTCAAAAAAGTATGGATTCCGGATGAAAGCTACTTTCAGACGCTCGCGCGGATGTATTCCCCGAATGTCGAGAGCCGGTCTTTGACGCTGTCCAAGTTCGATTTTCAGGGCAAGCCACACATCTTCTATGACGATCACCTGCAACTGTTGCGGCGGTCGGATTGCTTTGTTGCGCGGAAAATTTGGCCGCATGCGAACCGACTCTACAGCACGTTCTTGGGGCGTTCGGCTGATATCAAAGCGGCAGAGCCCAATCCAGGAAAGATCGACAGGATTTTTGCAAGAGCAGTGGATCGTCGTACGCGTGGTCGCCCTGGTCTTTATATGCAAAGCCGTTTTCCAAATCAGGATTGGGAAAATGGTGTAACATGTGGCGAATACTCAATTTTTGAAGGCTTCGCCGAATTGTTCGAAGACTTTGAATCGTGGCTTGCACGGGCAACGGACAGCCGTGTCCACGGGCACCTTTTTGGTCCAGAGCAGGTAGAATTCGAAGGCCACCAATCAAGCTTTGTCGGCGCTTTGTCGGATAGTGCTACGATACGCGACTACAATCCGCAAAGCTTTCTCAGAAGTCTGATCTGGAATACGCGCGGAGAACGCCAATGTTTCCAGTTCGGTCCCTATGACAACCAGACAATCAACTGGGATGTCGCTCGCGATCCGAATGCACAGATCAGTGTAATTTCCGGCGCGTGGGCTGTCCCATTGTTCCAGTCGAACAGGAATTTTGCAGAGCTTCGTGATGAAGCGGCGCGCCTACAGAAAATCGAGAGCGAACACCTCGACGTCTTGCGTTCGATCTACGCCAAGGCGCGTATCCGGATTTGGACGCTGGCTGAGTTTGTCGAAGCACCAATGGAGTCGCTTCAGACTGTCGTGGACGAGATTTCAGGGAAGAACCATCGTCGTCTAACCGAAGCTCCTCGAATGGTTGACCTTGCAGGTTTCGGCCAGTTCCTACAGAATTTGAAAAATCAGGGTATGCACCCCTATCTTATGGGTGATTTTCCGGTTGAGCCGGTGCCCGTCAATGCACGGCGCAATACGCGTAAGCCTTATCTGGTTCGATAATTTATGGCCAAATTCGATTATTTCATCGTGTTCGCGGAAATGAGGACCGGGTCCAATTTCCTCGAAACGAACCTGAACGCGTTTGATGGGATCGAATGCCATGGCGAGGCGTTCAATCCCCACTTCATCGGATATCCAAATACTGACAATATTTTGGGAATCACGCAAGAAATGCGCGAGGACAACGCCGCGCGGTTAATCGATACGATTAAAGCGCATTCGGACGGGTTAGGCGGTTTCCGGTACTTCCACGACCATGACCCGCGGGTGATTGATATCGCGTTGCACGATCCGCGCTGCGCGAAAATCGTGCTGACACGAAATCCTGTGGATAGCTACGTGAGCTGGAAAATCGCTCGTGCGACGGGGCAGTGGAAGCTCACCAATGTAAAGAATGCGCGTTCTGATGTGGTGAGCTTTGATGCTCAAGAATTCGAACAGCATTTGGAAGAGCTTCAGCAGTTCCAGATCTTTTTACTGAACGAGTTTCAGAAGACGGGCCAGACGGCGTTCTATGTCGATTACGACGACCTCCAGAGTGTTGAGGTCATGAACGGGTTAGCTGAGTTTCTGGGATGTGATAGCCGGTTGGCCCATCTCGACAAGACATTGAAAAAACAGAATCCGGAGCCGCTATCCAAGAAAGTTTCCAACTTTGACGAGATGGAAAAGACGCTGTCTCGTATGGATAGATTCAATCTTTCCCGAACCCCGAATTTCGAACCGCGTCGGGGCGCGATGATCCCGCAGTTTATGACCGCCGCGGAAACTCCCCTTCTCTTCATGCCGATTAAGGGCGGGCCGGAGGAGGTTGTGGTTCGCTGGCTCGAAGCGCTCGATGGTCAGGCTGTGAACGGCGGGTACGTTCAGAAGACACTTCGCCAGTGGAAGAGAAAGAATGAAGGGCACAGGTCCTTTACTGTTCTCCGGCATCCACTACAGCGGGCTCATGCGGTCTTTTGTGACCATTTCCTAGGTTACGGAGATACAACCTTTGGTGAAATCCGAAAAACCCTGCGGCAGATGTTCAAGATACCTTTCCCCGAGAGTTTCCCGCCTGAAGAAGATTACGACGATGGGGCACACCACGCTGCATTTCTCGCGTTTTTGAAGTTTCTCAAGACAAACCTGCAATCGCAGACTTCTATTCGGGTAGACGCCTCTTGGGCGTCGCAGTCTGCTGTTTTGCAAGGTTATTCGAATTTTGCCGTTCCAGATATGGTAATCCGTGAGGAACGATTGACCGCCGATTTGGCGTTTCTTGCCGGTACGGTAGGAGCCGTAGACATCCCCGAGTTGGCAGACTTGACTGATCCATACGCAGAGCGTTTGGCGCGCATCTATGATGATAAACTCGAGCAGGCCGCAAGGGAGGCCTACATGCGAGACTACATCATGTTCGGATTTGAAGACTGGCGATAGGCTTATGCAGCCTGTGATGCTTGCGCTTCGGTCAGGATGGTATGCAGGGTTGCCGTATCACTATTAGCACGCAGTTTCGCACAGATTGCCTGATCGCGCATGGTGCGTGAAACAAGAGCGAGAGCTTTGAGGTGTTCGACGCCTGCGGTATCAGGTGCCAGCAGGGCAAACACGAGGTCCACCGGCTGACGATCGACAGAATCGAAATCCAACGGCTTATCCAGACGAAGGAAAATACCACAGACTTCGGTGGCGTCTTTTAAACGTGCGTGGGGCAAGGCAATGCCCTGTCCCACACCGGTTGGCCCAAGGTTTTCACGATCAGCCAAAGCTTCGACAACGTCAGCGGCATCGAATCCGTAGACCGACTGCGCAATTTCAGCGAGGTCGTGAAATAGGCGCTTTTTACTGGTCGCCGACGCAATGGTTTTGACCGTTGCGGGTTTCAGAATTTCCGAAAGCTGCATTAATTCTGCCTTGGGCCTAGCGGAGCCGATTACTTAGGATCGACCCAGCCGATGTTTCCGTCATCCCGGCGATATACTACGTTCAGACCGCCGTGTTTTTCATTCCGGAAGACCTGAACGGTGCTATGAGCCAGCTCCATCTGCATTACGGCGTCACCAACTGAGAGTTCCGGAATCTTGGTTTCCATCTCAGCAATGATCATCGGTGCGTCAGTTGTGACTTCTTCGTCCGAGTCTCCATTTGCGGCGAGGATATAGGCGGAACCATCCAGAAGTTCAACCGGCGACGTCCGTTCAGAGTGGTGGTCTTTCAACCGGCGTTTGTAACGACGGAGTTGTTTATCCATTTTCTCACAGCAACTATCGAAAGAAGCATAGATGTCATGGGCATGCGATTTGGCTTGGCAGGTCAGACCTGTCGACAGATGGACAACCGCTTCGCAGACAAATTCCGGACCTGACTTGGAGAAGATCACGTTTGCATCGGTCGGGCGGCCTGAATATTTATCAAGCGTCCCACCAAGCTCGGTTTTGACGTGAGTTTGCAGGGCTTCGCCAATATCAATCTGCTTACCGCTGATCTGGTACCGCATGGTATCTCCTCTTCACTTGTTAGCACGCGCACAATCATTGCAGCCACGTGGATGATATTCAATTTGTGCGTCGTGGGGGGAATGATGACCTTTCTGGATTTGCAGAAGTCCGTTAGGCCGTGAAGCCTTTAAGGAAACGCAAAAGAGAACCGTCTGTGTCATCACCCCCATTGCACGACTGAAACAGAGATTTGTCAATGATCCACATCACATACCTGTGCGAAATAGTCAGTTTACCCGAAAGGTATTACCAAGATACACCCGACGGACATTTTCGTCGCGAACGACTTCTTCCGTGGTGCCGGACATAAGGACCTGCCCATCATGTAAGATATAGGCACGGTCCACGATTTCGAGTGTTTCACGAACATTGTGATCCGTAATCAGAACTCCGATCCCGCGGTTCTTGAGCTCTGCAACCAGATGACGGATCTCTCCGACGGCGATTGGATCGACCCCAGCGAAAGGTTCATCGAAGAGGACATATTTAGGCCCTGCGGCAAGGCAACGCGCGATTTCTACGCGCCGCCGCTCACCGCCGGATAGCGCAAGGGCAGGGGCGCGACGAAGGTGTTCGATGGAAAACTCGCCCAAAAGCTCTTCGAGCCGTTCACGCCTGCGGATCGGATCACCGTCTGCAATTTCGAGAATCGACAGGATATTCTCTTCGACGTTTAATCCGCGAAAGATCGACATTTCTTGAGGAAGATAACCGATACCCAATCGGGCACGGCGATACATAGGTAGCGTCGTCACATCGCGCCCATCTAGCAGCACATGACCGCCTTCGGGGGTGACCAGGCCCGCGATAGAATAAAAGGTGGTGGTTTTCCCGCAGCCGTTCGGACCTAGTAGGGCGACAACTTCACCACGGTTCAATTCCAGAGAAACGTCACGAATTACAGTGCGCTTGTTATAGCTTTTTCGCAGATTAACGATACGAAGCCCGACGTCGCCGTCTGTTACGGTGAGTTCGGTCATTCGCTTCCACCTTGCTGGGTAAGAGTGGTCCGAACCCTTCCGTCCAGTTGGGCAGCGCCGGTATCGAGGTTGACCGTCATGCTTTCCGCACCGATTGAGCTATTGCCTTGGGTTACGAAGACATTTCCATTCATAGTCAGGCGACGCATAGAAAGGTCATAAATCGCGGTCTCCGCTTCTGCAGCATCGGCTTGAGTGACAAAAGTCACACCGCCTTTTGCCTCAAGGCGTATGATGTCGCCGCCTTCTTCATCGTAGATCACCACAACTTCGCCGGCTTCGATACGAACCTCACCCTGACTGATCAGCACGTTACCCGAGAAAACGGCACTGCCGGTGTCCCGATCAATGGAAAGGCTATCGGCACTTACATCGACCGGAGCAGATGCATCGGCCTCAAGCCCGCCAAAGGCGAAGTCCGTCTGCGCCAGTGCGGGAATTCCCACGCCAAGGGAAACTACGAGTAAAGCGACGCGCAACAGGTGCATGGTAAAATCCTTTAGGGTTGCGGTTGATATATCAGCCGGACACCTTCATTGAAAACCATTTGCTGGTTTCCGCTTTGAGTTCGATTGATAACCAGTTTTCCTGCGGTCAATTGGCCGATTGGCGATCTGACCTCTAGCCTTCCAGAGGTTTCGATCCGACCAGAGGCCAAGTCAGCAGTCGCTCCGATCGTCTCCATCAGATACCCGTCCGATGTGTTGATGCGGACAAGGTTCTCCATGAGCACTTCTTTTGTACCGGTATCGAGGTGACCGGCCCCGGCGGTTATCCCGACGTGTTGGCCAACTGCCGTATCAAGACTGATTGCGATGTCTTCAATCGAAAGAATCGCACTGTTATCAGGGTTGCTTTTGGCGACTGATGCACTGATCGCAAAGGTGTCGCCACCAGAAGTGGTTCCTGCAATTCGTGGCGCTGAAAGCCGAGGTTGTCGGGCGATTTCTTCGATTGTCGCATATGGGATTTCGGTTGTGTCGCTCGTCGAGCGGGCGAGTAGAAACAACGTAGAAAGCAACGCCAGTGCAGCGAGCGGCAAGATGATCTTCGCCCATTGAACAAAACGGCTATAGGCGTTGTCTGACAAATTATGCCACTCCGGCGCGTAGGCAGTCGTGGATATGCAGGATGCCGACGGGTGTACCCGAGTCCGCAGGATCAACGACAAACAGGCAGGTGATCTTTTTCTCGTTCATGACCGCGACGGCTTCTTCGGCAAGTGCATCTGGGCTAATCGTTCGTGGTGACTTTGTCATGACTGCCCCAGCTGTGTGTTCAAGAAGACCGTCCATGTGCCGACGGAGGTCGCCGTCGGTTACGATACCGGTCAGGTTCCCATTAGTATCCTGAACTCCGACCACTCCAAAACCCTTCTGGCTGATCGTAAGCAGCGTATCGCTCATTGGGGTATCGGTGCCTACAAGCGGAAGGCTGTCGCCCCCATGCATCAGGTCACGCACCTTAGAGAGGCGAGCGCCGAGTTTGCCGCCTGGATGGAACTGCCGGAAGTGTTCTGCTCCGAATTCGCGGTGCTCCATCAACGCTATGGCAAGCGCATCACCAAGGGCGAGCGTCATTGTGGTTGAAAGCGTGGGTACCACGTTGTGCCCACATGCTTCGCCTAGTTGCGGCAGAACCAACTGAATGTCGGCTTGTTGCATGAGAGAGCTTTCCTGACGAGAAGCAACGCCAATCATGGTAATTCCGTATCGGCGCGTATGGGCGATCAGATCTGCGAGCTCTGGGGTTTCGCCAGAATTGGACAGAATCAGTACAATATCACCCTTGGCAATCATGCCGAGGTCCCCGTGGGAGGCTTCCGCAGGGTGGACGAAATGTGCGGGCGTGCCGGTGCTGGCAAATGTTGCAGCGATCTTGCGGCCGATATGGCCAGACTTTCCCATTCCGGAAACAATTACTCGGCCTGGGGCGTCCAAAATTGCTTGGGCTGCGTTAGCAAGATCTTCGCCGATCGTTGTTGCCAAAGTTTCAAGTGCATTTGATTCGTCGCAAATGACACGAGTGGCCGTAGCAATGAGTTTTGAGCGATCCATGAATGGCCTCTAGTGTGCAAAAATATCGATGTCGGACCAGCCGATGAGATCAAGCTTGGCGCGGGTTGGTAGAAAATCAAAACAAGCCTGAGCGAGGTCGGAGCGGCCTTCACGCGTCAGCCTGTGGTCAAGTTCCGCTTTGAGTTTGTGTAGATGCAAAACGTCTGACGCCGCGTAGTCCAATTGCGCTGGGGTGAGCTCGGCAGCACCCCAATCGCTTTGCTGCTGCTGTTTTGAAATATCGACGCCAACCAACTCCTGAAGCAGATTTTTCAGGCCATGGCGGTCTGTATATGTGCGAACCATCTTGGACGCGATTTTTGTGCAATAGACCGGCTCGGCCAGTGCGCCGAAGGTGTGGTACATCGCGGCAATATCGAAGCGACCAAAGTGAAACAGCTTCAACACGTTCTTATCAGTCAGCATTTTGCAGAGATTTGGGGCTTCTGTCTGGCCTTTCTCAACTTGAACGATGTGACAGTTCCCGTCGCCACCCGACATCTGTATCAGGCATAAACGGTCACGATGAGGATTGAGGCCCATAGTTTCGCAATCGATCGCAACGATGGAACCAAGGTCGAGATCATCCGGCAGGTCGTTCTTGTAGAGTAAATTCGCCATAGATGCGTCACCGTCACTGTTTTGTCCGATCTAGTGATCAGACGTGCAAAGCGCAACTAAGAGCTTGCGAACGGAGTGCTTCATAAATGGGAGAGTAGTGGTGCCCAGAAGAGGACTCGAACCTCCACGACCTTGCGGTCACTGGCACCTGAAGCCAGCGCGTCTACCAATTCCGCCATCTGGGCACAGATGGTGTGGCGGGCTTCTATGGCTGGAGGCGGGGGCTGTCAATGCGATTCTGTGAAGAAAATGCAAAAACCCGATTGCGCCTTGTCTGCCAAGGGTCTGGGGGGTAAACCAAGCCGAGTTTTCGAAAGAGGCGCCCACATGACCAAGCTTGTCACCATCTACGGCGGATCAGGGTTCGTCGGTCGTTATATCGCCCGTCGCATGGCCCAAGAGGGCTGGCGCGTGCGCGTTGCCGTCCGCAATCCGAACGAAGCCCTGTTTGTTAAACCTTATGGAGCTGTCGGTCAGGTCGAACCTGTGTTTTGCAATATCCGCGACGATGCGAGTGTGGCTGCCGTTCTGGAAGGCGCTGACGCTGTTGTAAACTGCGTCGGTCTGCTTGAAGAAAAAGGTAATAACACTTTCGGCGCTGTTCAGGCCGAGGGTGCTGGCCGCATTGCTCGCCTTGCTGCAGAGCATGGCGTCGGGCAGTTGGTTCACCTTTCCGCAATCGGTGCAGATGGGGCCGCGGCGAGCGAATACAGCCGGACCAAAGCGCAGGGTGAAAAAGCAGTTCTTGATGCCTTTCCCGGGGCAGTGATTCTACGACCGTCGGTGATCTTTGGGTCAGAAGATACCTTCTTTAACCGATTTGCGGGTATGACCCGCTTCGGTCCGGTTCTGCCTATCGTTGGTGCTGACACAAAATTCCAGCCGGTTTGGGTTGACGATGTTGCGCGCGCTGCCGTTAAGGGCGTCCTTGGTCAGGCTGCCGCTGGTACATATGAACTTGGCGGTCCCGATGTTCAGAGCTTCCGCGAACTGATGCAGGATATGCTGGGTATCATCCATCGCCGTCGGTTGATCGTGAATTTGCCCTTTGGTGTTGCAAAGATCGTAGCGGGCGTCATGGGTTTTGTTCAAAAGCTCAGCATCGGTATTGTAAGCGCGCCTGTCACCGGCGATCAGGTCAAATCTCTCAAAGTCGACAACATCGTGAGCGAAGGCGCTAAAAACTTTGGCGACCTCGACATTCAACCGACTTCTTTAGATGCGGTATTGCCTGACTATCTTTGGCGCTTCCGTCCTTCGGGCCAGTATGACGCAATTAAAGATTCTGCGAAAAATTTGAAAAACGTCTGATCCCGCTCTGAGGCGACGGTCAGTCCTTAGCGCAAAGTGTTTGTGATGAGCTATCTGAACGACGTCATTTTGGGCGTTATCGAAGGTGTGACCGAATTTTTGCCGGTGTCCAGCACCGGCCACCTTCTCTTGGCGGAGCATTGGCTTGGTTCGCGATCCGATACCTACAATATTGTTATTCAGGCGGGGGCGATCCTTGCTGTCACGCTGATCTACTGGCGTCGAATACTTGATTTGCTGCTCGGTTGGCGCGATGCAGAGAATCGCGATTACCTAATCAAGCTGCTCGTTGCGTTCTTCATCACCGGGATACTCGGCTTGGTGGTGAAAAAGCTGGGTGTGGAATTACCGGAAACTGTTCAACCTGTGGCTTGGGCGCTGGTGATCGGCGGTGTTTGGATGATCGTTGCCGAGAATTTCGCCGCAAAACTACCCGATAGCAGCAAAATCACAATGAAAGTTGCGATCGCGGTCGGTCTTGCACAGATCGTGGCTGGTGTCTTTCCGGGCACGTCGCGGTCTGCGACCACGATTTTCGTTGCGATGCTATTGGGGACATCCAATCGGGCTGCCGCAACAGAGTTTGCTTTCTTGGTCGGTATTCCGACTATGTATGCGGCGAGTGCTTATGAGCTGTTCAAAGGGCTGTCTTCTGAGGCGGGGGCTTCCGAAGATTGGACGGGGCTGTCGATCGCTTTTGTTGTGTCGACGTTAACTGCGTTTGTTTCTGTTAAGTGGCTGTTGGGCTTTATCCGGAGCAACCGCTTCACGTCATTTGCAATCTACAGAATCATTTTTGGCGGTGTTTTGTTGGTGTTTGCGGGCCTCGGCGCGCTGACCTGACGAATCGGGAAATTGTGTGGAAAGCTGGCATTTTCCCAAATAGGTCATGAGAGCTTACCTAAAATCGGCGATAAAACTCGATAAAATTTCATATAAGGTTCAAAAAGGGCAAAAAGGGTCAGTAGTTTTGACTTTTCTTTTTTCCTGAAGGATTCTATTCAGGCCTCCCGAGATGATTGCGGAGGAAGGCCTGTGGCTACTGAAAAGATGCTCAAGTTCGTGACGGTTGGCCGTGAGATGCCGACAAAACGATCCGCAGAGGATCGTCGTGACGACTATAACGAGATTTACGCCGAATTCGCCGCTGCAAAGGCTGAAGAACAGGCGAGCCGTTGCAGCCAGTGTGGTGTGCCGTATTGCCAAGCACACTGCCCGCTGCACAATAATATTCCCGATTGGCTCCGCATGACTGCGAATGGTCGCCTTCAGGAAGCTTACGAGATTAGTCAGGGTACGAATACTTTCCCTGAAATTTGTGGCCGGATTTGCCCGCAGGACCGTCTGTGTGAAGGCAACTGCGTCATTGAAAACTCCGGACATGGTACTGTGACCATTGGATCGGTTGAAAAGTACATCACCGATACTGCTTGGGAAAAAGGCTGGGTCAAACCAATTACTGTGTCCCAAGAGCGCAAAGAGTCCGTCGCTATCATTGGTGCAGGACCCGGTGGATTAGCTGCCGCAGACATGTTGCGTCGCGCAGGTGTCCAAGTGACGGTCTATGATCGCTATGACCGCGCTGGTGGTTTGCTCACCTACGGCATTCCGGGCTTTAAACTGGAAAAGGACGTTGTTCTCCGTCGTGCCGACTTGCTTGAACAAAGCGGCGTCGAATTTGTCCTGAACTGCAACATCGGTGAAGATGTTTCGTTCGACGAACTGCGCGAGAAGCACGATGCGATTCTGATCTCGACCGGTGTTTACAAAACACGCGATCTGACGGCCCCGGGTTCGGAAGCCAAAGGGATCGTTCGCGCGATTGACTATCTGACGGCATCGAACCGCAAAAACTTTGGTGATGACGTTCCCGAGTACGACTCCGGTGAGCTGAACGCTGAAGGCAAGAACGTCGTCGTCATTGGCGGCGGTGATACTGCCATGGACTGCCTGCGTACTGCGATCCGTCAGGGCGCTACATCGGTTAAATGTCTCTATCGTCGTGACAAGGCCAATATGCCGGGATCGCAGCGCGAAACCCAGAACGCCGAAGAAGAAGGCGTCGAATTTGTCTGGCTGTCGGCTCCCAAAGGGTTCCAAGGCGATTCCGTTTCGGGCGTTGAAGTGCAGAAAATGCGTCTTGGTGCGCCTGATGCATCCGGTCGTCAGTCACCTGAAGTTGTCGAAGGTGCTGACTATGTCGAGCCTGCGGATCTGGTGATCAAAGCGCTGGGCTTTGAGCCGGAAGACCTACCCAAGCTCTGGAATGTTGACGGGTTGGAAGTCACCCGTTGGGGTACGATCAAGGCCGAATTCGGCACCGGCCGGACCTCTCTCGACGGAGTTTATGCTGCGGGTGACATCGTTCGCGGCGCATCGCTTGTTGTATGGGCAATTCGCGACGGTCGTGAGGCTGCTCAGGCAATCCTTGAGGACCTGAATCAAGCGACTGCGGTCGCCGCCGAATAATCGGAGTTCAAATGCTGAAACTGCGCCACATCACTGTAGGAGTCGCAACGGCCTTGGCCGCTGCTCCTGTTGTGGCGCAGGAGTTTTCGCTTCCGTCCGGTTGTGAAGCATATGTCACGGCCCAGATGCGTAACTGCGAGGTCCAGCACTTCTTTCGTTGTGAGGGTGATGCCGAAGGTATCCAACACCGAGCATCCTTTGACGAAACGGGCATGATTTATCTAAACGCCATCAATAGCGAAGCGGAGTGGGTCGAAAGCTTTAGCCCTGTCAGCGGCGTTGAAGAATCGCTGGTTCCCGGGGCTGCGGATCCGGCATCTTTGACAGACCTAATCAATGACGGTGTCGATAGCTTTGATTTCACGATCACTTCGCCGCAAAATGGTGAAACCCGTTTTGTTGGCTTTGATATGTTGACGGGTCAGACAGTCACGATTGACGGTGTGACGCTTGATGTTACCGAATACGACATCACAGCCTATGGCGAAGACGGCAGCATGCGCTGGCATGGTTCCGGTAACGAATACATCAGCCGTGAATGGCGCAGATTCCTTGCGGGAAGATCTGTGTACGACACAGCTGACGGAGAAACACTCGACACCGACGAAGGTCCGGTGGAGTTCGCTTTTCCCGGTGAAACCGGGTTTTTAACAGTCAATCCCAAGTATGGCTGCGGCGCCATTCTCTCCCGTGCGCCAGCCCGTCTTGAAACGAAGGAGACGCTTGATGACCACCTATGATGAAAACTGGGTCGCCGCCGAAGAGGCAAAGCGCAAGTGGATGGCCGAAAACAGCCTGTATCGTGAAGACGATGAACATGCGTCTTGCGGTGTCGGTCTTGTCGTTGCGCTCGACGGTCAACCGTCCCGCAAGGTTGTCGAGAATGGTATTAACGCGCTCAAGGCGATCTGGCACCGTGGTGCAGTTGATGCTGACGGGAAAACCGGCGACGGCGCCGGTATTCACGTGCAGATTCCGGTTACCTTCTTCTACGATCAGATTCGCCGTACGGGCCACGAGCCCGACATGAACAAACTGATCGCGGTTGGTCAGGTCTTTTTGCCGCGTACCGATTTCGGTGCTCAAGAACACTGCCGGACGATCGTAGAATCCGAAGTTCTGCGGATGGGCCACTACATCTACGGTTGGCGCCACGTTCCGGTGAATGTTGATTGCCTTGGTGAAAAGGCTAACGCGACTCGTCCCGAGATCGAGCAAATCCTGATCCGCTGCGATAAGGACATCGACGAAGAGCAGTTCGAGCGTGAACTCTACATTATTCGTCGTCGGATTGAGAAAGCTGCACTGGCAGCCCAGATTCCGTCGCTTTACTTCTGTTCGCTGTCCTGCCGGTCGATCATCTACAAAGGGATGATGCTTGCCGAGCAGGTTGCGGAATTCTATCCGGACCTCGAAGATCCGCGTTTTGAGTCTGCGTTTGCGATCTATCACCAGCGTTATTCGACGAACACATTCCCCGAGTGGCGTCTTGCCCAGCCGTTCCGCATGCTCGCGCACAACGGCGAAATCAACACGCTCAAGGGTAACGTCAACTGGATGAAGAGCCACGAAATCCGCATGGCGTCGTCCACATTTGGCGATATGGCCGAAGACATGAAGCCGATTATTCCGGCTGGTGTGTCTGACTCCGCTGCTCTGGATTCGGTTTTTGAGGTACTGGTTCGTGCCGGCCGCAACGCTCCGATGGCGAAAACCATGTTGGTTCCCGAAGCTTGGTCCAAGCAAGGCGATGGTATGCCGCAGAAATGGCAGGATATGTATTCCTACTGTAATGCCGTCATGGAGCCGTGGGACGGTCCTGCAGCACTCGCAATGACCGATGGTCGTTGGGTTTGTGGCGGCCTTGACCGGAACGGTCTGCGCCCCCTGCGCTATGTTGTAACGGGTGATGGTCAGCTGATCGCGGGTTCCGAAGTCGGCATGGTTCCGACGGACGAAGCGACCTGCGTGGAAAAGGGTGCGCTTGGCCCAGGTCAGTTGATTGCCGTCGATATGACAGAAGGTAAGCTGTATCACGACATTGAACTGAAAGATAAACTCGCGTCTGCGCAGCCGTTCAGCGACTGGGTTGAGAAGGTTGTTAATCTGACCGAGATCCTCGGGACGGTTGATGAAAAAGCGATGTTCGAAGGCGACGCTCTTCGTAAGCGCCAGATTGCGGCTGGATATAGTCTCGAAGAAGTCGAACAAATCCTGACGCCGATGGCCGAGGATGGAAAAGAGGCGCTTGCCTCAATGGGTGACGATACTCCGTCAGCCGTTTTGTCCAAGATGTATCGTCCGCTGTCGCATTTTTTCCGTCAGAACTTCTCTCAGGTGACCAACCCGCCGATCGACTCTTTGCGTGAAACCCGCGTGATGTCGCTCAAGACGCGTTTTGGGAACCTGAAAAACGTGCTCGACGAGAATAGCTCACAGGCAGAGATCCTCGTTCTGGAGAGCCCGTTTGTCGGCAACACCGAATTTGAAGCAATGGTTGCTCAATTCGGCGATAGCGTAACAGAAATTGACTGTACCTTTGCAGCCGGTGCCGGTCAGGACACACTGCGTGAAGGGCTGGAACGCGTTCGCGCCGAAGCCGAGGACGCTGTTCGTTCCGGGGCCGCTCACATCATCCTGACAGACGTCAGTCAGGACGAAAACAAGGTTCCGATGCCGATGATCCTTGCGACGTCGGCGGTCCATTCGTGGCTGACGCGCAAAGGTTTGCGGACATTCTGCTCGATCAATGTGCGTTCTTCGGAATGTGTCGATCCGCACTACTTTGCGGTCCTGATCGGCTGTGGTGCAACCACGGTGAACGCCTATCTGGCGCAAGACACGCTGGCCAACCGTATCGAACGGGGCCTGTTGGAAATGTCGCTTACCGATGCGGTCGAAAAATACCGCGCTGCGGTCGATGCAGGCCTGCTCAAGATCATGTCGAAGATGGGCATTTCGGTGTTGGCCTCCTATCGCGGTGGTCTGAACTTTGAAGCTGTTGGTTTGTCGCGCGCTATGGTCGCCGAATACTTCCCCGGAATGCACAGCCGTATTTCTGGGATTGGTCTGCACGGCATCCAGCACAAGCTCGAAGAAGTACATGCCAAGGGTTGGAAATCCGGTCAGAATGTTCTGCCTGTCGGTGGTTTCTACAAATCCCGCCGTTCGGGAGAAAAGCACGCTTGGGAAGCATCGACGATGCACCTGCTGCAGTCGGCTTGTGACCGTTCCTCGTATGAACTGTGGAAGCAATACTCGACCGCGATGCAGTCGAACCCGCCGATCCATCTTCGTGATCTGCTCGCCATCAAACCGATGGGCAAGCCGATCCCGATTGAAGAAGTTGAATCGATCACTTCGATCCGTAAGCGTTTTGTAACGCCCGGTATGTCTTTGGGTGCACTGTCTCCCGAAGCTCACAAGCTGCTGAACGTTGCGATGAACCGTATCGGTGCAAAGTCTGACTCCGGTGAGGGTGGTGAGGATCCGGCACACTTTGTTCCTGAACCGAACGGTGACAATCCGTCGGCCAAGATCAAACAGGTGGCGTCGGGCCGCTTCGGTGTAACCGCTGAATATCTGAACCACTGTGAAGAGCTCGAGATCAAAGTCGCCCAAGGTGCAAAACCGGGTGAGGGTGGTCAGCTTCCGGGCATGAAGGTAACTGACCTCATTGCGCGTCTACGTCACTCCACCAAAGGTGTGACGCTGATTTCACCGCCGCCGCACCACGACATCTACTCGATCGAAGACCTTGCCCAGCTGATCTATGACCTCAAGCAGATCAACCCGACCGTAAAGGTCACGGTGAAACTGGTTGCGTCGTCGGGCGTCGGTACGATTGCTGCCGGTGTTGCCAAGGCAAAGGCCGACACGATCCTGATTTCCGGTCACAACGGTGGAACAGGTGCGTCGCCGGCGACGTCGATCAAATACGCTGGTCTGCCGTGGGAAATGGGTCTGACCGAAGCACACCAAGTGCTCGCGATGAACAATCTGCGTGATCGCGTAACA
>JBNKUW010000005.1:0-41023 GCA_050298835.1 Marivivens sp.
GATGAAGTGGAAGAAAATCCGTCTTTCTCGACCATTAAAAAAGGGACAAAAATAGCTAAGGAAAACAATGTACAATTGATAATAGGGATAGGAGGTGGTTCTCCGATAGATGCTGCCAAAGGTATCGCGGCCCGAAGTGCCGCGCGATTGCTGATTACCGCCCGCAGTCCTGCGATTACCTACGATCGGCGTGATCGGGTATGGAAGAAAACCACCCGTCGCCGGTCAATTTCCCGCATCCCTTTATCAGTCATGATCGATGAATGGAAAATGACCCGAAGCAAAAGGGCCTAGGGAAGATGTGGAACCCAAAGCTCACATGGAACCGGATGACCTACCGGCTGCACGGTCGCTCTGCTGCGCGACGACCGGTCTATGTGTTTCACCACATTCCCAAATGCGGTGGGACCAGTGTCGTTAAAGCTCTTGGTTGCTGGTTCCATCTTGCACTGGACTATAGGCACGGATGGCGGGACAGTATCGCCCGTCCCTTTGCGCTTGATCGCATGCGGGCTTCGCATTGCCTGTGCGGCCATTTCGATCAAGCGCCTTTCTATATCGAACAGCGCTATCCGGGGTTGCTGGACGATCCAGAGTTCCGCGTCTTCAGCTTCATCCGTGACCCGTTACAGGCCAAATTATCGCTTTACCGCTATGAACAGAAATTCGGACGGGTGAAGGTGCCGTTTGAACAGTTTCTTTTTGAACGCCCCAACTATCTCTCGCAGCGTTTTCCTGTGGATGCAGCAACGATAACTCCGTTTCTGGACCGCTACCGGTTTATCGGAACGGTCGAAAACATGCAGCGTGGATTAGACTGGTTGGCGGCGGATATTGGGCGCGATCCGATCCTTCTGCGCCGCGCCAACCAGACCGCAAGGCAGGGCTCAAAAAGCGGGCTCGACTCCGGATTGATCGAAGAATTCCGCGCCGAAAACAGCGTCGACTATGCGCTGTTCGACTATGCCAAAGCTCGTGAAAGTGCTGCCTTTGATGACCGGCGGTGCGCAGTGCAGGTAGCGCAATGAGCAATCCGAAGCAAAGCACTGCGACCCTCGCCCGCAAGGGTCTAGCGCTGGCGATGCTTCGCGGATCGCAGGCGGCATTCAATATGGCGACAGTCGTAATGATGAGTCGCGGAATGTCCGAGAGCACGCTTTCTACGGCGCTGTTTCTGTTATCAATCACGCTCAGCTCTGGCCGCGTTGGTGTGTTGGGGTTCGACGTAATTCTGGTGCAAGTGCTTGGCCGAACGGACCCTCACGAAGCGGTCACGAGGAACGGCTACGCCAACTTGGCCGGGCGGTTTCTGACGATATGGATGAGTATTGCTGCCGTTGCACTATGTTTGTGGGGCGTGATTGCTGCGGCCGGATACCAACGCTGGCTTGTCGACCTGTTCGGCATATCCCCCCTATGGGTGCTGATCTGGCTATTCCTCGCGGCGGTGCAAATCTTTCAGTCTTCGGTCCTGCTCGGTTTTAACCGTCAGTTGGGATCGTTGCTCTACATGGGAGCACTTTCGAATTTCGTCACCCTTTTGCTCGTTCTGGGGCAGTTGGTCTTGAGGCAGGGCATCAGTCTTGAGGGGCTTGTTTGTAGCTATCTGGGGGGACTTTTGGTCAGCGTCGTGTCAGGCCAGATCACGATCTACAAACTGATGGGTTGGGTTGCACCACAAAAACCGTTCAAACGTACACAAGGCCAGACGAGCAACCGAACCCTTGCCGGTTCAGCCGCGATCAACGCGCTTTCGATTGTTGCCACTCAAATCCCGTTCTGGGTTGTCATCGTCCTTGGCAGTGATGCCGAAGTCGTTACCTACGGGCTGGCGTTCCGTCTGATGCTGCCCTTGTCGATTGTTCTGCTGTCCGCCCGCACGATGGTTGCTCCGCTCATCACTCGCGCGGTTCATCAAGGTCAGCTTTCCAGTATCGAGCCCCGCCTTCGTCAGACCGCAACCGGCGCCTTTGTCGTGACAATAGCAATGAGCGCTGTGCTACTTGGTCTACATGACTGGCTTTTCAATGCGGTTTTCCAAAGACCGGATGCACGAGCCATTGTCCCCCTTGCGTGGCTTTTGTTGGGGCAATCTGTGTCGGCCTATTGCGGCCCTGGCCAGTATGTTCTCCGCATCGCGGGTCATGGCAGGACTGCCCTTTTGCTCACCTTGGGAGCGTCTTTGGCGCAAGCGATTTTCGCCTTTGGGTTCTACCAGTATCTTGGCGTTTCGGGTGCAGCAGCTTCGGCGGCTGTCTTTGCAATCGTCGGCGGGGTTCTTCCGTCGCTAGTTGTTCGCCACCGGCTCAAGACGCGAATTGACGCCTCCTTGCGTCCTGTCCGCAATCGGAAAGGTCTGCAAAATGCCGTTTGATCTGCCAAGAGCATCCCCATCAGATCCAATTCGCTGGTTCGAACTGGACGATCTGTTGATCCTGCTTGTGTTGCTGGTGTCGAGCCGCGCCGCATTGGTCAACTACGACGAACCATTTCTTGTTCTGGTCTTTGCCATCACCGGTTCGGTGTGGGTCTGGCGAGGCGCACGGTTGGCCTGGGCCGCATTGGTGTTCCTTTTCGTGACACTGTTTTGGCTGGCGCTCCACAGCGTTCAGAGCAGCCACCTGAACCCAACCACCGCAATCGGTCATTTTCTACGACTGTTGGTTGCGTTTTTCGTTCTTGGATCCGTCGACGATCCGATTGACCGATTTGCGAAATGGGTTGTCCGGCTTTCCGCGGTGGGGTTGGTTTTGTTTTCGGTCACGAGCATCGTTCCTGACCTTGCTGAAAGGCTCTATGCGCTTACGCCGGAAAGCCTACGATTTGTCGGAGGGACACAGGCAGGAGAAAACCTAACAGGTGCGTGGCGGCGTGCGAACTGGTTTATCTTTACCTTGTCACCGGACCGGATAAGCCAGAACCACGGATTCATGTGGGAACCTGCAGCCTTTGCAATGATCACCATGCTGGCCATGTGGGCGCGCATTCTTTCCGGACGAGCCGGATTGGACAAGCCCAATCTAATCCTGATGCTGGCAGTGGTTTCTACCGTATCAACAACCGGTGCCTTGGGGTTCGGGCTTACTATCATCGTGCTCTTCGCGCGCTATCGTGCCGCCGGTGCGGTCGCGCTTTTCTTCGTCCTGCCAGTGATGATCCTGTGTTTTGTACAAAGTGATTTCCTGCTGTCCAAAATCACCTCGGAATTCGATGCAGGCTATACTGATCATATGCAATGGAGCCTGAGCCGTATGGCAAGTTTCCAACTCGATATGAAAGAGTTCTTCACCGCCCCTTTCATCGGGGTTGGTATCATGACAGAGGCACATCCATTGGCCGGAGATAGGCTACCATCGAACAACGGATTTTCTGATTTTCTGAACCGCTACGGGGTTTTGATGACCCTTTATGGCGCCTGCCTACTGGCGATCAGTGTCCGTAGACAGTTTCAGACCAGTTCGCCGATGATATTTGCCTTTTTCCTGATCGTATTCATCTTTTCATGGTCTGAAAAATTCTTCGAACTGCCCGTGTTTTATCTTTGGGTGTTTTCCGGCTTTCTCTGGAAGGAACAGCAGACTGGTGAACGATGGTCACGCCGTCCTCTGCCAACCGGTTAGACATTGGTCGCCTCAGGCGTCCAGCCCGTCAGTACGCGCCAAACAAATCGAGGTGCCAGCACAAGATACCGCCGCCATAAACGACGCGGTTCTGACATCAAACGGTAAACACTTTCCAAGCCAAGCGGTCGCATCCATTCCGGAGCCCGCTTGACCGCACCCGAATGAAAATCGAAAGCGGCCCCGACCCCGATCAGTGTTTGCGGTAAGCGTTTAACGTGACTGTGCATCCACACGTCCTGTTTCGGTGACGACATACCCACCCAGACGATATCAGCCCCCGAAGCGATAATCCGTCTAACCGTTGCGTCGTCTTCCTCAACGGTCGGCGACCTAAATGGCGGACACTCTGTACCGACAATCCGGATACCTGGATACCGTTCGCGACACCGGCGGGCCAGCGCGTCAGCCACCCCTTCCTTTCCGCCATAGAAATAGTGTTTCAGCCCCCGTTCGGCTGAAACACGACAAACCTCGTGGAACAGGTCGGGGCCGCAGGTTCGGTCAACAGGCAGCCCGCGCGCTTTTCCGATCCATACGATAGGCATCCCATCCGGCAAAACCAGATCAGCGTCAGAGTGAAGAGCCAGAAGTTCAGGCGCATCGACGGACCGCATCAAGCTGGCCACATCACGCACACAAACAAATCGACCTTTTTTATCTTTTGCCCAAGAACTGATCAAATCCCTACTGTGGTCGAGATTTGTAACTGACACCGGTAGCCCGAGGACACTGTAGCCCTGAATAGCAGACATCGTTCCTAGAAACCTTTTTGATGTAAACGCCGACAAACTTCGAAACGGAACAGTCCTGATCACTCAGCAAGGACTGGATCGAGAACTGAGAGCTATCAGAGCAGGCTTTCCAAAAGGTTAAGCGCTTGAAGTTGCCAAAGAATGCCGCCTGTGGCTCGCTTCACCACTTCGGTATTGAGTTGATACAAGAGGAACGCATTCGAACCGACATCGCGTTCGGCCGAGCCCAGCTATCTTGCCATAAAATTGAGATTGGCCCTACATCGGCCAACAGCTTCAGACACTTTGAAGTAAATGGTGCCCGGGGGCGGAATCGAACCACCGACACGAGGATTTTCAATCCACTGCTCTACCCCTGAGCTACCCGGGCACGGGATGCAGAAGTCTGTGCTTCTGCTTGGGTAGCGGCGTTCTAGACATACTATGAGAGGGTGTCCAGAGGCATTTTGCGGGAAAATGCGTGGGGGACACATTTTCCCGCATTCTGCCTGCGAGGCTTGGGGGCATTAGCCGCGCAGATAGACCGAGCTTTTGAAACCGTGGTCGTGGTTTTTGACAACATCAGCGTTGCGAAGCGAACCGATAAGAACGGCAAGTACGTTGCGGATGGCATGGCGGACGCGCGGATACGGTTTGAGTTCGCGGGCGAGCCACGGACCAACACGCCAGTACGTCCAGATGAAAGCACGACCGAGTGCATAGTGAACGAGAACGTGATCACGAACCTGACGGAGGTAAGCTACGTCGGGGTGGAATTTGTCTTCGTAAGCAGCCGTTGCGACGAAGCAGGAACCGCCAGCATCAAATGCCATTTCGGCTTGATCGTCCTGAGAAGCGGCAGCGGCGCTTGCGTCTTCTTCGGCGTCGAATTCAGGGAGGCCCGTTTCCGGGTTGATGTTGGAGCCAGCAACGCTGAGTGCCGGGATAAGGTCGTCAACATCGTCCTGAACCTGTGCGTCGAAGTCGTAATTTTCGACGACACTCGGATCTTCCGTGACGGCGTCAGAGTAGGCTTCAAAGACGTCTGCATCAAAAGCGTTGAGCATATCGTCTGCGCCTTCGCCTGCACCGTCGAGTTGCTCAAGAAGTACTTCTTGATCGACGTTTTCGAAGAACATTGCGAGGTTATCAGAACCAAGAACATTGAGAAGTGCCGGGAGGTTCTCGGCGGGCATCATGGCGACGATCTCGTTAAGATCATAATCTTGGAGCAGGTCTTCGATTTGGTCCTGAGACAGAGAACCAAGGTAATCGGCGAGGTCTTCGGGGGATCCGTCAACGAGCATGTCAGCGAACGTCGTGTCCTCGTCCATGTGTTCAACGCGGTCGATCGTTTCGGCTACGTCCTCGGGGTCCGTGAAATCGACGAATGCGCTGGAGATTTGGTCGAGCTGGTCAGCGGCACCGCTCAGTTCCGTCATTCCACCATCATCATGCAGGAAGATGATGTCGCCCTCTTGGACCGTTGCGTGGTCCATGAGATCTTCGACAGAGTTGTAGGCGCCCATGAAGCTGATCGTATCGCCAGAGGCTACGTCAAAGCCCGTAACAACCGTATCACCAGACGTATCGACGAAAAGGGCGGCCTTACTGTCAGCGATATCGACTTCGTTTTCGCCTTCACCGGCAAAAATCGTATCATCGCCACCACCAGCTACGACTGTGTCATTGCCTTCGCCCGTTACAAGCGTGTCGTCGCCTTCACCGCCATCGATAAAGTCATTGCCTTCGCCGCCGTAGATGCTGTCGCGTCCGTCGAGGCCAAAGAGGCTGTCGTCACCAAGGTTGCCTTGGATCGTGTCGGAGTAGTTCGTGCCTTCGAGGTTGTCAGCATAGTCGGCATCGCGGTCAACAAGTGCGTCGTTGCCCCACATGTCAACGCCCGTACCGATGGAGAATTCGAGTTTGACGATGTCGTAACCGTCGAGCGAAAGATGGATATCGCCCTGTGCGTCCGTGACATCACTACCCATTGCCGTTTCCGTGTAAGGACGTGCGAGGTAGGAGAGCGGATCGCCTTCGTCGAGCCAATCAGAGTACGGATTGTCGATCGTGGAGAGCTGCTGAACCCAGAGGTGATCGTAATCGCCAACAAGCTGGTCGGCGTTGATTTCAAGATCGATACCGTCTGCGTCGCGGGAGGAGAGGAACACAACGACTTTTTCATCGTTGCCAAATGCGTTGACGAGGAGTTCGTTGTCGTTTGCGAAGGATGCGTCAACTTCGATTGCCTGCGTGCCAGGGAGGCTGCGAGACATCATACGCATGACTTCGCCAGCCGGCGTAAGTTCACTGGCTTGACCACCCGGTGCGTCGCTATCGTTGTAGATGCGGCCAAGGCGGGAATAGAGCGATCTGTACGTCGTACCCCAAACAGAAGCTTGGTCAACACCATGTTCGACCATGTTCTGCATCATACCAACCATGTCGGAGGCTTGCTCCATACCGTGGTCGTTTTCAGCGCCCTGACGAACGTTCCATTCAGAGACGTAGAATTCAGCGTTTTCAAAGCCACCTTGCTCTGCCATCTCATCAAGACGGTCGAGCGAGAGTTCATGGGCTTCGAAATCGTCGTAGCCATCAGGGTAGTAGTGCGTTTCAACAACGTCGATTGCATCGCGTGCGTCGGCGTTCATTTGACCAAGGATTTGCGAGATTTCATCGCGGTCCCAAGCAAGAACCGTCTGCATTGCGATTTTCGGTGCTTCCCAAGCATCCGGATCGTCGAGTTCGGCGCGATAGTTGTCGAAAAGGTTTTCGAGTTTCTGCGACATGACGTTTGCCATCCGACCGTATTCAATGGCCGAGGACCGATCATGGTGGTCATACCAGTATTCGTTACCAATCGTGATCGTATCGAGGTCGATGTCGCCGTATTCGCCGTGGATCAAGGCATCAACCTTGTCCATAAGGTCGTTTACAGCGCTGTAGTTGACATAGCGATTACCGGCGTTGTCGGCAGCATCTTTGAAGAAGTGTTCCGTCGGGAGAACCCAGTCAACCGTGGCATCTTTTGCATCTGCGTATTCAATGAATTCACGTGCCGTGACGATATCATCGTCATAATTAATTTCATCTGAAAGCGACCAGAATTGGTCGTATATTTCGCTATTCGTATCGAAAAGTTTTTCTGTAACTGTACCACCCGGAAAACGGAAAGACGTAGCGCCCATTTGTTCAACGAACGTGTCGTATTGTCCGCCTTCAATTACGCTATCTTTCGTGAATAGGGAGTTAATACCGAACATCTCGGAGCTAATGGTATCCGATGAGTAACCGGCGTTTCCTATGACCATTTGCTGAACAGACATCTCAGCGCCCCCAAGGTCCTCCGAGTGATGGAGCCCTTATCTGCGGGTCTCCAGCGACGACCTCCGCCGCAACTCAATTGTCGCGTGAGGTGGGGTTTTATCCGAGAAATCAGAGGTGTATTGGGTAATCCACACGAGGGGTGAACCTAACCCCAAGAGGCATAGGCTCCCTTTTGGGCAATCACCCAGTCACAAAAGGATTTGCCAAAAATAGACTTAGAGCATGTCGCCTAATTCTTTCGGATATACGCAATATCCAAAAGCAATTTGGCATAGATCATCCCGATAATACAAAATAGTCTCACATACTCCGAAAATATGAGTGAGTCGCTCATATCAATGGGGAAAACTCCGGATGCATTCTTTCACAGTTAATGAAACGGAAACTCTAATTGTTATTTTAGACCTACCCTCATTTTTTTGAAAACTCATTGCATAGACTCCAGTCGCGGATTCAAAATCCACCTAAAGGGGCAATTCGATCTATCGGCAATGAGTGCGAAATAGCGAAAACGGCCCCTTCGTAGGAAAGGGAGGGGTTTCGTACATTCGTAGGAAATTTGGGGATTTATTCGGAACTAATGTCGGAAATTTGTCAGATGAACCACAGCGCGGAACTCACCGTGTCCTGTAGGTGCAACAGTTACCCTGCAGAAGGGAAACCCAGATATTCCCGAAAGCCGTTAGTGCTTGGTTTCGGACTGAGCTGCGATATCTGGCAGCTGGCTTTCCTCAACCGGCTCGTCCGACGGAATAACGTAGCTCCCTGACAGCCACTTAGCCAAGTCCAAATCGGCACACCGTCTGGAGCAGAAGGGGCGGTATTTTTTGTCAGTCTCTTTTCCACACATCGGGCAGCTCATTTACAGGCTCTTGATAAATCCGGCCAGAGAAAGACGCTCGCGTTTCCGCTGGAGTTCGAAAAGGCCCATCGTGGTCCAACCAACAAGACTCGTTTCAATGCCGTCGTTTTTCAACGACGCGCGAAGCGATTGTTCGACTTGCTTGCGGTGCGCTTTGGACATCGGTGCAAAATCGACAGCAATTTGCCCACCCAATCCCCGCAGACGGAGAGCACGCGGAAGCGCACGACACGCGGCGAGGTTTGTTTTCAATGCGGCGGCTGGCGATGTATCCCCGCCGGTGTTCACATCAACAGCAATCAGGGCGCGCGTAGGCTCGACAAACATGTAGCCCTCGCCCAGATCAACCAGAGAGCTCTTCAGCGTATCAATCTGGTCCAACACACCATGGTGGCCGAAACAGCCCTCATCGGTCACTACGTCGGCCCTGTGGGTCCATTCACGCCACGCAAGCACATGCGGGCCGTCACCTTCGGTCAAGGCTTCGGGCTCTGTCCCTTCCAGATCGCCCAGAATTGCGTCCGCCAGATCGACCATAGCGGCGATGTCTTCGGCAATGTCATCATCGTCGGCGCCTTCGCAGGACGACCGCAAGATCAAACCGTGGTCGACGCCTTCCATCACAGAATGACCGATCGCGCTGATCCGTGCGCGTTCTTCTTCGTCCTTGATCGCGCGGCTGGTGTTGATGCCTGGCGCTTTGGGCGTGACGATAGAATAGCGGCTTTTGAACAGAACGCGGTCCGTGACAGGAATGGCCTTACCGCCCTCTGCATAGCCTGTCACCTGAACGAGCAGCGGCTGACCGGGGCGTAGCCCCTTGCCCTGCCGCAAGAACGCCGTATCGCCATCAGGAAGGCGGAGCATCATACCGCCCTGCCCTTTTAATGGCCTATCACAGATTGCACGGTACACAGCCCCGGGACGCGGCTGGCTATCGTCGTCCACAAGCAAATCGTCGAGTTTGCCATCCACCATCAGCGCAGCGGCCTCGCGGCCTGCGACATGGTCAAGAAGGATCGTGCGACCGTTCATCTTTGTCTCCGTAAAGAGGGTAGCCGGCGGCAATAAGCAGCCCTGCTGTTTCTGCGAGCGGCAGGCCAACCACACCGGTAAAGGAGCCATTGATCCATGGGATAAAGGTCCCTGCCGGACCCTGTATAGCATATCCGCCCGCTTTGCCCTTCCAATCACCAGAGGCGAGGTAGGCGTTCACTTCGGGATTGGACAGGCGCTTCATCTGGACGGTTGTCACAACGTCCTTTTGCCAGACCTGATCGCCGCGCTTTACCGCAACAGCGGTAATCACGCGGTGACGGCGGCCGGAAAGAGCATAGAGAAACTCTGCCGCCTCGGCCTCGTCCGCAGGTTTGCCCATGATCCTGTGGCCCATGGCAACGGTCGTGTCGGCACAAAGCGCAAGTTCATCGTCAGCCACGACAACCGCCGCCGCTTTGTCAGCAGCGATCCGGTTTACGTAGTCACGGGGAAGTTCGCCCTTGCGTGGATCTTCATCCACATCCGGCGGACGGACATCAAAGGGCGTTACACCGATCTGCGCCAAAAGCTCCAGTCGCCGGGGCGAGCCAGAGCCCAGAACAAGTTTCAGACCGGGTGTCGGTTTTACGGTGCTCACCGAAAACGGTAGTTAATCCGACCTTTGGTCAGGTCGTAGGGGGTCATTTCAACCTGCACCTTATCGCCTGCGAGGACGCGGATGCGGTTCTTGCGAAGTTTGCCCGCCGTATGCGCGATGATCGTGTGGCCGTTTTCAAGCTCGACCAGGAATGTCGCGTTCGGCAGGAGTTCCTTCACGACACCGGGGAATTCGAGCAGTTCTTCCTTGGCCATGTGATCTCCTGAAATACACTTTCCACCCAAATTTGTGGAACGGCGGTTAAATGCGCCTGATTTTACAAATATTCAAGTACTATTCAGGAAAGAGAGCAAATGGTGATGCTTTCCAGTCGCCCGTCCTGTTCAGACCAATGGCTGAAATTACCGACCTGACCGGTTTGGCGAGGGGCTGAGATGGCTTCTGGCGAAACTTCTGCGATGACCCAAGCTGCACGGTCCGTGTCCCCTTGGGCGATAATTCCGTCCGACGGAAGCCCCAGATCGGGCGGGCAAAAGAAAGCCGCACGTCCCGTTCCTGTATCAAGTACATCACACGATGGCACCGGGCCAAGAACTGGGGACTGCACAATCAGGCATTGGTTTTCAATCGCCCTTGCACGGCAAGACTGACGAACACGAGCTTGCCCGGCAGGCAAATCAGTCGCCGAAGGGACGAGGATCAATTCAGCCCCTTTTTCGCACATCGCACGCGCCTGGAGCGGGAATTCACTATCGTAGCAGATCAACACTCCGATCCGGCCCAACGCAGTGTCAAAAAGGCTCACCTCTTGTCCGGCTGCAATCCCCATATCGTTCCGTTCGTAAGGGGTGAGGATCAGTTTATCCTGAAACTGAACATCACCGGATGGCGCGACCAGATACGACCGGTTTGTAATCTGCTCCCCATCTCGGACGCAAAGAGACCCGGCAAGAATGTAAACACCGTATTGTTTGGCGAGATCAACGTGGAGCGCCAGCCAGTCCTCTGCAGCATTGGCCATACGCGCGGCCCATTCTGCGGGAGAACAATCTGTTGGCGCGCCAACCAGAGCCGCCTCACAACCGCCGTATTCAGGGAAAACAAGCAGGTCTGCACCCTGCTCTGACGCTTCCTTTACCCATCTAGTGAGCTTTGACCGAAGTGATTCCCATGTCGGGTGCCATTCGGGCAGGTAGGCAGAAGCGGCGATTTTCATAGTTCTTTGATCCAGAATTGCAGTGGCTTTTCGGTTTGTTCAGCATCCCCGTGGTCTGTCCATTTGAACCGTGCCACAACACCGTCCAGACTTTCGTACCCTCGTTTACGCCAAAATCCGTCGAGCGGCCGGTATTCCGCGGGACGTGCCGGATGATCCTTTGGCCGGATCACGCCGCAGAATGCAGAGTATCTTCGGCCCAATTCACGTGCTTTGGCTTCACGATAGTCAAAGAACGCGTTTCCAGCCCCTTGCCCACGGTATTCAGGCAAAAGCACCGATTCAGCACAATAGAATATGTCTGTCAGCGGAATGCCTGTTGCGGCAAAGGGCGCGGCAAAATCACTGTCGTGGTCCTCCATCCGCGCTCCCGTCGCAGCGCCGACGATCCTGTCGCCATCGAAAGCGCCGACCAGAATCGCACCATCGTTGTTGCGATAGCTTTCCAGATATCGATGTTCGTAGTCGAAACTCCCCGCATAGAGATACGGCCACTCTGCAAACACCGTCATTCGCAGCCGCGCTAAATCCGGCAACCGCGTTTCAAGGTCCGCGCCATTCAGCGGCCGGAACTCTAGCGTCATTGCGACACCTGACGCACCCAGTCGGCAAGATTGTAATAGGTCGTCACGCGACTGATCTTACCGTCGGTCAGTGTCATGAACGATCCTGCGGGCAGAACGTATGTCTGCCCTTTTGCCTCTGGCAGGCCTTCGTCGGTGGCCAGATATTCACCGTTTACAGTGAATTCTGCCGCTGCACGGGTACCATCGTCATTGGCAAAAACCACAATGTCGGTGAGGGTTTCGCGGTAGCACCGGTCCATATGAGCGCAAAATTCGGAGAAAAGCTCTTTCCCGACCCGCACTTGGCCTTCGTTCACGTGATGCGCTACATCGTCGGCCAATTCGGCCAGCATCCCTGCGGTATCCCCTGCGTTGAAAGCATCGAAATACCGCTGCAACACTGCTTTTGCATTCATAGGAAATCCTTTCCCGGGCCCCAACGATCTTCGAAGCGGGCCTTAATTTGATCTCGTGCGTGACGGAATTGCTCAAGCTTCTCCTCACGCGTGTTCCCCAACCCCGTCGGATCGAGGATGGGCCAATACTCAACGTCCAGATGGAAATAGCGCGTCAATTCCAAGGCCTGCCGCTGACTTGCCGGTGTGAGAGCGATAACCAGATCGAAGGATGACAGATCATCACCCCACTCCTTTAGCTCCTCAAAGGACCGCGAGCGGTGGGACGAAATTTCAACGCCGATTTCTTCGCAAACCGCGATCGCGAACCCGTTGATGTCCAATTCGCTGCGCACACCAACGGACTGCACGTAACATCCGGTTCCGTACATCTTTTTCATCAACCCTTCGGCCATCGGAGACCGGACAGAGTTATGGTCGCAGCAAAACAGAATGGAATGCGGCAGTTGATCGTATGTCTTTCCTCCCTCAGACACTCGATTAGCCCCCGAAATGCAGAACGCAGATCAATGTGAACAGTCGCCGCGCTGTATCATGATCGACCTCGGCTTTTCCGTCTAGCCGCTCTTGCAGAACGTTTGCCCCTTCGTTGTGAATACCGCGACGGGCCATGTCGATGGTTTCGATCTGGCTCGGTGCCGCTGTTTTCACGGCGTCGAAGTAGCTCTCGCAAATCTGGAAGTAGTCTTTGACCACCTGACGGAACGGTCCAAGGCTGAGGTGGAATTCGCCAGCCGGACTGTCGTTCTCTGTTCGGATTTCGAAAACCAGACGTCGTTCACGGACAGACAGGTAGAGCTTGAATGGCCCCGCGGGCACCTCGCGCCCTTCACGCGCGACCAGATCAAATGCGTTTTCTTCCAGCAAATCAAACATTGCGACCTTGCGCTCTTGTTCGATCTCCGGCGTAGGCGGCGGCAGACTGCTGTCATCCAGCTCTATGTGAATAATCTTCGACATACCCTACCCTTTGTTCAGCCTGTCCAAACGGCTGCGGACAGACAGACCGTGGGCTTCCAGACTCTCGGACTTTGCCAGACGCTCTGCCGATGGGCCAATAGCCAAAAGTGCATCCGGCGTCATACGTGACAAAGTTGTCCGTTTTACAAAGTCCATCACCGACAAACCCGACGAAAAACGGGCTGAACGCGCCGTAGGGAGCACGTGGTTCGGACCACCGATGTAATCGCCGATCGCCTCAGGCGTCCAAGCACCGATAAAAATCGCACCAGCGTGGCGGACCTTTTCCGATAGTTCTTCAGCGTTGGCGGTACAAATCTCGAGGTGTTCGGGTGCAATCCGGTCAGAAAGCGCGAGTGCCTCCTCCATGTCACGCACAACGATGACAGTGCCATAATCGCGCCAGCTCGGCCCGGCTATCGCACGGCGTTCAAGTGTTTCGAGACGCGCCTCAACTGCTTTGGCAACTTCCCGACCAAAGCCCTCATCGTCCGTAATCAGGATAGACTGCGCGCTTTCATCGTGTTCAGCCTGAGACAGCAGGTCGATGGCAACCCAGTCTGGATCATTATCCTTGTCAGCAATCACGAGGATTTCGGAAGGGCCTGCTATCATATCGATACCGACCTTGCCGAACACCCGCCGTTTCGCGGCTGCCACAAATGCATTTCCCGGTCCGGTGATTTTATCCACCGGTGCGATACTTTCGGTTCCATAGGCCAGCGCAGCAACGGCTTGCGCTCCGCCAACGCGGTACACCTCGTCCACACCGGCGATCTTGGCTGCAAGCAAAACCAACGGGTTTGTCACACCATCGGGTGTCGGAACAACAATGGCGAGTCGTTCCACCCCGGCAACCTTAGCCGGAATAGCGTTCATCAAAACAGATGACGGATAAGAGGCCAAACCGCCCGGAACATAGAGGCCAGCCGCCGAAACTGCCGTCCAACGCCAACCAAGTCCCGCGCCTGTCTCATCCTCCCACCACGCATCTGTGGGTATCTGTCGTTCATGGTAGGCACGAATACGGTCTGCAGCTAATTCAAGTGCTGCGCGTTCTTCGTCAGACACTTTGGCACATTCGGCTTCGATCTCTGCATCAGAGAACCGCAATTGCTCTGCCGTCAGATCCAATCTGTCAAATTTTGATGTCAATTCGATCAGTGCAGCATCGCCGCGTTCCCGCACATCCGCGATGATCCCAGCAACAATCGCGTCAACGTCCGGGCTGTCCTCGCGCTTCATCCCCAGAACTGCGATGAAAGCCTTTTCAAAACCAGCGTCAGTCGTCGTCAGAAAATGGGGCATAGGCGGTCTCCTTCGATCGCTTGATAGCGCCGCAGGTGCAGCCCTTCAATGAGGACTGTCTTTCATATTGCCAAAAACACTGACACCCGATGCAATATGCCCTCAGGACGTTGATTATTCCGGATGATGCGGAATCTTGTGGGAAGGCGCAACATAGGGGCGCGTGACGTCTTTCAACACAACTTCCAGCGCTTCGACATCAACTGCAACGGCGCCATCACCTGCGAGGTTCAACGTGAGGACACCAGTCCCGTCTTCGCCAGCGGTCCATTCGATCGACAAAAGGGATAAAACCGTATCTTCGTCGCCGCGTGGAATACCTTGGGACCGAACCTTGAGCGCGTTTTCGATCACCAGAACCGACTGCACCCGCTCGAACGCCCGCTTGCGTGCTTCGGCCCTTGGCGCGTCTTCCCATCGGAACCTGTTCAGCAATAGCGCAAAACGCATTTCCTTGGCGCGCCAAGTCATTTCAGATGCGGGGCAAACCGCATCCTGAACGAGCGACGACAGGACGTTCAGGTCGTCCTCATCTAGTGCCTTGAGCCGAAGCGGACGGTCGCTGCCGTCCTCAAACCGTGCGTCTTGTGTCAATTGCCCGAAATCCTTTCGATTTGTGCGCCGACACCACCTAGTTTTTCTTCGACGTGTTCATAGCCACGATCGAGGTGGTAAACGCGGTTCACTTGCGTTTCACCTTCGGCGGCAAGTCCTGCGAGGATCAAGGACACGGACGCCCGAAGGTCCGTTGCCATCACTTGCGCGCCTTTCATACGTTCCACACCATGCACTTTTGCAGTGCCGCCATGGACTTCGATGTCGGCACCCATACGGATCAATTCAGGTGCGTGCATAAAGCGGTTCTCAAAGATTTTCTCCTCAAGAACAGAAGTTCCGTCAGCAATACACAGCATCGCCATCATCTGCGCCTGAAGGTCTGTCGGGAATCCGGGGAACGGCTCTGTCGTCACGTCCACAGCCTTTGCGCGGCCGCGGTCACAGCGGACTTTCAGCCCTTTTTCGGTTTCTTCCACCGTAATGCCTGCAGCGTCGAGCTTTTCAACGAAGGCTTCGACCAGTGACAGTTTCCCGCCTAGGCATTCCACTTCACCTCCAGCGATCACAGGTGCGAGCATATAGGTGCCCAATTCGATTCGGTCGGTGACAACCGGATGGGTCGCACCATGCAGACGATCAACACCTTGGATTTCGATACGCGATGTACCGTCCCCTTCGATCTGCGCACCCATCGCCCGCAGGCAGTCAGCCAAATCGACAATCTCCGGCTCGCGGGCAGCGTTTTCAATCACAGTTGTTCCTTTGGCCAAAGTCGCAGCCATCAGAATGTTTTCAGTCGCACCAACAGAGGCAAAGCGTAGCGGAACATGGCCACCCTTCAGGCCACCTTGGGTTTTGGCGTGAAGGTAGCCGTCTTTCAGCTCGATCTCTGCGCCCAGCGCTTCAAGAGCGGAAATGTGGATATCCATCGGACGGGCGCCAATTGCACATCCGCCCGGCAAAGACACGATTGCATGGCCTTCACGTGCCAGAAGCGGCCCGAGAACAAGGTTCGAAGCCCGCATTTTCCGTACGATATCATAGTCAGCACGGGTCGAGGACAGCCCATGGCACGACATCGCAACTACTTTTCCATCCGCGAGAGAAGACACCTCCGCCCCGAGAGATTGCAACAGCTCCGTCATTGTACGGATATCCGACAAGCGAGGCGTGTTGGTCAGGGTAAGAGGTTCTTCGCTAAGTAACGTCGCCGGCATCAGGGTGAGCGCCGCATTTTTGGCCCCTGCAATCGCAATCTGTCCACTCAGGGGTTTGCCACCTGTTACCAGAATCGAATCCATACTCTGTCCTACTCTTCCTCGGAATTTTCTGACGCCGCTGCACGCGCGCGCGCCTGTGCTTTGCGCTTTGCCATATTCGCCTTTAACGCCGCCTTCAAACGCTCATCGCGTGTTTGCGGCTTTGAGGCCTTAGTTTTATTGCCTGATTTATCGCTCATGGGCACTCTGATACCCGCTGATAAAAAAACCGTCCAGAGAGGGGTTGCGTATGGGATTGTTTGAGGCTAATTCCCCCGCACCGCACCGACGGTGCCCGGAAACGGACGCTGCAGTAGCTCAGTGGTAGAGCACTCCCTTGGTAAGGGAGAGGTCGGGAGTTCAATCCTCCCCTGCAGCACCATCGCCCCCCTTTCTTTCTAAGCTCCTAGAAAAACTCGAATTTCTTAGGAAAACCGCGCTGAAAACGCACAACTGTCCGTTTGAACCGCGATACTGTCCACACGCACCACGTTTCGTTGCGGTAAATTCCTAAAACCATCTCCATATGCGTCGTATCGGGCATCAACAGGTCGCGAGTTTCTGCGGCCAAAAAGTTGGACCCGTTAATGAAACTCTCTTTGTCTTGGAAATTTCCGCTAACTTTCGTGGCGCTGACCGCTGTGTCGTCGATTCTCGTTGGTGTACTTGCGACCAGCCGAATGTCTTCGACGATGGAAACCATAGCCGAAGACAGCCTCGCCGCAAGCAGCTATGTTATTGCGGCAGCAATTGAAAACACGTTGTCCAACTACGAAAAAACGCTGCACTTGCTGGCGGACGATGAAAGCATTTTAGAAGCTATTGACGAGTTTTCACGCACTACCATGAACATGGCTGGCGACCCCCTGCGCAATGTGCGAAATGCGTTTGTTTCACAAAATCCTTACACTGGCGGCCATCGCATGGAGCTGACCACCAGCGATTCTGTGCCTCACTACAGCGATGTCCATAGCACATGGCACCGCTGGTTCACCGTAATTGCCGGAGAACAGGGACTTGATGACATCTACCTACTTAACCCTCAGGGTGAGGTTATCTATTCCGTCGCAAAACGCGATGATTTCGGGCTCAGCGTTCATGATGAAGCACTGCAAAGCACCGGCCTGTCAGAGGTAGCCATTCGGACGCTTCAGACAGATTATGCCGATGCCCACAAAGGTTTTAGCTTCGACTCCACCCCGATTTTTGTCTCAGATCTGAGCCCGTACAAATTTACGATCGACTCCGGAAACGGTATCGACAACACCTCTTTCATCGCTGCCCCTGTCCTGAATAGTCAGAATGTCTTGGCTGGTATTGTTGCCTTCGCAATCCCTGAAACCTCGATCCAGGTTGCAATGGCTCAGGAAAACGGTTTGAGAGTGCCGGTCGAAATCCAGATGCTTTCTACCAGCGGTGATTTAACTACGAGTTCAGGCTACATCGTCGACCGAAATGGAACTGTGGTTACACAGTCGTCCAATGCACCCAATGCGCAATCCGCAATTGCCGGTGAAACCGGTGTAGTAGTTTTCGACGCAGACGATGGTACAAAACTGATGTCATCCTACGCGCCAGTGTATTTTGGCGAACAAAGCTATGGCCTGACAGCTACCGTCAGCTACGCCATGCTGCTTGCAGACGCTACCAGTATGAAATGGTCCATTTTCATGCTGGTACTTGGAATTGTCGCTACCACATCTATCGCAAGCGCCTACTTTGGTCGCGCCATTGTCCGCCCGATTATCTGGGTCTCCAAGCGTATGAATCGCATGGCTGACGAAAAGGATCTGACGAAACGAATGTCGGTTATCCAACGGAACGACGAAATGGGCGATTCCGCGAGAGCATTCGATCGCCTGATCCAGTTCTTCGATCAGACACTTTTGACCGTCCGTTCACGCACTAATACTCTTCAAAAATCTGCAAATGATCTGGAAATGGCGGCGCAATCCCTTGCCAACAATGCAGAAACGCAATCTTCGTCGGTTGATGAGCTGTCTGCGTCTGTTGAACAAACTGCAGCTCAGGTCAAAACCAACGCTGATGCTGCAAAATCTACGGATCTGCTCGTTCAGGAAACCACTGGTGTTATCACGAACGCACGGGAAAAAGTTGGGCATATGGTGTCCGCCATGGATGCCATCAACGACTCCAGTCAAAGCATTGCAAAGATTATCAAGGTCATCGACGAGATCGCTTTCCAGACCAACCTGCTCGCTCTTAATGCTGCGGTCGAAGCTGCTCGTGCAGGTCAGCACGGTCGTGGATTTGCAGTTGTTGCCCAAGAGGTTCGCAACCTTGCCGGACGGTCGGCAAAAGCTGCACAGGAAACAAGCGAGCTGATCGAAGGTAGCCGTTCTCGTGTCCGCGAAGGTGTGGAAATTTCCGAACAGACCAGCAAGGCATTTGACGAGATTTCAGACAATATCAGTGAGGTTTCCACCCTTGTGACTGAAATCTCTGTTGCGAGTGTCGAACAAGCCCGTGGCGTAGAACAAGTCCGAGATGCAATTGGTGAAATCGCCCGAATTACGCGCGCCACGAGCAAACAAGCTGAAGCTTTTGCAAGTTCGGCAACCGAAGTCGCCCTAACGAACGAAGAGTTGCGCAGTGAGATTGCCAATTTCCAGTTGAGCGAAAATACAATCGACCACAAACATGCTGTGATCGATGTCACGCCAGTTGAAACAGAACCATCAAAGCGTGAAAAACGTGCGAAGGTTCGTGAAGTCGCTGCTCAAATGAAAGCCGACATCAAAGAAGCTGCCAATTCAGACAAAGCCCCCAAAGCGCCTAAGAAACACGCCGAAAAGCCTGCATTCAAAAACCCGGATACTGATGAACGTGGCTTTGGATCATTCTAGAAATGATCGTGCATTGCCCCCCTTCGGCTGTGCACTTTGTCTACGCGGATGCAGCCCTTTGATCGACGCCCCTAGGAATTCCCATGGGCAACGGCTATTTTCATTGGGTTGTGTAGAAAATGACGGCACGAAATGATCCGCTATGCTTTGAAATGTGAAAACGGCCATAGCTTTCAAAGCTGGTTTCAGTCGGCGGACGCCTTTGACCGTTTGTTTCAGTCAAAAATGATCAATTGTACGCAGTGCAATTCAAGCGAAGTTTCCAAATCACTCATGGCCCCCGCAGTCCGGGCCGACAAGAAACAATCATTGAGCTCACCAGAAACCCCGGAAGAAGAACATCTGTCAGCGCTTCGAAAGGAAATCGAAGAAAACGCCGACTACGTTGGCCCCGATTTCGCGAAAGAAGCACGTAAGCTTCACGAAGGGAATCAGCCAACGCGAAATATCTGGGGCGAGGCTAAACCTGAGGATGCTATAAAGCTGATTGAGGACGGAATACCTGTTGCCCCATTGCCATTTACACCCAGAAAACAAACAAATTAGGCCAAATTCAGGATTTCCACACTAGAACGATCGATTTTCTGGATTAGGCTCTTCCCACATCATCAATCCATTTTCGTGGGGGAATCATGAAAAAACTTTTCTGCGCACTTGCACTTGCAGGTATGGCAACCACCGCTTCCGCTGGCGGCATGGCACCTGTCGCTCCGCCGGCTCCGGTTGAAATCATTCCGGCCGCTCCGGCCAGCTCGTCGGCGATGTACATCATCCCGCTCATCCTCGTTGCACTTATTGCAGCTTCGTCGAGCGGTTCGGGCACGGGCAGCTCCAGCTCGCCAACCGACTGATCACAGATTGCCGTGATGAAAACGGTGACGCAAATTACGTGTCACCGACATTTGCTCATGGCCTGGTCTCCGGAAAAATACATCGAACCTTTGTAGATAAGCCTCGAAATTACGAGAGAATTTTTTCGACTTAAGTTCGAAAGCTGGTGTAAGACTAGGCTGTTGACCAACTCCAAGGGAGAAACTCCATGAAAAAACTTTTCTGCGCACTTGCACTTGCAGGTATGGCAACCACCGCTTCCGCTGGCGGTATGGCACCTGTCGCTCCGCCGGCTCCGGTTGAAATCATTCCGGCCGCACCGGCCAGCTCGTCGGCGATGTACATCATCCCGCTCATCCTCGTTGCACTAATTGCAGCTTCGTCGAGCGGTTCCGGAACTGGTAGCAGCCCCAGCGCAGCAGCACCGTCCTAAGGACCGGCATTGCAAATGCTATTCGGCGACCTTGAGCAATCTGGGTCGCCGTTTTCTATTTGTGACCGAATTCTGTGTTATTCCGTCACAAATTGGATACCTTTCATACGTTCGACAATTGCCCTTGAACGCAATGCCCGCTAAGGGGAACGCGACATTTTGCAAGGGACAGCTATGCCGACGCTTGTCATGAAATTCGGCGGGACTTCGGTCGCCAACTTGGACCGGATCGCCCGCGCCGCCAAACGGGTCGCTCTTGAAGTGGGCAAAGGCTATGACGTGATCGTCATCGTCTCGGCCATGTCAGGCAAGACCAACGAACTCGTCGGATGGGTGGGTGAAACTTCTCCACTCTACGACGCTCGGGAATATGACGCCGTCGTTTCCTCGGGGGAAAACATCACCGCTGGCCTGATGGCGTTGCGGCTTCAGGAAATGGGAATCCCTGCCCGTAGCTGGCAGGGTTGGCAGGTTCCGGTTCAGACCACTAGTGCTCACGGTGCTGCGCGAATCGAAGACATTCCGCCTGAGAACATCAACAAGAAGTTCGAAGAAGGCATGAAGGTCGCAGTTGTTGCAGGTTTTCAGGGTGTCAGCCCCGAGGGTCGCATCACGACGCTGGGACGCGGTGGATCCGACACAACCGCTGTTGCCTTCGCAGCAGCATTTGGAGCAGAGCGCTGCGACATCTACACCGATGTGGACGGTGTCTACACAACAGACCCCCGCATCGAGTCGAAGGCCCGTAAGCTCGACAAGATCGCCTTTGAAGAAATGCTGGAACTGGCTTCGCTCGGCGCGAAGGTTCTGCAAACCCGTTCGGTCGAACTCGCCATGCGCTTTAATGTGAAGCTGCGCGTGCTCAGCTCGTTCGAGGAACCGTCAGATGACGCAGGCACGCTGGTCTGCGCAGAGGAGCAAATCATGGAATCCAACGTCGTTTCCGGTGTCGCCTATTCCCGTGAAGAAGCCAAAATGACCCTTGTCACCATTGATGACAAACCGGGCATCGCGGCATCAATCTTTGGCCCCTTGGCCGATGCCGGCGTGAACGTCGACATGATCGTTCAGAACATTTCGGAACAGAACTATCATGGCCACACCGGCGGTTTGACAGACATGACCTACTCTTGTCCTATCGAACAGCGCGCACGCGCCGAAAAAGCGTTGAACGATGCCAAGGACAAAGGTCTGATCAACTTTGACCGTCTTGAGGCGGATACCGAAGTTGCCAAGGTTTCAGTTGTCGGTATCGGCATGCGGAGCCACGCGGGTGTTGCAGCCAAAATGTTCGAAGTCCTGTCGAACGAAGGCATCAACATCAAGGTTATCGCGACTTCTGAAATCAAAATTTCGGTCCTGATTGATCGTAAGTACATGGAATTGGCTGTGCAGGCACTGCACGACGCATTCGAGCTCGACAAAGCCTGAACCAAATAAATTCACGTCCAAGGGCCGCCACGGGTATCCGCTGGCGGCCTTTTTATTGATCACATCGCAATGCTGCAGCTGCGAAAAAATGCTGCAAACGCAAGAGTTTGCCTGTGACCGTTTTGTCCACTCCCCTTTGTGGCCGCACTGTCCTATAGATAGGCCGACAAGAGAGGAATAGATCATGGCAGAGCGCTTTGAGACCGAAAGCCGAAAGCTTTTAGGCCGACTGCGAGATACGATGGCGGAAGACGCTGCCGGACAGGCGCGCCTCGACAAAATCGTGCATCTGATCGCAACTTCGATGCAAACCGAAGTGTGCTCGATTTATCTGTTCCGCGACGCTGAAACCCTAGAGCTTTGTGCGACCGAAGGTCTGGCGCCAGAAGCTGTCCACCAAACCCGTATGCGGCTGGGAGAAGGCCTTGTCGGGCGGGTTGCGGAAACGCGCCGCTTGATAAACACGGCCGACGCACCAGCGGAACGTGGGTTCCGCTATATGCCGGAAACTGGCGAAGAACGGTATTCGTCCTTCTGTGGCGTTCCCGTCCAGCGGCTAGGAAGTGTTCTTGGCGTGTTGGTCGTCCAGTCCAAATCCAATCGCCTGTTTTCCAATGACGAAGTCTACGCTCTTGAAGTCGTCGCAATGGTTCTGGCCGAAATGACCGAACTTGGCGTTTTCTTGGGTGAAGGGGCGGCGCTCTCTGCGCGACATCAACAACCGGTCATGTTCCGCGGCTCAACCGGACAGGAAGGAGCGGCTGACGGGTTGGTCTATCTGCACGAACCACGCGTGGTCGTCACCAATCCCGTAGCTGATGATCCCGATAGGGAACTTGCCCGCTTGCGCGAAGCCGTTGACACGCTGCGGATTTCGGTCGACGAAATGTTGAACACCGCGACGACCGTAAACAGTGAACAGGTTCAAGTCCTCGAAGCGTACCGGATGTTCGCCAATTCCCGTAGCTGGATGAAGCGGATGGAAGAAGACGTTGCAAGCGGTCTTTCTGCCGAAGCTGCAGTTGAAAAGGAACAGTCACTGGCACGTACGCGACTGCGATCTGCCGGGGACGCCTATCTCCGGGATCGTCTCCATGACCTTGACGACCTGTCGAACCGGCTCTTGCGGATTCTGACCGGCCAAGGTCAGGAAACCGGTGCCGAAAAACCCGAAAATGCAGTTCTGGTTGCGCGAAATATCGGCCCCGGTGAGTTGCTGGAGTACGGTAAGACGCTGCGTGGTATTGTTCTGGAAGAAGGTTCTGTCGGATCGCATGCCGCCATTGTTGCGCGCGCTTGGGCGATCCCTCTGGTGATCCACGCTAAGAACATTACTGCCGAAGCTCTGAATGGTGATCCGATCCTCGTGGACGGAGAACAAGGGATCGTCCACCTCCGGCCGGACGATAACGTGCACACAGCATTCCGCGACAAAATCGCGATGCAGGCGCGTGCGCAAGAACGCTATGCCTCGATCCGTGATCTTCCGGCGACATCGCTTTGCGGAACAACGGTTTCCTTGACGATGAACGCAGGCCTCATGGCCGACCTGCCATCTTTGCCATCATCGGGCGCTGACGGTGTAGGTCTATTCCGGACCGAACTGCAGTTTCTCATCCGCAACCAAATGCCCAAACGCGCAGAGTTGTCCGCGATTTATGCCCGCGTCATGGAAGCTGCGGGCGGGAAACGCGTTGCGTTCAGAACGCTTGATATCGGGTCAGACAAAGTTCTTCCCTATATGACCACACAGGACGAACCGAACCCTGCAATGGGCTGGCGGGCACTGCGGGTCGGGTTGGACAAGCCAGGCGTATTGCGCATGCAATTGCAGGCGTTGATCCGTGCCTCCAAAGGACGTCCGCTAACAGTGATGTTCCCGTTTGTCGCTCAGCTTGAGGAGTATTGTGCAGCCAAAGCCGAAATGGACAAAGCGCTGGAGCGTGAACGCATTCTGGGTCATCCGGTACCACGGCCTGATGAGATCGAAGTCGGTGCGATGCTGGAAACTCCCAGCCTTGCTTTTGCACCCGACGCGTTCTTCGAAGAAGTCGATTTCATTTCAATTGGTGGCAACGATCTCAAGCAATTCTTCTTCGCAGCAGATCGCGAAAACGAACGTGTCCGTCGGCGCTACGATACGTTGAACGTCAGCTTCCTGTCGTTCCTCGAACTCGTTGTGGAGCGTTGCAACCGCGCCGGAAAACCTTTGTCTTTCTGTGGAGAAGACGCTGGTCGCCCGATTGAGGCGCTTTGCCTTGCAGCAATCGGCATTCGTTCACTTTCCATGCGTCCTGCATCGATCGGGCCTGTAAAGCACCTGTTGCGGCGCGTGAACTTGAACGATGCGCGTGAAGTTATAGCCACAGCACGTGCGCGCGGAGATCAATCCGTCCGGCCAGCAATTAGTGAATGGCTCGCAAACTCGGATCAGGTCAGGCGCGGTTAAACGGGCGCGCAGGTGGCTTTAGGGCCGCGTGAAAAGCGTCGAGAACTTGCGTGTCGTCGTAGTCCCGTGCAAGCTTTCGCAACCCGAAGTGCACATGTGCCATTTCGGTGTAGTAGGACATGAAGGCATAGTTTGTTCCGGCCCCCGCTGCGGCCCCCAGCACAGGAACGGCTTGCGTGGCGAGCTTTTGCGACAGCATCGCCGCGAATCTGGGCGCAACCTTGTTAATCAGGCTACTGATCGCCGTTCCCGAAAGGCTGAGCCGAGCGCCGACAAACGTCGTATCAACGCCGTCGTCCCCCTCGGTCGGGCCACCGGCACTAAATACCCTAAGGCATTCCATCCGACCTTCTTCGCTATGGATGTCTTCTCCATAGCTCTCGGCTACTTCGAGGACCGCACGAAAGATCACGGTCGTTGCTACCGGCAATTCGGCCAACGCTGTGGGAAGCCCACCAAGACCGCCCAGCGCACCGGAAATCGCGGCCATCGCCTTGTGAGCGCGATCTGATGTCAATCGTTGCGACAAGGCACCAGATCGGCTCGCTTTTGCCACGTTGAAACTGTGTTGGAGCGCTTTGCGAGCGGCCTCGTCAATTTGGGCACGCGCACCTTTTGGGAGAACTCTAAGTCCATCCTCTACCTGTCCGCCAACAAAAGAAATCGCCTTCATCAACACGCCGGATGCAGCCGACTGTCGTGCGGCGAGTACCGCGACCTCTTGTCTGGCCTCATCCGTCAGTGGGTTTTCTGGGTTGATTTCACGCATGTTCTCCCCCTCTGTCATATTCATTCAGATGGGGATCCGTCTTAGGATTTACAATCCGGCGCGGGGCGAACGTCCCCAGTGACACCGACCCAAGCGCCTTCGACCAGGCTATAACCCAATACACGGTCCGGGTTTGTTGGCGGGGGCATTTCGACCTCATTCAGGTGAAAGAACCCAAAGCGTTTGTAGTAGGGATAGTCCCCAACCAGCATCACCCGTTCCCAACCAAGGTCCCGCGCGGTGTTCAAAACCTGCTGCATGAGAATCCCCCCCAAGCCTTCACCCTGACGGGTTGGGTGCACGGCCACGGGGCCTAGAAGGATCGCAAGATGATCGCCCACATAAACCGGCCAATTCCGGATTACGCCTCCCAGAATGCCGCTCTCATCGCGGGCGGTAAAACAAAGATCAGCGATAGGATCGACGCCATCGCGCAGTCTATAGGACGACAACGCTGTTCGACCCGGTGCGAAACACAGGTCGTAGAGGGCTTCGACTTCCCACCAGTCCTCAGCTATTTCCCGTGCGATTACGACCATCGTTCCCTTTTTTTCCGCGACAAGACTGGAAGCCGCCGTATCATGACGCTACCTCTGCCGCAAACCGGATAAAAGGGATCAAATCAATGTTCTATCGTCCAAAGGATGGCCACGGCCTCCCGCATAATCCCTTTAACGCGGTCGTGTCGCCTCGTCCGATTGGCTGGATTTCAACTCGGGGAAAGGACGGGGTCGACAATCTGGCGCCCTATTCGTTCTTCAACGCAGTCGCCAATACCCCGCCTCAGGTCATGTTTGCCTCGACCGGTGCAAAACCCGATCGTGACGGCGGCAAAGACAGCTTGTCCAATATCCGTGACACCGGTGCTTTCTGCGTCAACATCGTAAGCTACGACATGCGCGACGCAATGAACGCAACATCGGGAAGTCACCCGGCGGGAACAGATGAATTCCTGCACGCTGGTATCGCAAAAGCCGAAGCAACCACCATTGCTTGCTCTTACGTGGCTCAAGCTCCGGCAGTGCTGGAATGCAAGGTTACCCAAATTGTCGATCTACTGGGCGACAACAGTCATGCGGTTTTCGGTGAGGTCACCGGCATTCACCTAAGGGAGGATTGCCTCATCGACGGTATCTTTGACGTAACCCGTTTCCGTCCTCTCTCTCGGCTCGGATACAAGGACTATGCCACCGTCAGCGAAGTTTTCTCTCTGACGCGGCCGGAGTAATTCATGGTTGCCTGTAGCTGCGCATGCGGAGCCGTCCGTTTTCATCTAACCGAAGCCCCGACAAAAATCGTGACTTGTCATTGTTCACGGTGCCGCAAGCTCGGGGCGGATGTATTTGTGTTCGTGAAACAGGGGACGCTGGAATGGGAGAGTGGTCGGGACAACGTCACCCACTATGCCCCGACACCTCCCAATCAGTTCAACCGCTATTTCTGCAAAACATGCGGAACGGCGCTTGGCGAAGTGTTTTCTAACGCGGACGTTTTTCCAGTGGTTGCGAACGTGATGGACACGCCAGTCGATCTATCCTTGGCCTACCATGAGTTCACCGTTAATTGCCCCTCATGGCATGTGATCGGTGACGACGCGCCACAATACGACGGGTTCCCACCCGAATAAGAAAGGCCGGCCCAAGTCACCCTGAACCGGCCTTAGATGTAGTGGGCGATCGCTTAGTGGTTGCCCAAAATCCCCGTGCGGACACCGTAGTCCACAGCGATTTCATAGTCGGGATCGTCATCACTATCGACCATCAGGTGGCCAGCCTTTTTGAGCAACTGGTGACAGTCGCGGCTTAGGTGGCGCAATTGGATCTTCTTACCCGATAGTTCGTATTTCGCGGCAACAGCTTCGATCGCTTGCAGTGCGGATTGGTCAACAACACGGCTGTCCGTAAAGTCCACGATGACCAAGCTCGGATCCCCGGTGACATCAAAGAGTTCGATAAAGCCTTCGGTCGAGCCAAAGAAAAGCGGACCCTGAATTTGATAGACTTTCGCACCTTCGGGTGTGGTGTGGGAAATCGCATGAATACTGCGCGCGTTGTTCCAAGCAAAAGCCAACGCGGACACGATAACACCCACAACCACAGCAGTCGCAAGATCGGTCATCACAGTGACAACGGTCACCAGAACAATCACAAACGCATCGGTCAGCGGTACACGCGTCAGGATTTTGAACGAATTCCACGCGAACGTCCCGATCACCACCATGAACATTACACCGACCAGTGCGGCCAGCGGGATTTGTTCGATTAGCGGAGAGGCCGCAACGATGAAGGACAGCAGGAACAAGGCAGCTGCCAAACCGGCAATTCGTGTCCGACCACCCGATTTCACGTTGATCATAGACTGACCGATCATCGCGCACCCACCCATAGTGCCGAAGAAACCGGCGATAAAGTTCGCGGTGCCTTGGGCAATACATTCTTGCGATGCGCCGCCACGTTTACCGGTCATCTCACCAACGAGGTTCAGTGTCAGAAGGCTTTCGATCAGGCCGATAGCTGCAAGAATAACTGAATATGGGAGAACGATTTTCAACGTTTCAAAATTCAGCGGAACCTGCGGGAAATGGAACAGCGGCAGACCGCCCTTGATTTCTGCCATATCGCCGACGCGCGGCACGTCGATACCAAACGCAATCACGATGATGGCGGTGATACCAATCCCTGCCAACGGTGCCGGAATAATATTTGTCACTTTGGGAAGACCCCAGATGATTGCCATCGTCAACGCGACAAGGCCGAGCATCATATAGAGGTTCATACCGGACAGCCACTCACCGCCCGAAGCACCGTGTCCAGAAACCTCGGCTGTTCCCGGAACCTGAAATTGGCTCATCTGTGCAAGGAAAATCACGATCGCCAGACCGTTCACAAAGCCCAACATAACCGGATGCGGTACAAGACGGATGAATTTACCCCAATGCATCATCCCGACGATCAACTGGATGATTCCCATCAGAACCACCGTAGCAAAGAGGTATTCGACGCCGTGTTCAGAGACGAGCGCCACCATAACAACGGCTAACGCCCCCGTCGCCCCGGAAATCATTCCCGGACGACCGCCAATCAACGATGTAACGAGCCCGATAATAAAGGCAGCATACAGACCCACCAACGGATGCACGCCCGCAACAAAGGCAAAGGCCACCGCTTCGGGCACCAATGCAAGCGCCACAGTCAAACCCGAAAGTATCTCGGTCTTGATCTGGTTCGGGGTCAGATCGCCCTTGTCGGCAATCGCAAGTTTGTCGGCAAATGCCGCCAGAGTAGCACGGGGCATCTCAGAATCCTGTTCCTGTTCGCATGCGCGGGGCCTAACCTGTTAGCGTAGAAATGTGAACCCGAGCATTTGGGCAGGTCCGATGTGTTGCGTGGGTAGCACGGACTTATTCGGTTGCACCCCGTCTCTGGAGAAGACACCATCGCAACCACGGATTGCGAGGCAAACACAATGCAGACAAAAATAGGGATCATCGGTGGTTCGGGCGTTTATGACATCGACGGGCTTGAAGGGCGTGAATGGATCACGGTGGAAACACCTTGGGGCCCACCCTCGGATGAACTGCTGACCGGGCAGTTGAACGGTGTCGAAATGGTATTCCTGCCACGTCACGGACGCGGCCACGTCCAGACACCATCAACCGTTAACTACCGCGCCAATATCGCGGCGCTAAAGCAGCTTGGTGTCACGGATGTATTCAGCGTCTCGGCCTGTGGATCATTCCGCGAAGAAATGGCGCCGGGCGATTTTGTCATCGTCGACCAGTTCATCGACCGCACCTTCGCCCGCGAGAAGTCCTTCTTTGGCCCCGGCCTCGTCGCCCATGTCAGTGTCGCCCATCCGACCTGCTCCCGCCTGATGGACGTCGCAGAGGCAGCCGCCCGTGCCACCGGCACCACAGTCCATCGCGGCGGCACATATCTGGCGATGGAAGGTCCGCAGTTTTCGTCGATGGCCGAAAGCCACCTCTATCGCCAATGGGGCTGCGACGTGATCGGCATGACCAACATGCCAGAAGCCAAACTCGCCCGAGAAGCCGAGCTTTGCTACGCCTCCATCGCCATGATCACTGATTATGACAGTTGGCACCCAGACCACGGCGCCGTCGAAATTTCCGACATCATCGCCACCCTACAGGGCAATTCGTCTAAAGCCCGAGAAACGGTCGCTGGCCTCCCCGAACGTCTCGGCCCTGACCGCGCTTCCTGCCCTTGCGGCTGCGACCGCGCGCTGGAATTCGCGATCATGACCGCACCAGACAAACGTGATCCAGAAATGGTCGCGCGACTAAAGACAATCGCCGGGCGTGTGCTGTGACCAAATGAGACACTCGTTTAGGCACCGGAATGATTGAAGCCTCTTCCTCATATTGATACCCAAAGGCGCAATCACTCTGGAGCTGACATGAAAACCGTCAAGGATTACATCCGCACGATTCCCGACTTCCCGCACAAAGGCATCATGTTCCGTGATGTCACGACGCTATTCTCAAGTGCACACGGGTTTCGCATGGCGGTGGACCAACTCCTTCATCCGTATATGGATCAGAAAATAGACAAGGTCGTAGGCCTCGAAGCGCGCGGGTTCATTTTAGGTGGGGCCGTTGCCCATCAGCTTGCCGTCGGTTTCGTTCCCATTCGCAAGAAGGGCAAGCTCCCTGGGCAAACCCTGTCCGAGGACTACACACTCGAATACGGACAAGCGACCGTGGAAATCCACGAAGACGCCCTGCAACCGGGTGAACGTGTACTCATTGTCGATGACCTTCTCGCAACCGGAGGAACCTGTGTTGCCGGAATTAAGCTGGTTGAAAAACTGGGCGCTGACGTTGTTGGCTGCGCCTTCGTCGTAGACCTCCCCGAACTCGGCGGTCGCAAAGTTCTCTCGGATATGGGAATGGACGTTCACACCATTTGTGATTTCGAAGGCGCCTGATCCTTCTTTGCTTTTAATAATACTCCCGCCGGAGGCATCGCCGCGCCCTTTGGCGCGGCCACCGGTCATGCCCGTAAAACGGCTCCGGGGTTCATGATCCCCTGCGGATCCAAGGCAGCCTTAATCGCGCGCATCATTGTTAGCTTCGCCGGATCACCATAGCGCTCTAGATCATCAACCTTGAGCCGCCCAACGCCATGTTCCGCACTGAACGATCCTTCATAGCGGTGAACCAGGTCATGTAGGAGCGCTTTCACAGCTCCCCGTACCTCATCGTATTCCGACCTATCCCTGCCGTGCGCAGGAAATACGTTGTAGTGGAGGTTTCCGTCGCCCAAGTGCCCGAAACAATTGATGCGGAAATCACCAAGCGCTGCCAGCGCCTCGATCCCTTCGGAAATAAACGCGGCAATCCGTGAAAGCGGGATTGAAATATCATGCGATGAAATCGACCCGATGCGCTTGTTCGCCTCGGGGATGCTTTCGCGGATCGTCCAGAAAGCCGTCCGCTGTGCTTCGCTTTGTGCAATCACCCCGTCGCTGACCAATCCGGCTTCGCTGCCCGCGATAAAAATCACCTCAAGCGCTTCTTGCGGGTCCAACCCACGCGGCAGGCCTAGATCAATCAGAACGCACCACTCGGGTGTTTCGTCGAACGGGCGGGCGACCTCTGGGCCGACCTCATCCAGAAACGCCAACCCTTGCCGCCCTATCAGTTCGAAACCGGAAATCCCTTCGCCCACGTGATCTTGCGCGAGCGACAGCAATTCAAGCGCAGCGGCTGGTGATGGGACCACCATCAAAGCGGTGCCTTCTGCAGCGGGTACTGGCATCAACTTCAACGCGGCACCGGTGATAATCCCGAGGCTTCCTTCGGATCCGATCATCAGGTCACGCAGGTCGTAGCCGGTGTTATCCTTACGCAGACGCGTCAGCCCGTTCCAAACCTCACCAGACGCCAGAACGACCTCCAGCCCCAGAACCTGTGCCCTTGCGTTACCATAGCGGAGGACATTCACCCCGCCTGCATTCGTGCCAAGCAGACCTCCGATCCGCGCCGATCCTTCCGATGCCAAAGACAGTGGAAACATCCGTCCGACATCCTGCGCCGCAGCTTGTACGTCGGCCAGAACACATCCCGCATCACAAACCAGTACATTCTCAGTTGGATAGACATCGCGGACACGGTTCATCCGTTCGAGGCTCAGGATCAAAGGGGCAGGACCATCAGGATGCACCTGCCCACCAACGAGACCGGTTCCCCCCGCATAAGGAACAACCCCTACCTTCTCTTCTGCACAAATCTTCACGATCCGTGCAACTTCTTCTGTAGAGGAAGGCGCAATCACACGGCCTTGCCCATGATATCGGCCACGCGGCTCTGTCAGATAGGAAACGGCGTCAATCTTTTCGATAGCACCCGGACATGCAGCTTTGATCCGATCAATAATCCTATCAGAAACCGCATTCAGCATCACAACACGGCCTTACCACGTCGATCGCTTCGTAAGTTTGCGTAAAGAACATGATTGCGCCAACGCCCGTTAATTTCGAGGTAACTCTGCGCAACGCCTTCGTATTTGTAACCGCAGTTCTCCAGCAACCGTCGGGATGCCGTGTTTTCCGGCAGACAGCCCGCCTCAATCCGGCTCAGGTCCAGATCGACAAATGCATAGTGCACGACCGCATGAATTGCCTCGCGCATAAACCCCTGTCGGGCGTAACGCGCGCCCATCCAGTAACCGGTTGTTCCCGCCTGCGCAGGGCCACGGCGAATATTGTCGAGCGTGATCGCCCCCAACAGCGCTTGGTCTTCGCGGCGGATCAAAAACAGCGGAACGGCTGTACCGTTAGAAAACGACCTCTGCGCCCAGTAAACACGATTGGTAAAGGCTTTGCGGCTCAGGTGGTCTTTGGCCCAAACAGGTTCCCAAGGCGTCAGAAAATCTCGGCTCTCGACCCGCAGTTCAGTCCACGCCCGCCAGTCACCATGCTCTGGCAGACGCAGGGTCATGCGGTCGGTTTCCAACCGGATTTTCTTTTTCCGACCCAACATCAGGCCACGAGCCTCTCTTTCAGCGCCTCAAGCGTCGGCGCCTTTTCGGCCGGTCCATAGAGCGCCAGAGCCATTCCTGCACCGTCAATCAAACCGCCCGCGAAATCACGGACTTTTTCAACGGTGACGGAATCAATCATTGCTGTGGTTTCGTTCAACGTCGGAACCCGCCCGTGAACATGGATCATATGCGCGATCCGTTCTGCACGGGCAGATGGGCTTTCCAGCCCCATCATTAACCCTGCCTTCATCTGCGCACGCGCGCGCGCGACTTCCGTTTCCGTCATTTGATCGGCGGATCGTTTGATTTCGTTCATCGAAACAAGCGCCAATTCTTCGATCTGAGAGGCCGACGTTCCCGCATAAAGCGTCATCATACCGATGTCGGAATAGGCGCCTGCTTGCGTAAAGATCGAGTAGCACAACCCACGGTTTTCGCGAATTTCCTGAAACAGACGGGATGACATTCCGCCCCCCATCGCAGCAGCATAAATCTGCGCGACAAAGATCTCTTCTCCGCGATAGTCCGGCCCTTCGAAGGCCAATGCAAAATGCACCTGCTCGAGCGTTTTGAGCTCGCGGCGTTCTCGACCAGAGAACCGCGCCGGATCTATCAATTGACCGTTTTCACGCCGTTCCAAATGACCGAACAAAGCCTCAGCCTGCCGGACAATTGCATCATGATCGACAGCACCGGCTGCGGACAGGATCATGCGTGACGGCGAATAATGCTCGGAAATAAATCCGGACAGATCTTCACGACCAAAGTTCGACACACGTTCTGTGGGACCAAGGATCGTTCGCCCCATGGCCTGATCCGGAAATGCTGCTTCTTGCAGCCAGTCGAATACGATGTCGTCAGGCGTATCGTAGGACTGTCCGATTTCCTGAAGAATTACCCCGCGTTCAACCTCGATTTCTTTGGGGTCAAAGACAGAGTTGTTCAGGATGTCCCCGATAATATCCAGTCCAAGAGGCACATGTTCGCCCAACACACGCGCATAGTAGGCTGTCATCTCACGGCTGGTGTAAGCGTTGATATAACCACCTACGTCCTCAATCGCCTCAGCAATTTGGAGCGCACTGCGCGTTGTCGTTCCTTTGAACGCCATATGTTCAAGGAAGTGTGCAATGCCGTTCTGTTCAATGCGTTCATGACGGCCTCCGGCCATCACCCAGATGCCGATGGTTGCCGACTGAAGGCCCGGCATCGCTTCGGTTACGATGCGCATGCCGTTGGAAAGTGTGTGGGTCTGGACGTTCAACGCGCGCGACGCTCCCGAATAACAGATTGTAGGGTCGCCAAATCGTTTGGCACCTGCGTCACACGCTCTTCGCGATCGAACAGGTCGGCCATGCGCGGCGGCAACGGTGGAAACACGCCGCTTGCCTTCTCGACCGCAGCGGGGAATTTCGCGGGGTGCGCAGTAGCGAGCGTGATCATCGGAACCTCACTCAGGAATTCCTCTGCCACCTTCACAGCAACCGCCGAATGCGGGCACAGGAGTTCGCCACACGCAGTAAGCTGTGCGCCAATGGTCTGCATCGTTTCCTCCTCAGAGGCGCGACCGGAATCGAACGTGTCTTTGAGCATATCGATGGCGCCCTGAGAAATGGTGAATTCCCCTTTGTTTTTAAGATCGTCCATCTGTTCTGCAACAACTGCGCCATCGCGGCCATAAGCATCGAACAGGGCACGTTCGAAGTTAGACGACACCTGAATATCCATCGACGGGCTGATCGAGGGCGTTACGCCTTCTTTCTTTTGAACGCCGGTTTGCAGGGTCCGGTGCAGGATGTCGTTCTGGTTGGTGGCAACGATCAGACGATCAATCGGCAGGCCCATTTTCTTGGCGATGTAGCCTGCAAAAATATCCCCGAAGTTGCCGGTTGGCACAGTGAACGACACCTTGCGATGCGGCGCACCCAGCGACACAGCAGACGTGAAATAGTAGACAACCTGCGCCAGCACGCGACCCCAGTTGATGGAGTTCACACCGGCCAGAGCAACCTCTTCGCGGAAGTCGAAATCGTTGAACATATCCTTGAGTGCGGCCTGACAATCGTCAAAGTCGCCTTCGACGGCCAACGCATGAACGTTCGCTTCGGACGGGGTGGTCATCTGGCGGCGCTGTACGTCGGACACGCGGCCATGCGGGAACAGGATCACAACATCAACGTTGTCCAGCCCGCGGAACGCCTCGATCGCTGCCGATCCGGTATCACCCGATGTTGCACCGACAATGGTGATCCGCTTGCCCGAACGGGCCAACGCGAACTGCATCATCTGCCCGATGAGCTGCATGGCGAAATCCTTGAACGCCAGCGTCGGGCCGTGGAACAGCTCCAGCAGGAAATGGTTCGGGGCCAGTTGCACCAGCGGCGCACGGGCGGCGTGACCGAAGCCTTCGTAAGCCTTGGCGATCAGGGTCTTGAATTCGTCATCGGTGAACGTGCCTTCGACGAAGGGCTTCATCACCGCAAACGCAACCTCCTCATAGGATTTGCCCGCGAGTGCCGCGATATCGTCATGGGACATCTGCGGGATGGTCTCGGGCACATAGAGGCCGCCGTCAACGGCGAGGCCGGTCATCATCGCCTCTTCGAACGAAAGGGCGGGAGCCTGTCCACGGGTCGAGATATAGCGCATCGTTCAGTCCTCTTTCGCGTCTTTGCCGGATCGATACATGAAATATCCGGTCATAACAGCCCATACCAGCGCCAGAAGGAACCAGGTAATCGCATATTCTAGGTGGTCGTTGCGAATTCCCGACGTATTGACCGGCACCGGACTAAGTCGTGGGTCAGGATTGTCGGTTTCGCGGATCGAAACCATGAAGGGTTCGGCATGAAGAACTTCGGACATGGCGCCGGTTTCACGCGCGAACCACAGGTTCGTACCAAGATCCGGCGGTGGGGAAGACGACGCAGCATCATCCGGCCAGAACAAGTTTCCACTGATCGTTTGCTCTTGGGTCGCGGGTGCCACACCTTTGTCCTCAAGCGGCATAACACCCATGTCGACCATGATCCGGCGGTGATCCACGGTTTCCCACGCGGAAATCACTCTATAACCGGTCCCTGCAGAGGTGCCTGACGACAAAACATGCAGTTCGTCCCCTGTCGGCGTTCCTGTCAGCGTCACCGCACGATATTCATAGGTATCCTCATCAGGAGCAACCGGCAGCACAATCGCTGGCGCCGACATTCGCATTTCCATTTCATCAAGGATACCGCGCTTCCAAGCCAAGCGTTGAACTTGCCAGACACCCAGCGACATCAGGATCGCAAAGCCACCCAAACCGAATGTCAGCAAAAAGAGAATACGACGCATCGGAGTCCTTTCTAACGCAGAAACGCGCAAGGTTTGCCCTCGCGCGTTCCTGTCTGTTCATTGCCAGAGGGTCAAGCCCCCTGATGCCTTTGGATCAGGCCTGACCCCAGATGTAGACGGCGGCAAAGAGGAATAGCCATACAACGTCAACAAAGTGCCAGTACCAAGCCGCAGCTTCGAAACCGACATGGTTTTCGGGGGTGAAGTGACCTTTAACGGCGCGGATCAGACAGACGGTCAAGAAGATCGTACCGATGATCACATGGAAGCCGTGGAAACCAGTAGCCATGAAGAACGTGCCAAAGAAGACATCGCCACCAAAGCTCCAGCCTTCATGCACCAGAAGTTCGAAATACTCGAACGCCTGCAACCCCGTAAACGCGACGCCAAGAAGGATGCCGATGGTCAGACCTTGGACAAGGTCTTTGCGGTTGTTTTCATGAACCAATGCGTGGTGCGCCCAAGTTACGGCAGCACCCGAGCAGAGCAGGATCAGAGTGTTCATCAGCGGCAGGTGGAACGCATCTACGGGGATGATGTCCGGCTGTTCGTAAGATGTACCAACATATGTCCACATCGGGTACATCTGGGTTTTGAAGAACGCCCAGAACCACGCGACAAAGAACATGATTTCGGACATGATGAACAGGATCATGCCGTAGCGCAGTCCAATACGAACAACAGGCGTATGGTCGCCTGCGATGTTTTCCTTCACAGTGTCAGCCCACCAGGCGCCAGCGGAATACAGCGTCGCAACAAGGCCAATGAGGAACATCCACGGCATGTCGTTGGCCATCCACATGACCGCGCCGAACAGCATGATGAAAGCCGCGACGGCCGAGATAAACGGCCAAATCGACGGGGTAAGAATATGGTAGTCGTGGTTCTTTGCGTGAGCCATGTGTTGTTCCCTGCGACGTGTCTTTAGTTTGTTTGAATTGCGGCTGGAGCCGTGTTGCTAAGTGCTGCCGTCGTCTCCTCCTCCGGCAGCTCGATTTCAAAGAAGGTGTAGCTGAGCGTGATCGTGTGCGTGTACTTCGCATCACGATCGTCCACGATTGCGGGGTCAACAAAAAAGCTGACCGGCATCTGGACGGTTTCGCCCGGTTGCAACACCTGCTCTGTGAAACAGAAACATTCGATCTTGTCGAAAAATCCGCCGGCCTCATAAGGCACGACGTTATAGGCCGCCTGTCCGGCAATCGGACGGTCGGAATTGTTGGTCGCCTCATAATAGGCAAGAGCAGTCTGGCCGATTTTCACGGTCATTTCGCGCTGCACCGGTGCAAAAGTCCACTGCATGCCCTGATCGACAGACCCGTCGAAACGGATCGTCATTTCGCGGTCTAGAATGACGTCGGCACCGGCTTCGGCAACGTTGGTTGTCCCGCCAAAGCCCGTCACCTTGCAGAACCAGCTGTAGAACGGCACCGACGCCCAAGCGAGAGCCCCCATTGTCAAAACGACCGTCAACAGCAGAACAACTGTCCGCTGTGGGCCATCTATGTTCGGGAAAAGCTTCATTCGCTTGCTCCGGCCGGAACATCTGCGGGCAGCAATGCGGGGCGAACAACGTGGTCATTGGCTTCGAACCGGCGCGCATCACCAAGTTGGGTCACCTTCACAACGGTCAGACCAAAGACCATCGCGACAAAAGCGCCCAGAAGGATCAGGACACCCATGTTGATGCCCCGACGCCGTTGATGGAGTTCATGTTCAACGTGAATTGCCATCTTACCAGCCTCCGATACCGGTCGCCGCCTGAACCATCAATGCAGCAAAATGAAGGAAAAGGTAGGCGAGCGAAACTTTGAACGACGTCTTTTCGGCTGCAAAGTTGTCTGCCTCTGCCTCTGTTTCGTCGCGGCGCCAGACAACATAGCAGGCCCGCAGAAACCAAAAGTTCAGCACAACTGAAACAGCAAGGTAAACCGGACCACCGATTGACGTAAATCCGATGGCCAGCGCGACAGGCACCAGAGCGACCATGTAGCCCATGATGTGATTGCGGGTCACACGACGCCCGTGGGTTTCGGTCAGCATCGGCACGCCCGCGCGGCCATAGTCGGATTTCACAAAAATCGCGAGCGACCAGAAATGCGGCGGCGTCCACATGAAAATCAGCGCGACCATCAGGGCAGATTCAATCGAAATGCCGCCAGTTGCGACGGCCCAACCGATCATCGGCGGCAGCGCACCGGACAGGCCGCCGATAACGATGTTCTGCGGCGTAGAGCGTTTGAGCCACATCGAGTAGACGACAGCGTAAAAGAAAATGGTGAACGCCAGCAAACCAGCAGCCAACCAGTTTGCGGCAAGGCCCAAGAGGATGACCGAGAACCCCGATAGAGCCACACCAATGGCAAGCGCCTCTTCAGGCTGGACACGCCCCGAAGGAATGGGACGGTTCACGGTCCGCTTCATGATCCGGTCGATATCCGCATCCCACCACATGTTAAGCGAGGCCGACGCACCAGCGCCCACGGCAATACACAGGATGCCAACAAAGGCGATGATCGGATTGACGGAGACCGGCGCGGCAAGCAGCCCGACCAGCGCGGTGAAAACCACCAAAGACATCACACGCGGCTTCAGCAGCGCAAAATAATCGCCCAATCCGGCCTCATGCGGTGTGGAGTGAATGCTGGCATCGGTCATTGAGTATCCTCGTCAGTGAATGCAGACTTGGACCGTATCTGTCCGGCACAGCTAAAAGTGCCGGACAGAACTAACGGTCTTACCAAGCGAGGTAGTCGTTGTCGTTCTTCACGCGATCAAGCCAAGCATCATATGCCTCTTGGCTGACCACTTTCAGAGTGATCGGCATGTAGGAGTGGTCTTTGCCGCAAAGCTCGGAACACTGACCAAAGTACACGCCTTCCTGCTCGGGTGCGAACCAGAGTTGCGCCAGACGACCAGGAACGCCGTCCTGTTTGACGCCCATTGCCGGCATCGCCCAAGAGTGGATCACGTCATCGGCAGTTACCTGCATCACAACCGTCGCACCAACGGGCACAACAACAGAGGTATCCGTGGCCAGCAAGAATTCTTCGGGCGAATAACCGAAGTTATCCAACAGTTCGTTCATAGCAGCGTCTTGAACGAACGGCGTCACATCAGAGCCTTCGTAGTCCAGCGGAACCGACGACGGGTGACCAACCAGATAGCTGTCGAATGTTACGTCTTCATCAACGTACTCATAGGTCCAGTACCACTGGTGACCTGTTACCTTGATGACGATGTCCCCATCAGGAAATTCCTGCTGTTTGAACAGCGTGGGAAGCGAGAACGAACCGATGAACACCAGAATGACGATCGGAATAACGGTCCAAGCAATCTCCAGCGGGGAGTTGTGGGTAAAGGTTGCCGGGTTCGGATTGACCCGACGGTTATAGCGCACGATCACGTAAATGAGCAGCGCCGTCACGAAGATCACGATCGCGGTGATGATGTAGAGCATCATGCCTTCGAGGAATTGCAGGTCGCGGGCCAATTCGGACGCAGCCGGTTGGAAGCTCATACCACCTTGTGTCGGTGCTCCTACGATCTCGAGCCCGTCGGTCGGCCCTTCAGCTTTCGCGGCGAATCCGGCCATAGCCATTCCTGCGGCAAGCGAAAGCTTTGTGACAAAATTAGTCAGTCGCATCTTATACCCTGTGCTTTATCGGGGCACGGATGCCCCTCCCCTTTTGAATAGAACTCTCTGACTCAATGCAGGAATCCCATTGTATCCACCAAAACATGTCACATATCCTGCATCACAACTCAAGAACCGTATGGGCGGCATATTGTCCTTTTTTGACCTATGTCAAAGTTTGCAACAGGAAACCCAAATATGAAACACGATCGTTTTCGGCCATTTGAAACCGCACTGGATCAAGCGTCCGCCCTTGAAATACTGCGCGACGCGACCTTCGGGGCCGACGATGGAGAGCTGTTTCTGGAGCGTCGCCGCTCGGAAACTCTGGTCTTCGACGATGGTCGAATAAAAACAGCGAGCTATGATGCGTCAGAAGGCTTTGGCCTTCGTGCAGTTCGGGGAGAGACCGCAGGCTACGCCCATTCCACTTCGATAGATGAAACATCGCTGAAGCGTGCAGCGACCACGGCAAAGCTCGCCGTTGGTGCCGGAGGTGGTACGATTGCGCCGCCGCCAATCGCTACAAACACACATCTATATAGTGACGATGATCCAATTGCGCAGGCAACGTTTCCGGCAAAAATCGAAATTCTTCAAGAAATCGACGCCTTTGCACGGGATTTGGACAGCCGCGTTGTGCAGGTCACAGCCTCTATCGCAGCTTCTCTGCAAGAGGTCTTTATCCTCCGCCCCGAAGGAACGCTAATGAGCGATATCCGCCCGATGAGCCGGATCAACGTTTCAGTTATTCTCGAAGACGCCAACGGTCGCCGCGAATCTGGTGGGCACGGTGGCGGTGGGCGTCAGGGGCTCATCGGCCTGATCACCCGCGAACACTGGGAACCAGCCGTCCGCGAAGCGCTGAGAATCGCCGCAGTAAACCTTGAGGCCGAAGCTGCCCCAGCAGGTGTAATGGACGTGGTTATGGGTTCTGGCTGGCCAGGTGTTTTGCTGCACGAAGCGGTTGGTCATGGGCTCGAAGGAGATTTTAATCGCAAGGGTGCAAGCGCTTTTGCCGGTCGAATGGGCGAACAGGTGGCTGCCAAGGGCGTGACCGTACTGGACGACGGCACGATCCCCGACCGACGCGGGTCGATCACCATCGACGACGAAGGCACCCCCTCTGGCAAAAACGTCCTGATCGAAGACGGCATCCTCGTCGGCTATATGCAGGACCGCCAGAACGCCCGCCTGATGGGCGTGAAGCCAACTGGAAATGGTCGCCGCGAAAGTTTCGCCCACGCCCCGATGCCGCGAATGACCAACACATATATGCTGGGCGGCGACGCTGACCCACAGAGCATCGTGGCCGATCTCAAGGATGGGATCTACGCCGTCGGCTTTGGCGGTGGTCAGGTCGACATCACCAACGGCAAATTCGTGTTCTCCTGTACCGAAGCCTACCGCGTGAAAAACGGCCAGATTGGTGCACCGGTCAAAGGCGCGACCCTGATCGGCGATGGCCCTACCGCGATGGGCCAGATCCGCGCCATAGGCAACGACATGGCACTCGACCCCGGTATAGGCAACTGTGGCAAGGCAGGCCAATGGGTCCCCGTGGGTGTCGGCCAGCCGACCCTGATGATCGGCGGCCTGACGGTGGGCGGTTCGGCGTAAGTCGAAGAAGATTTTCGACGTTTACGAGCTATTAAGGCCTCTGGGCTAACAAGGATGCGCAACAGACGGGGCGCAGTATGGCTGACGGCGTATATTCTTCCACTCACCCACCACTCCAGATCTACCAGCCAGCCAGCAGCGAAGGTGGGCTTCCTCCACCGCACCAGCCTTTAACCTGCCCGCACCAGCTGCACTCCCGCATTCATCCATCCCCACC
>JBNKUW010000006.1:0-38740 GCA_050298835.1 Marivivens sp.
ACCTGATCTATCCAATGGCAATCTTGCTGCCCTGTCTGGGATGGATGTATCTGCGCGCTGCTGATTTGAATGCCATGACAATCGGAGATGAAACGGCCTCCTCTTTGGGACTTGACGTTGTCCGGTTTCGCCTGAGTGTATTTGTTGTCGGGGCCCTGATCACTGGCGTGATGGTGGCCTTTTCCGGGTTGATCGGGTTCGTGGGGTTGATGATGCCGCATATCGCCAGATTGATTGTCGGCGGGGATTATCGCCGTTTGGTGCCCACATCTGCGGTCTTAGGAGGCCTATTCGTGCTTTGGGCGGATGTCGTGGCCCGCACCATTATGGCTCCCGAAGATATGCCCATCGGGATTGTCACCGGATTGGTCGGCGGGTGTTTCTTTGTATGGCTTTTGCACAAACGGCACACAAGCATTTCGTAAGCCGGCCGCGAACGGACTGAGGCCTAGGCGGAATGAATGGCCGCTTGGTCCGCACTGCAGACTTTGATGCCCCGAGATCGAGCAAGTGCAGCGAACGTCAGCAACTAGGGCTGCGGCCGCAGAAACATAACCCATTGGCCAACGGCAGGTCTGGGCCGTCCTCGACCGTCAGGCCCTGAAGGGCGAGCATGGGCTGCTGCTCTGCCGCAAGTTTGCTTAGAGCCCTGAGTGAAGGATGCTGCGGCTCGCACGAACGGCGGCTTTTCATAGGCGAATGCCATCATAACCAATAACCTGACAGGAAGGTCGGTTTACCGAGCATCGAAACCCAGAAGCTGTTTCTTGCGCAAAAACATTCCCGACCAAATCGCTTGGGTCGAAAATGTGGCGCAAAAGTCAATTTTGCTTGGAATTCCATAAAGGGAAATTGGCGCGCTGGGGAGGATTCGAACCCCCGACCCCTTGATTCGTAGTCAAGTACTCTATCCAGCTGAGCTACCAGCGCGCTTTAGAGTGTGGGCGATGTATCCCTAGCGTTCGGGCTTTGCAAGAGCGGAAATGAAAGTTTTTACACCGCACGCGAAGAAAGTTGGATTTCAGCCTTTGGAAGGGTGATAGAAAACGTCGTCCCGTTCTCTCCGGTCTGGTCGAGTGTCAGGCATCCACCGTGACCTTTAATCAACTCCGCCGCAATCACGAGACCAAGGCCACTACCGCCTTTACTCGCGCCCCCTTGAAATGCTTGGAACAAATGCTCCTGCGCACGCTTGGGCAATCCCGGACCGGTGTCCCTGACCCAGATTTTCCAGGCCTCTTCATCCTCGGTTGCGCGAATGTTGATCTCACCTGGCTTGCCAGTAGCTACAATCGCCTGACGGGCGTTTCGCACAAGATTGGACAAAACACGGTAAATTTGTTCACTGTCAGCGCGGAGAACCAAATCACTGGGGACGTCTTCAGAGAAGGATAGGTCGAAGTCACCAACCGCGAGTCGCTCACTATCGATGACATCCCCGACGATTTCTGCCAACGCAAAGCGGGCGAGCCTCGGCGGAGCTTCGTCCGCACGACCAAACGCCAAGGTATTTTCACACAGGTGGACGGCGCGGGTAATCGAGTTCACCAGCTTTGGCGCAAGACGCTGAACAGCGGGGTCTTCGGAGACTTCAATCCGGTCAGTGAAAAGTTGAGCGGAGGTCAGGATATTGCGCAAATCGTGGCTGACTTTAGCCACCCCCTCCCCTAATTGAGCCAGTCGCTCTTTCTGTTTAATAGCACCAGTCAACAGCGTCTGCATTGATTGCAGGGCTTCTTCGGCGTCACGCAGTTCGTTGACGCCTGCGCTCGGCTCAATGATGCGACGGGCATCTTCGGGAGCTTCGGCGTAGAGTTTCATATGGTGGATAACCCCGTTGATCGGCTTCACCAGAAACATTCGAACAGCAAAGAAGAGGAGGCCAGCGGTAACAATAGAGATCACCGCTGACAAAAGCAGGATGTTCAATCCATAGTCCATCATGGCCTCACACAAGGGGCCCTCTTCCATCGTGACCTCGATCAGAAGCCCGCCATCTTGAACCGGATTGCCGATGACGCGGATAACGTTGTTGTCCCACGTCCAAAGCGTCACCATTGCATCGCGGATCAATGTCCAAGCCGACGGGTCACGCATGTCGTAGGTTGCAACGATTTGCCCTGGAATCGGAGAGGACAAGGCAAGCTGCCGGACTTCATCCCGCCGAAGTACAACGTTGAAAACACCCGCGTTATCAAGAAGCTCCGCCTCGAGGTCGGGAGAAAGCATATCATCAGCAAGTAGCGACAAAGAGGCAATCTGAGCCCGCTCCAAACGCAAAAGAAGATAGTCCTGACGGAACCGCGCCACAGAAGGCACAAAGATAAAGACCTCTGCCAGCATGACAAAGATCACGGTCAGAATCAGGAAGCGCCCCGAAAGGGTCTTGAACATTGCGTCTCCGTTTTCGACTAGGGCAGCACCCGCTGCACTAACCGCACCACCCTCTTTACCATCGGGTTTTCGAACAGTCTGGGACTAAAATAGGCACTCGCTGCACGTTTGTTAATCTCACTCATCGTTGGATATGGCAAAACAGTATTCGCGATGGCCGAAAGTTTAAGCCCATTTGCCATAGCCATCGCCCACATGGCGATCAGTTCTCCGGCATTTGGACCGACAATTGTGACACCCACTGGTTTACCTTTGACCACCATAACCTTGACGAAACCGGACGTATTTTTCGTCGCAATGGCGCGGTCCACATGCTCCAACCCTGCCTTTGCGACTTCAACTTTGTCGCCGTATTTTTCTTTTGCGTCTGCTTCGGTCAGGCCGATCTGGGCAAGTTCCGGTGAGGTATAGGTCACTCGCGGAATATGTGCGTGTCGGGCTTTTGCGGGAAGCCCGAACAGCATGGACCGAATAATGACACCTGCATGATAACCAGCGAGGTGGGTGAATTGCATCCCTCCCGCAGCGTCTCCGATGGCATAGACTCTCCGGTTGGTTTTTGAGCGAAGCCCGGAATCAACCACAATACCACGTGGGCTGTGCTCTACCTTGGCAGACGTTAAATTGAGCCTGTCGAGGTTCACCCTCCGACCGGCAGCAACGAGTAGATGCGAACCAACCACCGCCCCTTCAGATGTATGTACCGTTACGCCATTCGCGTTCTCGACCCGAGTCACAGAGGTTCCTTCAAGAACCGTAACGCCTTTGGCTTTCAGCGCATCACAGACAATGCTTACCGCTTCGGGATCATCCCGACCAAGCATTCTACCGGCTTCGACGACCGTGACCTTACATCCCAAACCCACGTGGGCCTGCGCCATCTCAATCCCGATCGGGCCCGCGCCAATGATAATAAGGTGTTCCGGTTTTTCCCGAAGATCAAAGATGGTCTCGTTCGTAAATACCTCGACCGTATCAATCCCGTCGATCGGAGGCACAACCGGCGACGAACCTGTAGACACTACAAATCTGCGTGCGCGTATCCGCTTCCCTCCCGCTTCGACAACTTGAGGAGAGATGAACGTCGCCCAGTCTCGAAGGACTTCACAGCCCAAGGATTCGAACCTTTCTTGGCTGTCATTGGGTGCGATGTCTTTTATCGTCTGAAGGACGTGATCTTTCGCAGCAGAGAAATCCATTCCGACTGCACCCGCGTGGAGGAGCGCCTTTGATGGAACACAGCCATAGTTCAGACAGTCGCCACCCATTTCATGCCCTTCAATGAGGATCACGCTCGCGCCCATTTGAACCGCCCCTGCCGCGACGGACAATCCTCCAGAACCGGCACCGATCACGCATACGTCAACCTTGAGTTCGTTCATTCGGTGAGGTCCTTTCCTCGGACGAGCTTGAGAATGACCGGAAGAAGCGCAAGCGCGCAAAGCCCGATCACCGGCAACAGGAATTGCGGTTCGAAGACGAAACTCAGATCGGGCATTGTCCCCTGATCGAATACCGCCCCCAGCCCAGCGCCGATCGAGGTCAAAACAATCGCACCCGGAACAATACCGAGCGCGGTTGAGACGACATACCGATGAAGCGGGACGCCAACGAAAGCAGGAATCAGATTCGCAACAAAGAAGGGCACCGCAGGAACCAGACGGAGCAAAAACAACATCGACCATTGATTGGCATCGATTCCGTCTTTGATCTTTTTGATCTTTCCTTCGGATGACTCCATTCTCGCCGCTAGCCTATCCCCAAGGCCCCATCGGGCGGCAAGAAACAAACCCGTAGCGCCCAAGGTCGCACCGGCAATGTTGAACAAAACTCCTGGAAAGGTCGAGAACAGGAAACCACCGGTAAGCGTCGCCACCGTCGCACCAGGGAGCGAGAACACAACAATTGCAGTGTAAGCAGAAACAAATAGCACCACCGATAGGGCAGGATGAGAGTCTCGGTAGGACATCAGGGTCATGCGGTTTTCACGTAGCGCTTCAAAAGAAAGCATATCGCGTAGCAGCCAAAACCCGATCGCAGCGCCACAAAGCACAAGGAGCAGCGGCAAACGCTGTCTGATCGGGTGAATTGGAACAGAGTGTTCGGGCATCGGGTTTCCTTTGTGGCCTTCCACCCTTAATGGACATTTCCTTCCCCGCGGCCTAGTCACCCTCACGTCGGGTTGATCGGAAATCACCAGAAACCCGCAATTTGTAACATCTCTCTTCGCTTTTGTAGTAAAAGAGGGAAAACATGTCCTTGATTGCGTTGACACGCAGGCAGCTCGGCTCTATTGGCAGGGCTTCGAATGTTATCAGGCCTCGAATCCCTTGCGGGTTTGGCCCCACTGACCGGAGAGATCGCGATGAAGCGTACGTTCCAACCCTCGAACCGCGTTCGCAAGAACCGTCACGGCTTCCGTGCCCGTATGGCTACTAAAGCCGGCCGTAAGATTCTGAACGCCCGTCGCGCACGTGGCCGTAAGAGTCTGAGCGCATAATTGGTGTAGCGGCGGCCATATGGCACCGCAACAGCATGATAAGACGGTGACCGCCGAGGCACAGCCTCCGGCGGTTTTCGTTCGTCCCCCCGTTATTCGAAAACGGGCGGATTTTCTTCGTGCAGCCAAGGCGAAACGACAAGGCACCACAGGGTTCCACCTCCAAGCTCGCGACCGCAAGGACGACGAGCCCTTTCGTGTTGGCTATACCTGTTCGAAAAAAGTCGGCAATGCCGTTGCCCGAAATCGTGCCAAACGCCGGCTACGTGAAATTGCACGACTGATCATGTATGATCATGCAAAGACTGGTTGGGACTATGTCCTGATCGGACGCAAGGACGCGACGGCAATGCATGATTTTCGCACGATGCAGAAAGACCTGATCTGGGCTCTGAAAAAGGTGCACCAATGACGCCGTTTGCTTGGGTCGTATCGCTGCCAGTCCGATTCTACCGCGTGGCCCTCTCCCCTTGGATGGGAAATAGCTGCCGTTTCCAGCCGACGTGTAGTGCGTATGCCATGGAAGCGCTGGAAAAACACGGCGGGATCAAAGGAAGCTACCTCGCGATCCATCGGATTATCCGCTGCAATCCTTGGGGCGGATCTGGGATCGATAATGTTCCAGAACCGAAACACCGCTGCAATCACGATCACTAATACCGTGCTCCGAAAGGACCAGTCATGCTTGACGATCTGGACGACATCCATCCGCTGTTTCATGGCGCTCCAAAAACGACGGAGTTCAAAAAGCTTCGCAAGCGGATCGTCCAGAATGTTCGTGAAGCGATAGAACAATATGGCATGATCGAACGCGACGCCCGCTGGCTGGTCTGCTTGTCGGGCGGGAAGGACAGCTACACAATGTTAGCCGTTCTTTATGAACTGAAGTGGCGCGGTTTGCTGCCTGTCGAACTATTGGCCTGCAATCTTGATCAGGGCCAACCCGGTTTCCCGCAAACTGTCCTACCTGAATTCCTTGAAAAAATGGGCGTTCCCCATCGAATCGAATATCAGGACACATACTCCATCGTGATGGACAAGGTTCCAGAGGGCCGAACGTTCTGCGCCTTGTGTTCCCGACTGCGTCGCGGAAACCTTTACCGGATAGCGCGTGAAGAAGGCTGTTCAGCGGTCGTCTTGGGTCATCACCGCGACGACATCCTTGAAACCTTTTTCATGAACCTGTTTCACGGCTCGCGACTGGCCACCATGCCTCCTAAACTGGTGAACGAAGAAGGCGACCTTTTCGTCTACCGCCCACTCGCCCATGTGGCCGAAGCAGATTGTGAAAAGTTCGCCAAGGGTATGGACTATCCGATTATCCCTTGTGACCTGTGCGGCTCTCAAGACGGGCTCCAGCGTCAGCAAGTCAAAGCGATCCTTGATGGCTGGGAAAAGAATTCACCCGGTCGCCGTCAAAAGATGTTCCGCGCCCTTATGAATACGCGGCCCTCTCATCTTCTTGATCCGTCGATTTTCGATTTCAAGGGATTGGAACTTCGCGAAAACGGGTCACGCGACGACGAGGTTGTCCCCAAACTCCGTTAGCCATCCTAAAACTACCGTATTAAGCAACAAACAAAGGTCGCACCCCGATCACAAAAGGGGAAAAGCGCTTGACCTTTGGCGCTCTGACCTGTTGAACCTGCGTGACCTTTTTCCCACGCGATACGGCGGATTCTATGGACGATCAGAACAAGAACTTAATCCTTGCGACAGTGCTAAGCTTCGTTGTGATTGCAGTGTGGTTTTTCCTTTTCCCACCGGAAGACACCACTACGTCCGTTCCGGACGCAACGACGACCGCCGAACAACTGGCGGACCCGACTGCTGTAGCAACCACCGATGCCACAACTGCAGCGCCCGCCGTCGAAGCAAGCCCTGTTCAGGACGCGCCGCGGGTTCCAGTAGAAACTCCGGAACTGACCGGCTCTATCTCTCTGCTTGGTGGTCGTATCGATGACATCTCTCTCAACAATTACCGTGTCAGCGTTGACAGCGAAGAAAACGTTCGCCTTCTGAATCCGGTCGGCGGTGACGTTGACGGCTACTACGCAAGCTTTGGCTGGGCGCCTAACGCTGGTGTCGACACTTCTGGCGTTCCCGGTCCGGATACGCTGTGGTCACTAGAGTCTGGCGACACGCTGACCCCGGAAACGCCTGTTACGCTGGTATGGGACAATGGTTCTGGCCTTGTCTTCCGCACCACCTATTCGGTCGATGAAAAGTTCATGATGACAATCGACCAATCTGTCACCAATGCTTCCGGCGAAACTGTCACCGTTTCCCCTTATGGCGTCATCCGTCGTTTTACCCTGCCTGAAGACCTGCAAGGCTTCTTCGTTCTGCACGAAGGCCTGATCCGTATGACCGATGGCAAGCTGGATGAAGAAAGCTACAAAGACATTCGCGAAGCCAGTGACGGCAAAACCGTCACCGAAGTGTCTACAGACGGTTGGATCGGTTACACCGACCACTACTGGATGACCACGATGATCCCCGAGCAGGGCAAGCCCTTTACTTCGGTATCGCGCATCCAACCGGGTGAAGTTTACGAAGCCGATGCATTCATGCCATCTGAAACGCTGGCTGCCGGTGCCGAAGCTTCGGTTTCGACGCGTCTGTTTGTTGGTGCAAAGGAATGGGAAGCCATCCGTAACTACCAAAACAACGAAGGTATCATCGGCTTTCTCAATACCATCGACTGGGGTTGGTTCTTTTTCCTGACGAAACCGATTTTCTGGCTGCTTCACAACATCCACGCCGTCATCGGCAACATGGGTTGGTCGATCATGGTTCTGACACTGGTGCTCAAGGCGCTGGTTCTGCCGCTGGCATATAAATCCTACGTCTCGATGGCTAAGATGAAAGAGCTTCAGCCTGAAATGGAAAAGCTCAAAGAAGCCGCAGGGGACGACAAGGCGAAAGTCCAGCAGGGCATGATGAAGCTCTACAAGGACAATAAGGTAAACCCCGCCTCGGGTTGTTTGCCGATGCTTCTGCAAATCCCGATCTTCTTCTCGCTCTACAAGGTGATCTTTGTAACCCTCGAGCTCCGTCAGGCCCCTTGGATCGGTTGGATCCGTGACCTTTCCGCTCCTGATCCCTCATCGATTTTGAACCTGTTCGGCCTCCTGAACTTTGCTCCTCCAGCTGCGGGCTCAGGCGGCATCATCGCCATATTCTCTTTGGGTATTCTGCCGATCCTTCTCGGTGTTTCCATGTGGCTGCAACAGAAACTGAATCCGGCTCCCGCTGATCCGTCGCAAAAGATGATCTTCGCGTGGATGCCTTGGGTCTTCATGTTCATGCTTGGCCGGTTTGCTTCGGGTCTGGTTCTTTACTGGATCACCAACAACACGATCACCTTTGTCCAGCAGTATGCAATCATGCGGAGCCACGGACACAAACCAGACGTGTTGGGCAACATTCTTGGCGCTTTCAAACGCGACAAAGCTAGCGCAAAGTAAACTCACAGGCCGCCCCAACGGGCGGCCTGTCCGCCACAAAGGGCATGATATGCAGCTTACCTTTCCCATCGCCGAAGAACCCGATGACGCCTCAATCGAGGCTGGCCGAAAGCTGTTCAACGCTCCGACAGAATTCCTAAAGGGCGTCGTGGCCATGAATGGTCTGCCCCCCGCAGACCGGATCGAAGTCTGCTTTGCCGGACGCTCCAACGTCGGCAAATCGAGTCTGATCAACGCGCTGACTGGCCGCAAAGGCCTCGCGCGGACCTCGAACACGCCCGGCCGCACCCAAGAGATCAACTATTTCACATTAGGCGAAGACAACTATATCGTTGACGTTCCAGGCTATGGTTTTGCCAACGCGCCTGTCGCCATTGTCGAAAAATGGCAGAAACTCCTAAAAAACTACCTGTCCGGCCGACAGACTTTGCGTCGCGTTTTCGTCCTGATCGACAGCCGTCACGGCGCGAAAAAAGTCGACGAAGAGATCATGACCTTGCTGGATAAATCTGCGGTGACATTTCAGGTCATTATGACCAAAACCGACAAAGTGCGCAAAACGCAGCTTGACGAGTCGATTGAAACGACCCGCGCTGTTCTTGCTCGTCACCCTGCCGCTTACCCGGAACTGCTGCTAACCTCGTCAGAGAAAGGCGAGGGAATCGCTGCGCTTCGCGCGATCATCGCAAATATTGACTGACCCTTGTCACGAAAGGGACCGGACTTGAGGAAGCAAGATATGAACCGTAACTGGATCGCCACCGCTCGGACATTGTCCGAAGCCCTGCCCTATTTGCAGCGCTATTCGGGCGCGATCGTTGTGGTGAAATTTGGCGGAAACGCTATGGGCGATGAAAAGGACATGGCCGCATTCGCGCGGGACATTGTTCTAATGCGCCAGGTCGGCGTAAACCCTGTGGTGGTCCACGGTGGTGGTCCGATGATCAACGAAATGCTGGACAAGCTCGGCATTGAATCAAAGTTCCTGCACGGAAAGCGCGTGACCGACAAAGCGACCGTTGAAGTCGTTGAAATGGTACTTACCGGTCTCGTGAACAAACGCATTGTTCAAGCCATTATGGACGAAGGTGGCCGCGCTGTTGGTCTGTCCGGCAAGGACGACGACCTGATGGTCTGTGAGGCGGACGATCCGGAACTCGGTTTCGTTGGTTCTCCCGTTGAAATGAATGTGCAAGTCCTCCGTGATCTGTTCGCAGCGGGTATCATTCCTGTGATCGCTCCTGTCGCAACTGGTCCCAATGAGAACGAAACCTTTAACGTCAACGGTGATACCGCAGCCGGCGCAATCGCCGGAGCGCTTAAGGCAGACCGCCTACTCCTGTTGACCAACATCGAAGGTGTTAAAAACAAAGAAGGCGAGATCGTAACTCAGATGACGCCCGAAGAAGTTCGCCAGATGACTGCAGATGGAACGATCGCGGGCGGCATGATCCCCAAAACTGAAACGGCTATTAAAGCGGTTGAAGAAGGCGTCCGCGGTGTGGTCATTCTGGATGGCCGTGTCCCGAACGCTTGCTTGCTGGAGCTCTTCACCGAACACGGGGCGGGTTCGATGATCCGCAGCACTGCACCGAGCATCGTTCCGCGTTCGAAATGACAGACGTTGTCGGGCAACTGGCTCAACATGGCCTGAGAGTTTCGGGCATTGTGGAACCTGTTGCCGACGACAACTTGCCCGATTGGGCTCGTGCAATTGTCCTTGTTTCTCCAGACGAACCTATGTTCTGGGACGTACTGACAAAGTCGCCTGAATGGCGCGACGATAGCGGAAATTCCGTAGATCGCTGGTCCACCCGCATTCTCGAAACACTCGCAGCACAGAACGATGGAATTGCGCTATTTCCATTCGGAGGAGCGCCCTATCATCCGTTCTATACTTGGGCCCTGCGCTCGGGGTCTGCTTGCGTTTCACCTGTTACTCTACTGGCCGATGCGACCGCGGGCCTGTTCGTTTCCTATCGTGGTGCGCTCGCGCTTCCCTTTGCCCCTGATGTTACGCTCCCACCGCCGCCATGCGATGCGTGTAAGGCCAAACCATGCCGTGAGGCCTGTCCGGCATCTGCACTTACAGCGAACGGGTACGACGTTCCTAAGTGCCGCAGCTATCTTGAAACGGTGTCGGGCGCAGACTGTTTGGAGCGCGGATGCCAAACACGACGTGCCTGTCCGGCGGGACGTAAAAGACCCACAGCACAATCCGCGTATTTCATGAGCCAGTTCCACAAATGACCCTCCGCCTGATCCTCATCCGTCATGCAAAGTCCTCTTGGGATGATTTTTCACAGGAGGATCACGGACGTGTTCTGAACGAACGGGGTAAGAAGGCTGCTCCGTTAGTTGGTCAATGGCTCTCTAAAAACAACTATGTGCCAGAGTTGGTGCTTTGCTCTGACGCATTGCGAACACGTGAAACGCTCGACTTGATCTTGCCGTCATGGTCCAGGGAAATCGAAGTTGTCTATGAAAACAGGCTCTATCTGGCGCCTGCGTCAGATATGCTGTCAGCCCTCAGGTCGGCGAACAAAGGGACGGTCGCAATCATTGGACATAATCCCGGCATTGGGAGCCTCGCCTCCAGACTTGTAAAGAAGTCGCCCGAACATCCCAAGTTCGGCCAATACCCCACTTGCGCGACAACGATAATCGACTTTGAGGCCGCCCGATGGATGGACATTCAGGTTGAGAGCGGCACGGTTGTCGATTTCATCGTACCTCGTGACCTGCGCAACGAATAAGGGCCGGAAAACTCCGGCCCTTTTCCAATTCCTATGTCGGTAGCTTAGTGGCCAAGGATCTGGCTGAGGAACAGCTTGGTCCGGTCCGACTGCGGGTTGTTGAAGAACTCTTTCGGTTCATTCTGTTCGATGATCTGGCCCTGATCCATAAAGATCACGCGGTTCGCGACAGCCTGAGCAAAGCCCATTTCGTGCGTTACGCAGAGCATTGTCATTCCCTCTTCAGCCAGCTCGATCATGGTGTCGAGCACCTCTTTGATCATCTCAGGGTCAAGAGCAGAAGTCGGTTCATCAAACAGCATGATGCGCGGCTTCATGCAGAGTGAACGGGCAATTGCCACACGCTGCTGCTGACCACCCGAAAGCTGCCCCGGATACTTGTTAGCCTGATCGGGAATTTTGACTTTTTCCAGATAGTGCATCGCCGTTTCGATGGCCTCTTTCTTGGGAACCTTACGGACCCAAATCGGTGCTAACGTGCAGTTTTCCAGAATGGTCAGATGCGGGAACAGGTTGAAGTGCTGAAAGCACATGCCAACCTCGGACCGGATTTTATCGATGTTCTTCAGGTCCGATGTCAGATCGGTCCCATCCACATTGATCGTACCCGCCTGATGTTCCTCAAGCGCGTTGATGCAGCGGATCAGGGTCGATTTACCCGAACCGGACGGACCACAGATAACGATCCGTTCACCACGTTGAACGGTCAGGTTAATGTCCCGAAGTACATGGAACTGACCATACCATTTGTTCATGTTGCTGATTTGGATCGCGACTTCGTCAGAGACCTGCATATGGCTCCGATCGATGCTGCGATCGATAGTGTGATCGATAGCGATGTCAGTTGTCATGACAGTCTCCTTAACGGTGTCCGCGCTGAAGTTTTTTCTCCAGCCAGAGCGAATAGCGACCCATGCTGAAGCATGAAACAAAGAACATGAGGCCAATAAAGATGTAGAGTTCCCAGTAGATACCGTTCCAATCGGTCGAAGCCCGAATTGAATCACTCAGTTTCAGCGGGTCTAGCAGACCAATGATGCCGACGAGTGTCGTATCCTTGAACAACCCGATGAAGGTATTGACGATACCCGGGATCGAGATTTTCAGCGCTTGAGGCAGAACGATCAGACGCATGGATTTCCAGTAGTCCAACCCGAGCGAGTCTGCAGCCTCGTATTGCCCTTTGGGAAGGGCCGCCAAACCACCGCGGATAACCTCTGCGATATAGGCCGCCGAGAAAAGCGTCACGAGGATCACAACGCGCAACACAAGATCAAAGCTCGTGCCTGGGGGAAGGAAGTAGTTCAGCAGCAAAGATGCTGTGAACAACCAAACGATCAATGGCACTCCCCTGAAGCCTTCAATGAACGCAACAGAAAACCCTTTAATGATCGGAAGGTTTGCCTGACGCCCCAGAGCCAGCAGGATACCCAGCGGCAACGATAGCACGATCCCGGCAAGACCAATGATGAGGGACAGCATAAAGCCACCAAACGCACGCGTGCTTACCGGTGTCAAACCGACAAGACCGATCTGTTCGTAAGCGTCTGTGACATTCCGCTTGAGAGCAACCAGCGCGTTGGAAGCGTCTAGCGATGCACCCAATGCAGCGATGTCCTCGGCTGATGTACCCGGCTCGGCCTGCGCAACAGAAATCAAACCTTTAACACTGTCAGGCAGTTCTGCTTTGAGTTCAGCCGCAAGAGCCTCTGCAGATTTTAGATCCACTTCCCATGTGGGAAGGTTCTCAATCTTGGCAACCATACCGTTGGCATCGGAGATTTCCTGCTCCAACGCAAAGCTGTTGCGACCAAGTTCAAACAGAATACTCCGGCTCTCAGACAAATCAGAAATGACCGTTTCGAATTCCGACAAAAGGTTTTCCGACGGCTCATCGCCTGCATTGCGCGTTTGGGTGATGCTTTCAAGCAGTACAGCCTTTTCATTGAGCAGCCCGTTGATCGTCGCGGTTTGCACCTCATTCTCTGCATTCAGGGCTGCAAGTTCTTCAGGAAGAACCTCAAGTTGAGCCTTTTGTTCAGAAAGCGTGCTCTCCATTCGGCCGGATGCGACCATCCGGTGCAGGCCATCGTTCACCGCAGGCATCGCAACTGCCCACCAGAGGATCGCGACGAGAACGCCTCCAATCACACCGAGGGACGCCGTAGACACCTTAGCGATCAAGTTGAACCCGATGTATCCGACCACAAAACCCAGAGCGATCAGAACCGGAACCCAGAACGAACCGCCCCAAAGAAGCCAAGGGGCAATAAACGGAAACGCAATGCTGAACCAGATCAGCTTTGCCGGCACATGTTCGGAAAAAAGTACCGGCGCGAGCGCGACGAACATCAGAACAAAGGTAAGGATAGGACGCCAGTAAAGTTCAGATGGATAAAATCCGAACAACAACTGGTGCCAACGATCACCAAGAACCGAGAAACACGCAGCTCCGTGTTCAAGATCGCCATAGGTCGCAGAAATCACCTCGCGGCACTCGTTCAGCGAACCGGTGTTCCAAACAGAGTGCCAAAGCCAAGGTACCAAGTTCGACAATGCAATCCATATCACAGCAAGTGACAGGACGGTCAGGATTGAATTCAACCAGCTTGAAAACAGATTTTCCCGCATCCATTTGACGATACCGGTTTCCCGTAGGGGCGGTTCGGACGGGGCAATCATCGATTCCCGTACATAGCTGACATTAGTATCAGACATCCTAGCGCTCCTTCAGCTTAACACTTGAGTTGAAGAGGTTCATCCCCATCGCAATGAGCAAACTCACGACTAGATAGAACACACCGACCAGCAGAATACCTTCAAGCTCGCGTCCGGTTTGATTGACCGTGGTCCCGCCCAGAGTGGAACGCACGTCCATGTAGCCGATCGCCAAAGCAAGCGAAGAGTTTTTGGTCAGGTTAAGGTACTGAGAGATCAGTGGCGGAATGATAACCCGCAAGGCTTGCGGGAGAATGACGAGGCGCATCGTCCGGTTCGGACGGATGCCCAGCGCGAATGCCGCTTCAGTCTGTCCCTTGGACACGGAAACGATACCACCGCGAACAATCTCTGCGATGAACGCCCCAGTATATAGGGTCAGAGCCAACCAGAGAGCGATAAGCGAGTTGCCAATTTTGGTACCACCCTGAAAGTTGAAGCCTCGCAGTTCGGGATAACCAAGGTCAAAACCCAAGCCCCAGAGTAGAACGCCAACAGGAACGACCATAATCAACAGGTTGACCCACCAAGTCGTCGGTCTGTCACCGGTTTGGTTCTGAATGTTATGTGCACGCATATTGACCAATCGGACGACCATCCAGCTAGCAAGCAGAGTCAGAACAATTGCCACAAGGTCGATGCTGACTTCGAAGTAGAGGTCAGAAAACATCCCAGGAGGTGTAAGTAGAAGATCACCAAGACCGTTGTTGAACAATGGCTCAGGGATATAGGTGCCCCTATTGGTAATCGCGATGCTGTCCCAGAGCTTCATCGTGGCGGATGGCGTATCACCACGGAAAGCATTTGGCGCAGGTGTTGCTTCGCTCATGACTGCGAAGATTGCGATGATCCACAGCAAAAGAGGAACGTTCCGGAAGCCTTCAACATAAACGGCGGCCAAACGCGAAACGATCCAGTTTTTGGACAGCCTCAGCACACCGAAAATAACACCTATTATCGTTGCTGTGACACAGCCCAAAGATGCAACAAGCAGCGTATTCAAAATACCTACAAGCGCAGCGCGGCCATGGCTCGAGTCCGAACTGTATTCGATCAGAAGTTGGTTAATGTCGTAGCCAGCACGTGTTCCAAGGAACGAAAAGCTGAAATCTTTTCCCAGCGCGCTCAAATTCTCGATGATGTTCAGAACGAGCCATGAGAGGCCCAGCATAATCAGAATGGCGGCAATAGTCTGGATCGTCAGCGAACGATAACGCGTATCGTAAATAAGCTGACTGAGCCGAAAACCTTCTCTCGGCGGATCGGTAAGGGTTGTCATGATATCTCCCCGGCTCCGGCAACGTCTATTGATACCGGTTTAGTCCGGTTATTCTGAGATCGCTGACGGGACACATCGTTGGAAAAAGGGCGCAGGAATTCCTGCGCCCTTTTCATTAGTAGTTCTTAACGGAACGGCGGTGCGTAGATCAGGCCACCTTCGGTCCACTGGGCGTTCAGGCCACGAGCAAGACCAATCGGAGTGTTCACACCGATGTTCTTCTCGAACAGTTCACCATAGTTACCGCCAGCGGCGATTGCGCGAACTGCCCATTGTGCGTCCAGACCGAACATTGCACCCAGGTCACCTTCGGTACCCAGAAGACGGTTGATTTCTTTGTTCTCAACCGGAGCAGCAGCCAGTTCTTCGACGTTTGCCGAAGTAACACCCAGCTCTTCAGCAGCGATCAGCGCGTTCAGAGTCCAGCGAGCAATATCGCCCCACTGGTTGTCGCCGTGACGAACAACCGGACCGAGCGGCTCTTTGGAGATGATTTCCGGCAGGATCACGTGATCACCCGGTGCTTCGAACGAAGCGCGGGTTGCAGCCAGACCGGAAGCATCCGTGGTGTAAACGTCACAAGCGCCAGCCAGATACTGTTGCTGGGCTTCTGCGTTGGTTTCGATCGGAACCGGTTCGTAGCTGATGTTGTTCGACGAGAAGAAGTCGGCGAGGTTCAGCTCGGTCGTGGTACCGGTCTGGATACAAACGGTTGCACCGTCGAGATCTTTAGCCGAGGTCACGCCCAGCGATTTGGGGACCATGAATCCTTGGCCGTCGTAGTAGTTGACGCCGATGAATTCGAACTTCAGGTCAACATCCCGCGAGAAGGTCCAAGTGGTGTTACGCGACAGGATGTCGATTTCACCCGATGCCAGCGCGGTAAAGCGAACCTGCGTGGACAGCGGAACGAATTCAACAGCGGCCGGATCGCCAAGAACAGCAGCAGCCAGCGCACGGCACACAGCAACATCGAAGCCCTGATAGACGCCGTTAGCGTCGGGCTGCGAGAAGCCGGTCAAACCGGTCGACACGCCACAGTTCAGTTTGCCACGAGCCTGCACGTCATCGAGCGTGGCGGCGGATGCGCCAGCGGCTACGAGACCAGCTACGGTCAGGGCACCGAACATTACGGATTTCTTCATATCTACCTCTTCCTGATGGACCGGCATGGATGCCGGAATTTTTTTGCTTTCAGCATTAGCAGTAGCGTTCAGACATCACTGCCTGCACGTGGACCTAGAGTGGTCGGATTCACGCCGAATGGTCAAGTGCTGTGCGGTGCTAAAATTCTAGTCAGCTTCGGATTTTTTCCTGAATTAACCTAAACCGCAGGACAATATCCTGCTCCTAGACAGATTGAAGACTGTCCCAGATTGCGAAAGCGGTCAAAAATTCGACCTTCTTCCTTTCGCTCGTCTCGGTCGCTTCATCATCTTTGCCCCATTGCTCTTCTTGCCACGTCTCATCGAGACGTGAAAAGGACCAAGCAGCTTCGGGATCCAAACGGCGCTCAATGACCGCTAAAGCAAGGACAAGAGAACCGGAAATAGCAACGAGATCGTGAAAAGCGGCCATTTCGAATGGTGACAACTCTCCGACGCGGCGACGTAATACAGCTTGGCCTTCTTCGTCTTGGTCTACGGGCATAACACCCGTCGCGAGCCGCAACCGAACGCCGAAACGATCATTCAACCAATCTAGGAGCGGGTCCCACGACTCTTGTTGCCTCTGAACCAAAGAAATTGGATGGTCTGCACGGTAACACAGCAAATCGCTGCCTCCGTAGGCAGCTAGCATATCGGCAACTTCTTCGAACTGTACTGTCACCTTGTCGAGCGCAGCATTGGCGCTGCGCGTGACCGGCATAGATTCGGGATCAATCTGTTCTTCTTGTGCGTCCCACTCTGCAGCAATGGCAGCCGCCATGGAGCGCGTAGGTACAACTAGAAGCGTTTTTGCGGGCGTCCGAACCGGGCGTCCGTCCAGCTCTACGCGAAAGCCACCCTCATCATCTGCGATCGTTGCCTCTTTCCAAAAACGCTTTGCTTTCCAGCCACTCATATTCGGTCTTTCCTAGTCTTCTGCATCGGGATCAAATGGATCGATCGGTGCATCCTTGGGATTCCAGCCGACGAAATTCCATGTCTTCGCCATATGGTCCGGCAGCGGCGCTTCCAGCGTGATCATCTTTTTGGTGATGGGGTGTTCGAATTTGAGCATTCGCGCATGAAGGTGAAGTTTGCGCGACGCAATTTCCCCACCTCCGACGCCTGCTCCCCAACCGTCACCAAGATTCTCGGTTGAAGACCCACCGTATTTGCCATCTCCGATAATCGGATGACCCATCTCAGCGATATGCGCACGAAGCTGGTGTGTCCGCCCTGTGATCGGTGTCATAGCGACCCATGCCATTCGATTGGCTAATACTTCGAGCGTCATAAAATCGGTATGCGCGCGCTTGGCCCCTTCGAATTCATCAAGGCGTGCGGGATGAACGCAGATCATCTTTTCACCTTCACCACCACGCCCGCGGCCTTTGGCTTTCATAAGTCCGTATTTGATGGAACCCGCACGCGGGCTTGGCACTCCAGCGACGGCTGCCCAATACACCTTGCGGACGTTGCGGTGACGAAGAGCTTCGGAAAGGCGACGCGCAACGCGATCCGTCCGTGCCAGAAGTAGCAAGCCAGACGTGTCCTTATCCAATCGGTGAACCAGCTTTGGTTTGTCTTTGTACCCAAAAGTCAGCGCATTGGCCAAACCGTCAACATGACGATCCCCCTGCCCCGAGCCACCCTGCGAAGGAAGCCCATGCGGTTTGTTCAACGCAATAATGTGTTCGTCTTTCCAAAGCACGCAGGACTGGATCATCTCTGCATCGCTCCGGCTTACTCTACGTTCAGTCAACGGGGCTGGCTTGTGAGCTGCATCGCCCAAAGGAGGAATCCGAACTTTTTGGCCGGCTTCCAAGCGCGTGTTAGACTTTACCCGACCACCATCGACTCTGATTTCACCTTTGCGGCACATCTTTTCAATGCGGCCTTGGGTAATCATCGGAAACTGCTTTCGAAGCCACCGGTCTATTCTCTGATCTGCATCGTCTTCTGAAATCGTCAGAGTTTGAACGCCACTCATTGCAGTACCACCTTTGCGAAAGCCATTCCGGCCACAAGCGCTGTCACACCGACAAGCACCGTTCCAACGACATAAACACCTGACAAAAGAAGCTCACCCCGATTGTAGAGCGTGACCGCATCCAACGAAAATGCCGAGAAAGTAGTGAAACCGCCCAGCACACCTGTCATCAGGAAGGGGGCGAATTTGTTCCCACCCTTATCAGCTAGGATCACCACCAACGCACCCATCAGGAATGAACCGAGGACATTCACAATCACCGTGCCGAAAGGAAACCCCGGCCCGATCAGGCGCATAACACCTACGTTTGTAAGATACCTAAGAGAGGCGCCAATCGCGCCGCCCAGTGCAACGGTTAGAGTGTTCCAGATCATCTGCGCTCCTTGCCGTTTTGGTGAAGGAGAGTCAATTGTCGCGCACTTGTCTCTTTGCCCTAAGGCCCGCGAAATACTCTACCCGTTTTTTGAGATCACGTTCAAAACCTCGATCCACAGGTTTGTAGAGTTCCGGCCGCGCCATTCCGTCAGGGAAATAGTTCTGCCCCGAGAACCCGTCCTCGGCATCGTGGTCATACGAATACCCCGTACCGTAGCCCTGATCCTTCATCATTTGGGTCGGCGCATTCAGGATGTGTTTAGGGGGTGGCGCACTGCCCGACTGCTTCGCTAAGGCGCGCGACGCTTTATAGGCGACATAGCCCGCGTTTGTTTTAGGAGCGAGAGCGAGGTAGATCACCGCTTGTGCAAGCGCCAACTCTCCTTCGGGGCTTCCCAAACGTTCATATGTCTCCCATGCATGAAGACACACAGACTGGGCATTCGGGTCCGCGAGCGCGACATCTTCGACGGCGATCCGCAACAGACGACGGGCGAGGTACCGTGGATCTTCTCCACCCTCGAGCATTCGCGAATACCAATAGAGCGCTGCATCCGGATCCGACCCGCGCACTGACTTGTGTAGCGCAGAAATGAGGTTGTAGTGTTCTTCGCCGGACTTGTCGTATTTGGCGGCACGCCGCATCAATCGCGTAGTAAGTTGATCTACCGTGAGGGGTTTGTCGCTTTTCCACGCCAAAACTTGTTCGATTAGATTCAAAAGCGCACGCCCGTCACCGTCAGCCATGTCCAAAAGGGCCGTTCGTGCAGCAGAATCCAGATTTAGTGACTGTCCAGCCTCCTGCTCTGCACGCTGTGCAAGCAAATCCAAGTCTTCGACTTCAAGCCTTTGCAGGACCAACACCTGGGCTCGGGAAAGAATAGCGGCATTCAGTTCAAAGGACGGGTTTTCGGTCGTTGCACCTACAAGGACAATGGTTCCATCCTCCATGTGGGGAAGAAAGCTGTCCTGCTGAGCTTTATTAAAACGGTGGATTTCGTCGACGAAAAGAAGCGTTCCGCGCCCGTTTTGACGCCTGAGTTTGGCGGCATCAAATACTTTGCGCAGGTCAGGTACGCCTGTGAAAATCGCACTGATCTGCTCAAAATGCAGGTCTGTCTCGCGTGCCAAGAGGCGGGCAATCGTCGTTTTGCCCACACCGGGCGGCCCCCAAAGAACCAACGAAGATAACGATCCTGCTGCCAGCATTACACCAAGTGGCGCTTCTGGCCCAAGGACCTGCGTTTGACCTATCACTTCGGCAAGCGTTTGCGGACGCAAACGATCCGCCAATGGCCGAGGCGCAGTGGTTGCAATCGGTTGAGGTGTTCCGAACAAATCAGGCATGGGCGCAACCTACGCTCGCGCCCATACTTTGGAAAGGTTCAGTGAAGCTTGTCTGTTAGATCGAACCAAACGGCTTGGTATTCGATGCCGCCCATATCCATGATTGGTCCTGCGGCAGACAGGTCCAGCTTGGCCCGCTTTGACCAACGTGTCCAATTCGCCGGTAGCAACGCAATCATTTTACGTGCACCAAGTTCACGTCCGGCCTTCACAATTTGACTAGTGAGCAACAACCTGACGCGAAGTCGGAATTTATCAGGAATATCGTGGCCGATAAAACCACGAGTGACCTCCCAGATTCCGTCATCAACTGGCGCATCCTCATACAAAAGAGTCTGCGGAATTGTATCCAGTAGACCGTTTTGCGCGTCGCGGATCATATAGCTGTATATGCCACAACGGGCCACTGTTGGCGTTAACCGCGCACCGGCAAGCACCCTTCCGGTATCGTCGTGAACCGCCACCCAACGCGAGGCTGGCGTGTCATATTGATCGTACTCCATGCCCATAGTTTCGGGCAAATTCCACGCACGTTTTACAATAAACGAGTCCCTGCGTGCGCGCAGGATGTTTGCAAATAATTCGCCATGATTGTGCAAATTGGCAAAAGACAAAACCGTACAATTCATCTCTACCTCCGGGTAAAACAGGATGGCAGTCCTGTGTCCGCATCCCCCAATGGACGCCCGAATTTATTGTGCAACCTCTAGTTTAGTCAGTCAACTTTTAATTGAATCTTTTATATTTTTTCAGAACGAAAAGCCCCGCTTTCGACAAGGAAAGCGGGGCTCGAACCTAGTACAAAGTCTAGATCTAATTATTCGTCAGCCAGAGCTTCTTCAGCTTCGAGGCGCGCACGGTCTGCAGCACCTTTTGCTTCCGGATCGCGATCAACGAGTTCGATGATTGCCATCGGGGCCATGTCACCGTAACGGAAACCGGCTTTGAGAACGCGGGTGTAACCACCTTGACGCTCTGCGTAGCGCGGGCCGAGAACTTCGAAGAGTTTCGCGACGTGCTGGTCTTGTTTCAGCTGGGCAGCAGCCTGACGACGTGCGTGCAGGTCTCCACGCTTACCGAGGGTGATGAGCTTGTCCATCACACGCTTGAGCTCTTTAGCTTTCGGCAGGGTGGTTTTGATTTGTTCGTGTTCGATGAGCGAACCAGCCATGTTTGCAAACAGGGCTTTACGGTGTTCGTGGGTCCGGTTCAGTCGGCGGTAACCGCGAGCGTGACGCATTTTAATTCTCCTAGCGTTTTATGCTTTGTCTGGTGGCCTATGCGTATTGACCACTCTCCTTGGGGCGGGATTGCCCGAAAAGGCAGGACGTTTCCGCCCTGCCCTACGAAGCCAGTCTTAGAACTGGTCTTCGAATTTCTTTGCCAGATCTTCAATGTTGTCCGGCGGCCAGTCCTCGACGTCCATGCCAAGGTGCAGCCCCATACCGGAGAGCACTTCTTTGATCTCGTTGAGCGACTTCCGGCCGAAGTTCGGAGTGCGGAGCATCTCGGCTTCGGTTTTCTGGATGAGATCGCCGATGTAGACGATGTTGTCGTTCTTGAGGCAGTTTGCCGAACGAACAGACAGTTCCAGTTCGTCCACTTTCTTGAGAAGAAGCGGGTTGAACTCAAGACCGTCGTCGTCCTGGCCAGCTTGAGCCGATTCCGGTTCGTCGAAGTTGACGAAGATCGACAACTGATCCTGAAGGATACGCGCTGCAAATGCGACTGCATCTTCCGGGGTGATCGAACCGTCGGTTTCGATTTTCATAGTCAGTTTATCGTAGTCCAGAACCTGACCTTCGCGGGTCGGCTGCACATCATAGCTGACTTTCTTAACCGGCGAATAGATAGCGTCGATGGCGATTAGGCCGATCGGAGCATCTTCCGGTTTGTTTTTGTCAGCAGCAACGTAGCCTTTGCCCGTGTTGACGGTCAGTTCCATGAACAGATCAGCGCCATCATCAAGGTGACAGATCACGTGATCTTTGTTCAGAACTTCGATGCCAGCGGATTCCGAAATGTCACCAGCGGTTACGACGCCCGGACCTTTGGCCTGAACGCTCAAACGCTTCGGACCTTCAACGTCCATGCGAATTGCAACGCCTTTGAGGTTCAGAACGATGTCGGTGACGTCTTCACGCACACCCGATACCGAAGAGAACTCGTGCAGTACGTTATCGATATGAACCGCAGTGATTGCAGCGCCCTGAAGCGACGACAAAAGAATGCGACGCAGTGCGTTGCCGAGTGTCAGACCGAAGCCACGCTCAAGCGGCTCGGCTACGACAGAAGCCTGACGCATCGGGTCGTTGCCCGGTTTAACGTCAAGCTGGGTCGGCTTGATCAATTCTGCCCAGTTTTTGTGGATCATGCGTCCCTCCATACTTGTTCACCTTCCATGTCCAAAAAGGCAAACGCCCGAGGTTTCAAAATGACGGACTGGGGCTGTGGAAAAACCACAGCCCCAGCGGATAAAATTTCTTAGACGCGGCGACGCTTCGGCGGACGGCAGCCGTTGTGAGCCAGCGGGGTCACGTCACGGATCGACGTGATGTTGAAGCCCACAGCAGCCAGAGCACGCAGAGCCGATTCACGACCCGAACCGGGGCCCTGAACTTCAACTTCGAGCGTCTTAACGCCATGTTCCTGAGCTTTGCGGCCAGCATCTTCTGCAGCCATCTGAGCAGCATACGGAGTCGATTTACGCGACCCTTTGAAGCCCATGGTGCCAGCGGACGACCAAGAAATGGCGTTGCCCTGCACGTCAGAGATCAGGATTTTGGTGTTGTTAAAGGTGGAGTTCACATGAGCAACGCCAGCGGCGATGTTCTTGGATACTTTTTTCTTACCACCACGACGGGTATCACGAGCCATTGTCTATGCCCTCCCTTACTTCTTCTTACCGGCGATGGCCTTTGCGGGGCCTTTGCGGGTGCGAGCGTTGGTGTGGGTACGCTGACCGCGAACGGGCAGGTTACGGCGGTGACGCAGGCCGCGGTAGCAGCCGAGGTCCATCAGACGCTTGATGTTCATCTGCGTTTCACGGCGAAGGTCGCCTTCAACGGTGACGTTTGCGTCGATGTATTCACGAATGGCCAGAACTTCTGCGTCGGACAGTTCGTTTACACGACGGGTCGACTCGATGTTGTTGGCTTCGCAGATTTCTTTGGCGATCGCAGGACCGATGCCAGTGATATATGTGAGGGCGATAGGGACCCGCTTTGCAGTCGGGAGGTTCACGCCGGCGATACGTGCCACGTTAGCATTCCTTTTCGTTGCGGTTCCGTCATTCCGGAACCTTTTTTCACAACTGAGACCCGAAGGTAAAACCTACCGGGCCACTGTCATTCGAGGTGGTGACGATTCGCAGGAGCGACCTGAAAACGCCAATGATTCCCCATTCGAGGATGGGGCTGTTTATGGGGCCATTTCCGGATGGTCAAGCCCCGAATTAGAAAGACGGAGACCTATACGATCCCCGCCCCTCAAATCTTTTACATGCGCTAGATTAGCTAAGCGCGTTCGCCATGCTTTCAGCGACTTCTTCCATGCTTGCCAGACCGTCGATTGACGTCAGGTTGCCTTTTGCATGGTAGTATCCGATTAGCGGGCTGGTCTGTTTGTAGTATGCCAGAAGACGCGTTTTCAGGCTGTCTTCATTGTCATCAGCACGACGCTTGAATTCGGCCGTTTCCCCGCAACTGGTGCAGACACCATCAGCCGGAACCGGTTTGGTGTTGTCATTGTAGACCTCACCACAGTTGCCACAGGTCGAGCGCGCGGTGATACGAGCGACGAGTGCATCGTCATCAACTTGCATTTCGATCACGTGGGCGAGCGTCTGACCAAGCTCATCAAGAAGATCGCCCAACGCGTCAGCCTGTGCCAGCGTACGCGGGAAACCATCAAAGATGTAACCACCACCGGCTTCACCGGTCGTGAGCTTTTCACGAATAAGACCGATCACGATCTCGTCCGTGACAAGGTTGCCTGCGTCCATGACGGCAGCAACTTTCTTGCCCATTTCGGTTCCGCTGGTGCGGGCTTCGCGCAGCATATCGCCAGTCGACAGCTGCACCATGTTACGTTCATCAACAAGCTTGCGAGCCTGTGTTCCCTTGCCCGCGCCAGGCGGTCCAAGCAAAATAATATTCATCGACGAGCGGGTCCCCTGTTCCGTTTCTTTGCACCACGTTTACCACGTAGTTGCGACTTTTCGATAAGGCCTTCGTATTGGTGGGCAAGCAGATGAGATTGTATCTGCTGGATGGTATCCATCCCAACCGACACGATGATCAGCACCGAGGTGCCGCCAAAATAGAAAGTGAAACCGGAAAAGCTACGAATAACCTCTGGCATGAGACAAACTAACGCAAGGTAAGCGGACCCCAGCACCAGAACGCGTGTCACAACATAGTCGAGGTATTCTGCTGTGCGTTTACCCGGACGGATACCCGGAACAAAGCCATTCTGGCTTTTCAGGTTTTCAGCTACCTCGTCGGTTTTGAAGGCAACTTCGCGGGTATAGAAGTAGGTGAAGAATACGATCATGCTCGTGAAGAACAACAGATAGAGCGGCTGACCAGGACCGAAGTAGGCGAGGAGCCAGCTCAATACCGGGTTAGAGGTCTGTTCGGTGAAAGTAGCAATCGTTGTCGGCAGCAGCAAAAGTGCAGATGCAAAAATCGCGGGGATCACACCGGCGGGGTTAACCTTAACCGGCAGGTGTGAAGAACCACCGTCGTAGACCTTCATACCGCGTTGCTGGCGGGGGTACTGGATGTGGATCTTGCGCAGCGAACGCTCCATGAACACCACAAACGCGAGAACCGCGAGCAGCATCGCGAGAACGCCGATAACAAGCATCCAGTTGCTGGTTTGCTGTGCTGTGGACAGGAATTGCGCAGCAGCGGCCGGAAGTTCAGCCACAATACCTACGAAAATGACAAGAGAAATACCGTTCCCGATGCCTCGGCTGGTAATCTGCTCACCAAGCCACAACAGGAACATGGTGCCGCCAACAATGGTGATCATGGTCGAAATACGGAAGAACAGACCCGGATCATGAGCCATATCGCCGGACTCCAGAGAAACAGCCAGACCGTACGCCTGGAACAGCGCCAGAACGACCGTGCCGTAGCGGGTGTATTGGGTCAGCTTGCGACGCCCCTGCTCGCCTTCTTTCTTCAACTGTTTCCAGGGTTCGTACATGGACCCCATCAGCTGCACGATAATCGAGGCCGAGATGTAGGGCATGATGCCCAGAGCAAAGATACCCATTCGTGACAATGCGCCACCGGTGAACATGGCAAGCATACCGCCGATGCCTGTGTTCTGGGTGTCAAAGAAGCTCTGAAGGGCCTCAACGTCGATCCCCGGCACCGGAATAAAGGTGCCAAGTCGGTAAACGATCAGAAGTCCGATGGTGAAGAAAATGCGCTGACGAAGCTCTTTGGCCTTACCGATGGTAGCCCAATCGAGGTTTGCCGCCATTTGCTCTGCTGCTGATGACATAGGTCGGTATCTCTTTCAACGAAAACACCGCCCTCCGGTTCCCCGGACGGCGGTGCAAGGAAACTTAGATGGTAAGTAAGCGCCCAACAGGGCGCTCACAACCCTTATTCCGCCGCCGCAGCGACAGTCAGGCTGCCGCCGGCTTTTTCGACCGCCTCAACAGCGCCTTTCGAAGCGCCGGTGACGGTGATGGTTGCCTTAGCGGAGAGTTCGCCTTTGCCCAGAACGCGGATGCCGTCCAGCTTGCGACGGATCAGACCCGATTCGACCAGAGTGTCTTCGGTGATGTTCGCAGCGTCCAGTTTGCCTTCGTCGATGAACTTCTGGATCAGGCCCAGGTTAACGATGGCGAATTTCTTGGCGTTAGGCTTGTTGAAGCCGCGCTTCGGAAGGCGCTGGTAGAGGGGCATCTGGCCGCCTTCGTAGCCTTTGATAGCTACACCCGAGCGGGATTTCTGACCTTTGATACCACGGCCACCCATTTTACCCTTGCCAGAGCCAGGGCCACGGGCAACGCGCATACGCTTCTTGGTTGCGCCTTCATTGTCACGAAGTTCGTGCAGTTTCATTGTCGCTTCTCCTTGCCGGAACTGCCCTCCAGCGACGGAGTGGGCAAACACGGCTTTTCTTGGTTGATTCTGATGCGGCCAGTGACCGACTGGGCGCGTATAAAGCGGCGGCGCCCGCAATGCAAGTCATTCTAGTTCAACATTGGCCGGAAAAGATCCTTACCCCATCAAGAATGCGTGGGTAATACATACGTGGCATTGCTCCACCACAGATATGTTGGGCCATGGTTTCTCTGATTTCCTGATCCGTCCACATTGAGCCTGCATGACCACTAAAACGGTCACAACCATCATTATCAAAGCTCAATTGGTTCGGTTGTATCGGCCCGGAGCAAGCCGCTAGAGCAATTATTCACAGAGCAATTTTGAGCTTACTCAAATGCAAAAGCCCCGGCGTTTCCGTCGGGGCCCGTCAGACGATGGTACTCGGATTAGGCTTTGCGAGCGCCTTCACGAGCGACTTGAACAATCATTCCACGGGAAATGCCGATGTCGGCAAGATCGCGGTCAGTCATCGAGTTCAACTCCATGCTGATCTGATTGAAGGATTTCCGATACGCGACGCGTGCTTTGAAAGCGTCGACGACAGCTTGAATGCGTGCTGCGAAGTCAAAGTGAAAAGCGCGGGGTGCGTGCAGAGAGATATGTGCCATTTTGGTGTTCCTTTGCGTTGCTGGGGCCGGTTGCCCCGGCAGGAGTTGGTGTTTCTTTCGTCCTCTTCCTGATCCAAATATAGGTCGACTGTCAGGCGCTAACAATTTCCAGTTTGGACTTCCCGCCATGCACGAAGCGCATATCGCTGCAACGCAGCATTAACTAAGAAGTGATGCGCGTTCGATTAGAAACAAACGAAAACACCCCGTCGTTGCCGACGGGGTGTTGTGAGAAACGGAAAAGCTTCCGCTCTAATCTTTAGCCGCGCTCTTCGATGATCTCGACGAGGTGCGGAATGCTTTCGACCATGCCGCGAACCGAAGGTGTGTCTTCGAGTTCACGAGTCTTGTGCATTTTGTTCAGGCCGAGGCCAATCAGCGTTGCGCGCTGTTTAGCGGGACGGCGGATCGGAGAACCGATCTGTTTGACGACGATGGTTTTAGCCATGGTGTCTCTCCTTATGCCTCAGCGTCTGCGGTTGCAGGAGCTTCGTCACGCTTGGGCAGAATGTCGGCGACTTTTTTGCCGCGACGTGCTGCCACCGAACGCGGCGACGCTTCTTTTTTCAGACCGTCAAGGGTAGCGCGGATCATGTTGTAAGGGTTTTGCGACCCCAACGACTTGGAAACCACGTCCTTTACGCCGAGCATTTCGAAGACGGCACGCATCGGGCCACCTGCGATGATCCCGGTACCTTCCGGTGCGGTGCGCATCACTACGCGACCGGCGCCGTGACGACCTTCGATGTCGTGGTGCAGGGTCCGACCTTCGCGCAGAGCAACACGGATCATGTTGCGCTTTGCTTGCTCGGTTGCCTTACGGATGGCCTCGGGGACCTCCTTGGCTTTACCTTTACCAAAGCCTACGCGGCCTTTTTGGTCACCGACAACTACCAGAGCAGCAAAGCCGAAGCGCTTACCACCCTTAACAGTTTTCGAGACGCGGTTGATCGCCACGAGACGATCGGCGAATTCCGGTGCTTCGTCGCGGTCGCGACGGTCACGGCGGTTATCTTCTCTTGCCATTTGTCGTCTCCTTAGATCTTCAGACCAGCTTCACGCGCAGCGTCGGCCAGAGCCTTCACTTTGCCGTGGAACAAGAACCCACCACGATCGAAGTAGGCTTCGGTCACGCCAGCGGCTTGTGCGCGCTCTGCGATAACCTGACCAACTTTGGCTGCGGCTTCGATGTTGTTCTTGCCGACGAAACCAAGATCCTTTTCGAGGGTCGAGGCTGCGGCCAGGGTTTTGCCCTGAACGTCGTCGATCAGCTGAACACTGATGTTTTTCGAAGAGCGGTGAACCGACAGGCGCACACGGCCTGCATTCACTGCGCGAAGTTTGTTCCGGACGCGCAGGCGGCGCTTGAGGAACAGTTCCCGTTTGCTTTTTGCCATTTTTGCGTTCCTTACTTCTTCTTACCTTCTTTGCGGAAGATGTATTCGCCCTTGTAGCGAATACCTTTGCCCTTATAGGGCTCGGGTGCGCGCCACTCGCGGATGTTGGCAGCAACCTGCCCCACCAGCTGTTGGTCGATACCTTCCACAACGATTTCGGTCTGCTTCGGAGCGGTGACGGTTACGCCAGCCGGAACTTCGAAATCGACGTCATGCGAGTAACCGAGCGACAGCTTCAGGGTGTTGCCCTGCATCTGTGCACGATAACCAACACCAGTGATCTCGAGCTCTTTCTTGAAGCCCTCGGTCACACCAACAACAAGGTTCTCGACCATCGAGCGGGACATACCCCACTGCTGGCGAGCACGCTTCGAAGTACCACGCGGGGTAACGGTCACAACGTTGTCTTCGACAGCGATAGTAACATCGTCGGTAGCGTTGAAGGAACGGGTGCCTTTCGGACCCTTAACTTCGATGGTCTGACCCGACACAGTGGCAGTTACGCCGCTGGGCAGCTCGACCGGTTTTTTACCAATACGAGACATCAGACCCTCCTTAGAAGACGGTGCAGAGCACTTCGCCGCCAACGTTCTGGCTGCGAGCGTTCGCGTCCGACATCACACCCTTAGGGGTGGAGACAATCGACACGCCGAGGCCCTGACGGACCGACGGGATGTCCTGGACGCCCATGTAAACGCGACGGCCGGGTTTGGAGACCCGTTTAAGTTCGCGAATGACAGGAGTGCCTTCGTAGTATTTCAGGCTGATTTCGATGGTCGGGTGACCACGTTCGTCAGTGCCTTTTTCGTAGCCACGGATGTAACCTTCGTCGAGAAGCACATCCAGAACCCAGCCGCGCAGCTTCGAAGCGGGAGTCGATACGGTCGACTTGCCACGCATTTGAGCGTTACGGATACGGGTCAGCATATCACCGATAGGATCGTTCATGTTCTAACCCTCCTTACCAGCTGGACTTGACCAGGCCGGGGATTTCGCCGTTCGAGCCAAGCTCGCGCAGTTTAATCCGGCTGACCTTGAGCTTGCGGTAGTACGCGTGCGGACGACCGGTAAGCTGGCAACGGTTGTGAAGACGAGTGGGCGAGCTGTTGCGCGGCAGTTCTGCCAGCTTCAGGCGAGCCTTGAAGCGCTCTTCCATCGATTTCGATTCATCGTTCGCGATCTCTTTGAGCTCGGCACGTTTGGCAGCGTATTTTGCAACCAGGCGCTCGCGCTTCTTCTCGCGTTCGATCATGGATTTTTTAGCCATAATTCTCTCTCCCCGCGCTTAGCTATTGAAGGGCATGTTGAAGTGCTTCAACAGCGCCTTAGCTTCCGCGTCGGTTTTTGCGGTGGTGGCAATTACGATGTCCATACCCCAAACCTCATCGACTTTGTCGAAGTTGATTTCAGGGAAGACGATGTGTTCTTTGATGCCGGTGGCGTAGTTGCCACGACCATCGAACGAAGTACCCGATACGCCGCGGAAGTCGCGGATACGGGGCATTGCGATGGTGATCAGACGATCAAGGAATTCATACATACGGTCGCCACGGAGAGTGACTTTCGCGCCGAGCGGCATGTCTTCACGAACGCGGAAGCCAGCGATGGACTTCTTAGCTTTCGTTGCAACAGCCAGCTGACCAGCGATTGTGGTCAGATCTTCGACAGCGGATTTCGCTTTTTTGCTGTCACGAACAGCTTCAGCACCGCAGCCGATGTTCAGGACGATTTTGTCCAGACGCGGGATCATCATGTCGTTCTTGTAGCCAAACTCTTCTTTCATAGCGGCTTTGATCGTCGAACGATAAAGATCCTTCAGGCGGGGCGAATAGTTTGCAGTATCAAGCATCAGATCGCATCCCCGGTAGATTTGGCGAAACGAACCTTTTTGCCGTCTTCCTCACGGAAGCCAACGCGGGTCGCTTTGCCGTTTGCATCAACGATAGCCAGGTTCGACAGGTCGATCGGCATTGCCTTAGGAAGGCGGCCGCCCTGTGCGGTTTGGCTTTGGCGGGTGTGGCGGATGGCGATATTGATGCCATCGACAACGGCCTTGCCGGCTTTGGGGTCAACCGAAGCGATTTCGCCGGTTTTGCCTTTGTCTTTGCCAGCCAGAACGATGACTTTGTCACCTTTGCGGAGTTTAGCAGCCATTACAGCACCTCCGGAGCAAGCGAGATGATTTTCATGAAGTTTTTGGCGCGCAGTTCGCGAACAACCGGTCCGAAGATACGGGTGCCAACCGGCTCACCGTTGTTATTCAGGATAACAGCAGCGTTGCGGTCAAAGCGAATTGCGGTGCCGTCTTCACGGCGAACTTCTTTGGCGGTGCGAACGACGACGGCCTTACGAACGTCACCTTTCTTAACACGGCCGCGCGGAATGGCTTCTTTCACCGATACTACGATGATGTCACCAACCGACGCATAACGACGGTGTGAACCGCCGAGGACCTTGATGCACTGAACTCGGCGTGCGCCAGAGTTATCAGCTACATCCAGATTGGTCTGCATCTGGATCATGGGTTACTCCCGACCTTTGGGGGGACTTGCAGTAGTGTCCTGATCCCCAGGGTTTCGATTAAACTGGGATCACCGCCATTAGGCAGTGATGACTTCCCAGCGTTTGGTCTTCGACTTCGGTGCACATTCCTGAATACGGACGGTGTCACCGACGTTGAATTGGTTGTTCTCGTCGTGAGCGCGATATTTCTTCGACTTACGGACGGTTTTGTGCAGCAGCGGGTGCTTAAAGCGACGCTCGACCAGAACGGTTACGGTCTGTTCGTTTTGGTTCGAGGTGACAACACCCTGAAGGATACGTTTGGGCATGTCTTAGGCCTCCGAAGCAGCTTTTTCGTTCAGGATCGTGAGAACACGAGCAGCGTCGCGCTTCACAGTGCGCATGCGCGCAGTATTTTCCAGCTGACCGGTTGCCTGCTGGAAGCGCAGGTTGAACTGCTCTTTCTTGAGGGCGGTCAGATCTTCCCGGAGCTGCTCCGGGGTCTTCTCGCGAAGTTCGTTGGCGTTCATAGCCTTGTCCTTTTTTACTGTCACCAGAGAGCTCCGCATCGTTGATGGCGGGTCACCCTTTGTCTGGTGGGCGAATATCAAAGCACACGAATCCCATAGGTGGGAATCGTGAGATAGCGCCGTATAGGGGACTGGTCATTTCGGGGCAAGAGAAATAAGGCAACAACCCAAGAAAACTTGGGTGCCTTCCACATCTGGTATGCTAGACGCAGGGCAACCGACGGATCAAGCGTTATTAGCAGGAGTTTCCTATGGCCGAGATCGAATCCCTTTTTGTCACCCGCTTCTATAGGGCTCGCCTGACCGAATTCGGTCACAAGATCGATGAAGAAGAACTCCACGACAACTGCTATGCAATCATGGAAGACGACGAAGCCGGTCAAGAATGGTGCGAAGAAAACGGCTATCCGGGCTATACCAGCTATGCGTCATTGACCGATTTGCCGTGGCGCTCTCCGGTATTCAAAGAAGTTAAGAAGGCTCTCGATAAACACGTCGCCAATTTCGCCAAGGACCTAGAGTACAACCTTGACGGCCGGAAACTGGTTCTTGAGGACCTCTGGATCAACATCTTGCCCGAAGGCGGAAACCACGGATCGCACCTGCACCCACATTCAGTCATTTCGGGGACGACCTACGTATCCATGCCCGACGGCACGTCATCCCTGAAACTCGAAGACCCGCGTTCGGGCCGCATGATGGCCGCCCCTCCCCGCCAGAAAGAAGCCCGACGCGACCTTCAGGCATTCATCTATATGAAGCCGGACATCGGCGATGTTTTCCTTTGGGAAAGCTGGCTGCGCCACGAAGTTCCGGTGAACCAATCCGAATTTGACCGTGTCTCGGTCAGCTTTAACTACAAGTGGGAATAAACGAAAAACCCCGCCGTGCTTTCGGCGGGGTTTTCCATTTAGCTGGCTCAGTCTTCACGATGGGACTGTTTGAGTTTGTCGATCCCGAGTGCCTTGAGCGCCATTTTTTCGTAGAATGGCTCTGATTTACCGATACGGATCTTCCGCATGAAGTATTTCTCAAAGCCGACCTTGGCATAGTGAACCCACTTACCGGACGACGACCAGTTCACATTACGAGGTGGAATCTGCGGCTGCGCGACAAACGCAACGCCACCGTCACCAAAGTCTGCCAGACACACTGCGTTCCAAGACCCGACTTCCTTCGGTTCTTCGCCCTTTTCAATCGTCGCAATGTTTATCGCCGTCGCAGTGACCATGCTTTCGATCATAAAGCCGGTTTTGGGCACCCCAACAGGAACCGGTGTCGGCCCCATCGGCGGGATTGCCACGCCAACACCAATCCCGAACACATTCGGGTACTTCGGATTGCGCTGGTGCTTGTCCACAATGACAAACCCGCGCGGGTTAACGAGTCCTTCGATGTCTCGGATTGCAGGCACTCCACGGAAGGCAGGCAGCATCATAGAGAATTTCTGAGGCAATTCGTGCGTTTTCTTGACAGTGCCGTCTTCGTTCACTTCTTCGACGATCATCTTGTCGGGTTCGACCTTCACGACACGAGCGTTTGTGATGAACTTGATGTGTTTCTCACGCAATTCGCTTTCGAGAAGCCCCTTGGTATCCCCAACCCCATCCAGACCGAGATGGCCCACATAAGGCTCTGACGTGACAAATGTCATCGGAACGCGGTCACGAACCTTGGCCTGACGCAAGGCCGTTTCAAGGATGAAGCAGAATTCATATGCTGGGCCAAAGCAACTTGCCCCTTGAACAGCGCCAATGATCACAGGACCGGGGTTTTTAACCAGATCATCGAACTGTGTCTTCGCTTTGAGCGCATGATCTACGTGACAAATCGAAGTGGTGTTGGCATCAGGGCCAAAGCCCTCGATTTCATCAAATGCCAACTCTGGTCCGGTCGACAAGATCAGATAGTCGTAGGTGACGTTCTCTCCGGTCATGAGTTCAACGCGGTTTTCTTCCGGAAAAACACGCTTTGCGCCCTCTGGCCGCAGCTCAATACTCCGACGTTTCAATACGTCGTTTAGATCGACCTGAATTTCCTCCTTGGTTCGCCATCCAACAGCGACCCAAGGATTTGACGGGACAAAATTGAATTTGTCCCCCTGATTGATCACCGTAACTTCGTGACCAGCCCCGAGATGATCCTTGACCTCATAGGCCATAATCACACCGCCAAGACCAGCTCCCAAGACGACGACATGTGCCATTTCATTGCTCCTCTCAATGAAAATACTGCGGGCACACATCCCCACTTCATGCACCTGCTAAGAGTTACATATGCTATTTTTTTAATATTTTTCCGTATTTGACCTAGATCAATTTATTAGTTTGATCTCCTTCCAATGGACAAAAAAGCCCCCGCGGAATGATCCAGCGGGGGCTCTAATATTCAAACTGTCCGGAAACGAGTCCGAAAAGTTAAAGACTTAACAGTCTTCGCGAACCACGGTGCGGGTCTTGATCGGCAGCTTCATAGCGGCCAGACGCAGTGCCTCACGTGCGATCTCTTCGGAAACACCGTCGATTTCGAACATGACGCGGCCCGGCTTCACTTTGCAGGTCCAACGATCAACGGAACCCTTACCTTTACCCATACGAACTTCGATGGGTTTTGCGGTAACCGGGGTATCCGGGAAGATACGGATCCAAACACGACCTTGACGTTTCATGTGACGGGTCATCGCACGACGAGCAGCCTCGATCTGGCGTGCAGTAACACGCTCGGGCTGGAGTGCTTTGAGGCCAAATGTGCCAAAGTTCAGGTCGCTGCCGCCTTTTGCTTGACCGTGGATACGGCCTTTGTGCATCTTGCGGAATTTTGTGCGCTTAGGTTGAAGCATTTATCTATCTCCTTAGCGACGGCCGCCGGCACCGCGCGGGGCGGGTGCGTCTTGCAGTTCGGCTTGGCGACGTTCACGAGCCGACGGATCGTGCTCCATGATTTCGCCTTTGAAGATCCACACTTTGATACCGATGATGCCGTACGGGGTCGAAGCCTCGAACAGAGCATAGTCGATGTCAGCGCGCAGGGTGTGAAGCGGAACGCGGCCTTCGCGGTACCATTCGGTACGTGCGATTTCAGCGCCACCAAGACGACCGGCAACGTTTACACGGATGCCGAGGGCGCCCATGCGCATCGCGTTCTGTACCGCACGCTTCATAGCGCGACGGAAGGAAACACGACGTTCCAGCTGCTGACCGATGGATTCAGCAACCAGTGCTGCGTCCAGTTCCGGCTTGCGGACTTCAACGATGTTCAGGTGCAGTTCGCTTTCGGTCAGAGCCGAGAGCTTCTTGCGGAGAACTTCGATGTCAGCGCCTTTTTTGCCGATGATCACGCCCGGACGTGCTGCGTGGATGGTTACGCGGCATTTCTTGTGGGGGCGTTCGATGATCACACGAGCGATACCAGCTTGTTTGGCTTCTTTCTTGATGAAGTCCTTGATCTTCAGGTCTTCAAGAAGAAGGTCACCGTAGTCTTTGGTGTCGGCGTACCAGCGGCTGTCCCAGGTGCGGTTGACCTGAAGACGCATACCGACGGGGTTTACTTTGTTACCCATTAGGCTTGCTCCTCAATCTGACGCACCTTGATGGTGAGTTCCGAAAACGGCTTCATGATCTTGCCAAAACGGCCACGTGCACGCGGGCGACCGCGCTTCATGGTCAGGTTTTTGCCAACATAAGCCTCGGCAACGACCAGTTCATCAACGTCGAGGTTGTGGTTGTTCTCGGCGTTGGCAATTGCAGACTGAAGGCATTTCTTCACATCTACAGCGATCCGCTTGTTCGAGAAGGTCAGGTCCGAAAGGGCCTTTTCTACCTTCTTGCCACGGATCATCGCAGCGACGAGGTTGAGTTTCTGCGGGCTGGTGCGAAGCATGCGCAGTTTAGCCATTGCTTCGTTGTCTGCCACGCGGCGGGGGTTCTGTGCCTTGCCCATGACTTACTTCCGCTTCGCTTTTTTGTCGGCAGCATGCCCGTAGTAGGTACGGGTCGGCGAGTATTCACCGAATTTCTGACCGATCATATCTTCAGATACCAGCACAGGAATGTGCTTCTGGCCGTTGTAGACGCCGAACGTCAGACCCACGAACTGGGGCAGGATCGTCGAGCGACGCGACCAGATTTTGATCACTTCATTGCGGCCGGATTCGCGGGCTGCTTCGGCTTTCTTAAGCACGTAAGCATCGACGAACGGACCTTTCCATACAGAGCGAGACATATCTTAGCGCCCTTTCTTAGCGTGACGCGAACGAAGAATGAGCTTCGAAGACGCTTTTTTCTTGTTACGGGTGCGGGCGCCTTTGGTCGGTTTGCCCCACGGGGTAACCGGGTGACGACCACCGGATGTGCGGCCTTCACCACCACCGTGCGGGTGGTCGATCGGGTTCATCGCAACACCGCGGACGGACGGACGAATGCCTTTGTGGCGCATACGACCGGCTTTACCGAAGTCTTGGTTCGAGTTGTCAGGGTTCGAAACGGCACCAACAGTTGCCATGCACTCCTGACGGACCAGACGCAGTTCACCCGAAGACAGGCGGATCTGAGCGTAGCCACCGTCACGACCGACGAACTGGGCGTACGTACCAGCAGCACGAGCGATCTGACCGCCCTTGCCCGGTTTCATTTCGATGTTGTGAACGATCGTACCAATCGGCAGACCCGAGAACGGCATTGCGTTACCCGGTTTGATGTCAGCTTTTGCCGATGCGACGATCTTGTCGCCAACTGCCAGACGCTGCGGGGCCAGGATGTAGGCCTTCTCGCCATCTTCGTACTGGATCAGTGCGATGAATGCGGTCCGGTTGGGGTCATATTCAATGCGAACTACAACGCCGGTGACGTCGAATTTGTTACGCTTGAAATCCACGATACGGTAGAGACGCTTAACGCCACCACCTTTGCGACGCATGGTGATCCGTCCGGTGTTGTTCCGGCCGCCTTTGCTGGTCAGACCCTCGGTGAGAGACTTGACCGGACGACCTTTCCAAAGCTCCGAACGGTCGATCAGTACCAGCCCACGCTGGCCCGGCGTCGTCGGTTTATACGACTTGAGTGCCATGTTTCTGTTTTCCGTTGCTTTGAGGGAGGTAAATCCCTGCAGTTAAAGGGCCCCGAAGGTCCCCGTATTCCAAAAATCATAGGCCCCGGAGCGAATCCGAAGCCTAGGATGGGCGGGGTATAGTGGCTGTTTGCGTAGGAGTCTAGGGCGAAAGGGACCAATTTTCTTAGGTTTCCACGCCCGAAAATTCTCTACCCGTCAGACCGAATGACCGTCGGTCGAGGTCCGGCCTGCAATCCACCACAAAACGAAAAAGGCCCCCGCACAAGCGAGGGCCCCTTCCAATTCGTTCATCTACCGATCAAAGACCGGTGGATACGTCAATGGTGTTACCTTCTTCGAGGGTAACGTAGGCTTTTTTGACGTCGTTACGGGTACCGACTGTGCCGCGGAAACGCTTTACTTTACCTTTGGTCACAACGGTGTTTACCGATTTGACCTTCACACCAAAGAGAGCCTCAACAGCTTCTTTGATCTGCGGTTTGTTTGCGTCTTTCGCCACTTCGAAAACAACAGCACCGGATTCGGATGCCATGGTTGCTTTCTCGGTGATGATCGGCTTGCGGATCACGTCGTAGTGTTCTGCTTTCGCGCTCATTTCAAACGAGCCTCCAGAGCTTCAACACCCGCCTTTGTGATCACCAGAGTATCACTGCGGAGGATGTCGTAAACGTTCGCACCCATGGTCGGGAGAACGTCTACAGTTTCCAGGTTGCGAGCAGCCTTAGCGAAGTTTTCGTTAACTGCTGCGTCGATGATCAGCGCGCGCTTCCAACCCAGGCTAGCAACTTGCTTGGCCAGAGCCGAAGTTTTTGCTTCGCCCAGATCAGCGTTTTCGATCACGACCAGCTCGCCAGCTTTCGCTTTGGCGGACAGTGCGTGACGAAGACCCAGTTGACGGAACTTCTTGGTCAGCTCGTGTGCGTGCGAACGCGGGGTCGGGCCCTTGTAAACACCACCGTGACGGAAGATCGGAGCCTTCTTGGAACCGTGACGTGCGCCACCGGTGCCTTTTTGGCGGTAGATCTTCTTGGTCGAGTACGACACTTCCGACTTCGTCAGAACCTTGTGGGTGCCCTGCTGTGCTTTCGCACGCTGCCAGCGGACCACACGGTGAAGAATGTCGGCGCGCGGCTCCAGACCGAAGATTTCGTCGTTCAGTTCGACGGAACCTGCGGCGGCGCCATCAAGTTTGATAGCTTCAGCCTTCATTGTTTTCGCCTCCTTCAGCAGCAGCCTCAACCGGAGCAGCGTCCGATTTCAGAGCGGCGGGCAGAACCAGGTTATCAGGGGTCGGTTTCTTAACCGCGTCCTTGACGGTGACCCAGCCACCTTTGGAGCCCGGAACGGCGCCTTTAACCATGATCAGACCACGGTCAGCGTCGGTACGAACGACCTGAAGGTTCTGGGTGGTAACACGGGCAGCACCCATGTGACCGGCCATTTTCTTGCCTTTGAACACGCGGCCCGGATCCTGACACTGACCCGTGGAACCGTGCGAACGGTGCGAGATGGAAACACCGTGTGTCGCGCGAAGACCACCGAAGTTGTGGCGCTTCATGGCACCGGCGAAACCTTTACCGATCGAGGTACCCGAAACGTCAACATACTGACCTTCGAAGTAGTGATCGGCGATGATTTCGGCACCAACCGGAATCAGGTTTTCCGGATCAACGCGGAATTCCGCAACCTTGCGCTTGGGTTCAACTTTTGCAGCAGCAAAGTGACCACGCAGGGCTTTGGAGGTGTTTTTAGCTTTGGCAGAGCCAGCGCCGAGCTGAACAGCAGAGTAGCCGTCATTTTCAACAGTACGCTGAGCAACGACCTGCAGGTTGTCCAGTTGAAGAACGGTCACAGGGATCTGTTTACCATCTTCCATGAACAGGCGGGTCATGCCGATTTTTTTTGCAATAACGCCAGAGCGCATAATCTATGCCCTCCTTAGACTTTGATCTCGACGTCTACGCCAGCGGCGAGGTCGAGCTTCATCAGGGCGTCAACGGTCTGCGGGGTCGGATCCACGATATCAAGCAGACGCTTGTGAGTGCGGATTTCGAACTGGTCGCGCGACTTCTTGTCGACGTGCGGACCACGCAGAACGGTGAATTTTTCGATCTTGTTCGGCAGCGGAATCGGACCGCGCACAGAGGCGCCGGTGCGTTTCGCAGTGCTTACGATTTCCTGAGTGCTGGCATCCAGAACTCGGTAATCAAAAGCCTTGAGCCGAATGCGAATGTTTTGGCTTTGTGCGGCCATTTCATTGCCTTTCGCGGCTAATTTCAGTTGAGAGGTCGAGAGCGCACCATTGCGTCCCCACTTCGAACCTAGAGGCGGAACGAATCCCTCCTCGGCTGTTCACCAATAGCGAACCTGCGCCCAATACACGCGCGCAGACACCTTAGCAACCACTAATATCAGCTCTTTTGAGGAAACCGCTACATTTGGTGGCTAGCGGGTGAATGGACCTTATTTTTAAGGTATTTTCACAGCAAAAGGGCCACCTATTGGTGGCCCTTCGCTATAGGTGATCG
>JBNKUW010000007.1:0-34667 GCA_050298835.1 Marivivens sp.
CATTCGTCACGAACATAGACGTGACAGGTAGAGCAGGCGCAGGCCCCGCCGCAGTCAGCTTCGATCCCGGGAATGCCGTTGTCACGCGCACCTTCCATGACTGTCATCCCGTTTTTTACTTCAACGGTGTGTTCGGTGCCATTGTGTTCGACATAGGTGATTTTGGCCATCGTGCTGCGCCCTTCGCTATAAAATCTCCAACCCTACTTAGGCGACTGTTCACCGCCCCGCCAGTCCCTGCCATAAAAATTGCGCGAGCTATCGAAACATGCGATATACTTTCCCAAAACGAGAGGCAGAGCAGGCCCGATGAAACGCACCCTACCCTTTGCAGCCCTTTTAGGGCTGACCCTGTCCGCGTGCACGGACGGTGGGGTGCCGCCCTATTCGAATCCGCCAGAGTTCACAGCATCCCAGATCGAAGTCGACCACTATGGCCGCTGTTACGGCCATGACGTGACGCCTGCCCTGACCAACGTCGAAACCAGTCACACGCAGCTATCCGACACGCTGACCGGCCCAAACGGAGAGGTCATCGCCAATCCGACCTACCAGACGGTCACGAACCAGCAGATCCTCCGCGAACGCCGCGAGGTTCTGTTTGAAACCGTTTGTCCCGAAAATATGTCGGTCGATTTCATCGCCAGCCTCCAACGGGCACTGGCGACGCGCGGCTATTATCAGGCGCGGATCACCGGACAGATGGATGCCCATACCGAAAGCGCTGTGCGGCTCTATCAACGTCAGCAGACCAACATCGATAGCCCGCTTTTGGCGATTCAGACTGCCCGTATCCTCGGGCTGGTCGCCCTGACACCCGAGGATTTGGGGCTCTCGAACTAGAGCTCGATCACCAGATGCGGCTGACCGTCAGAGGTCACATTGTCCGAAATACCGTCATCGTTGATCTCCATATGGATTTGCCGACGGGTATGACCAAGGAGCGACCCGGGCGTGATCTCTAGCGGTTCGGAAAAACGCAGGACAACACCATGCACGCCACCTGCAAAAGACGATTGCAACCGGTGTAACGTCGCCACGAACGGCTGGCCTAGGTAACGGCCGGCGACCATGTCACCCTGTTTCAACCATTGCATCGTGGGTTTCGGCGCGGCCTTTGCCACGAGCGTGTTCCAATCGCGCAGACCGGCCTGATGGGCCAGTGCCTCCAGCGCTTGGGAGTGGGTCATCTCGGTCCCGTCGCGCAGACGTTTGGCGCGGAGTTTCAGAGTCGGAACGGTTGCGAAAACCGGTGAGAGGATATCGTTCATCTTTGTCCATCCATGGACGTGGGCTGTCAGTCGATGGGGCTCGCGTTACCATCCTGCCACGTCATCATGCGTTGGGCAAAGAAGGTCATGCTTGGTTCACCATCCCCGAAGGGGCGAGCGGCAGGCCACAAAGCGCCTGTCGCGCATGTAGCACCGGACCGGACAAAAGAAAAGGGCGCCGCAACGGGCGCCCTTTTGCATCATCTATCGGATCGATCAGTCCAGTCGCAGGGACATAAACCGGTTCATGCCTTCACGATTGACGAACACGAGTACAGACCGGCGGCCACCGTCGCGCGCCATGGCAATCTGGTCTTCAAACTCTGCCACCGTCGCAACATCCACCTGATTGACCTGAGTGATCAGATCACCCGGTTGCAACCCTTTGGAAACGGCGTCGGACATCGGATCAAGGTCCGTCACCACAAGCCCGGTTGCATTCGGAGCAAGGCCATACTCATCGATCATCGCTTTGTTCACTTGCGACAGGGTAAGACCCAAAAGCTCGGTCTGCTCTGGTTCCGCAGGCTCCATCGGGGCTTCGCTACCGGGCATCGACGCCTGAGCGGTTTCACGACGACCAAGCGTTACGGTCACGTCAATCCGTTCGCCACGGCGCAGGATGTCCAATACCACGGCCTTGCCAACCGGAGCTTCGGCGACAATGCGGACAAGCTCGCGGGTGTCGGTGACTTCCTGACCGTCGAAGGACAGGATCACGTCACCGGCTTCTACACCGGCGTTCATTGCCGGACCCGGTGGTACGGAATTGACCAATGCGCCAACGGCCGCTTCAAGCCCTGCGATGCCGTCAACCATATCCGGCGTCACGTCCTGAATTTGCACGCCAAGCCAGCCGCGGCGGGTCTCCCCGAATTCACGAAGCTGATCGACAACGTTGCTGACCACGTTGGACGCCATTGAGAAACCGATACCGATCGAACCGCCGTTCGGCGACAGGATCGCAGTGTTCACACCAACGACGTCACCATCGAGGTTGAACAACGGACCACCGGAGTTCCCACGGTTAATCGCCGCATCGGTCTGGATGTAATCGTCATAGGTGCCGGACAGAGACCGGTTACGGGCGGACACGATACCGGCCGAAACCGAAAACCCCTGCCCCAACGGATTCCCCATCGCCATCACCCAATCACCAACGCGCGCGGTGTCGCTGTTGCCAAAGGACACATGCGGCAGATCAGTGGCTTCGACTTTGAGAAGCGCGATATCGGTGTTTGGGTCGGTCCCGACCAGAGTGGCCTCCATCGGGGTGCCGCCTCCGGGGAAGAATTCGATCAGGATTTCATCCGCGCCTTCGATGACGTGGTTATTCGTCACGATATAGCCGTCCGCAGAAATCACGAAACCGGAACCAAGGGCGGTCGAACGACGCGGTCCCTGATCCTGAAAATCACGGAAGAAATCTTCGAACGGGCTGCCTTTGGGGACAACGCCCTGCGGATCGGTATTGGTGGATACCAGCGTGTTGGTGGTGATATTCACCACGGCGGGGCTCACCTGATCTGCCAGATCGGCAAAACTGATCGGGCGATCTTGCGCCTGCGCCGATAGGGCCTGAACCAAAAACAGGAACGCGGTTACGAGAAACGCCAACGGCAGGGTCACACGACGGTGTGACTGACGCGGCAGTACGAGAACTTGAGATGTCACGGGCCTCTCCATTTGTAGTGTTCGGAACAAAGCCGAAGCTGCGCCGACTTTGCCGAGGAGGAGGGTTACAAACAAGCCCACCTCAAACAGCTGTGATCGTTAGTGTAAAACGCTGAGGAACAGATTGACCAGAAAAACACCCAAGGCTACGGACAATAGCCCCATCCAGCGTCTTTGAGTAAGGGACAGCGTCGCCATCGCTTTCAGCATCTTCTCGACAAGCGAAGGGGCCAGCGCATAGGCCAGCCCTCGATAATCAGAACCAGCCCGAAGGCCACTCCGAAGTAGGTGAGGATCATTCCCCGACCTCGGAGTTGAGGAACCGGAAGAAATCATTGTCCGGTGACAGAACCATCGCCGGCTTCCCACCTTCGAGCATCGCCACATAAGCGTTCATCGATCGTTGGAAGGCAAAGAAATCCGGATCAGCGCCATAGGCTTCGGCCAGAATACCGTTCCGTTCGGCGTCAGCCTCACCACGGATAATCTGTGCCTGACGTTCTGCATCGGACACGAGCTCGGTCACTTCACGGTCTGCTGCGGCGCGGATACGCTGTGCGGCTTCTTCACCGCGAGCGATGAGGTCGGCGGCCACCTGTTCACGTGCAGCGGCCATACGGTTGTAGGTCGCAACCAGGTTGGACTGCGGAAGGTCCGTCCGTTTCAGACGCACGTCGATCACCTGAAGTCCCAAAGAGCGCGCTTCGTCTGTCGCAGCATTCCGGATGCGCATGGTAAGCGCCGCACGGTCCGGTGACAGGATTTCCTCTTGGGTCACAGTACCCAGAACCTGACGGGTCTTGGCCCGCAGGATCGCATCGAGCCTGTCCGCAGCCGTGGATTCTCCGCCTGCACCAACAGCACGACGGAAGGCTTCGGCATCATCGATCTTGTAACGTGCAAAGGCGTCAACAATCGCACGGCGGTTGTTGCTGTCCGTCACCTCGAGCGATGACATGTCACGGCTCAGGATACGGTCGTCATAGGTGACGACTTCTTGGATGAACGGGATTTTGAACCGAAGACCGGGGTTTTCTTCAACCCGAACGATTTCCCCGAATTGCAGCACCAGTGCTTTTTCGCGTTCATCAACGATAAAGATCGAGGACAAGGCGACAGCACCTGCAACGACGACTGCGCCGATCAGAAAAGCGGAATTACGCATTAGTTCGACCCTCCATCAGTTGTTCGGCGCACTTCAGCAAGAGGGAGGTAAGGCACGACATCGTTCCCACCGGAGTTTCCGTCAATAAGCGTCACGTCAGACCCGCCAATCACCTGTTCCATGGTTTCCAGATACATCCGGCGGCGCGTCACCTCCGGTGCGATCTGGTATTCTTCGAGAATGGCAAGGAAGCGGCTCGCGTCACCTTTTGCACCGTTGACGACCTCGGCACGGTAGGCTTCGGCTCCCTGAACGATCTGGGCAGCTTCACCACGGGCTTGGGCGACAACACGGTTAGAATAGGCGGTCGCCAGCGACTGTACACGACGTCCTTCTTGGTCAGCGTCTTGTACTTTCTGGAACGATGCCACCACCGGTTCGGGCGGATCGGCATGGTCAAAGTTGACACGGACCACGGTCACACCGCTGTCATAGCTGTTCAACGTCGATTGAACGAGTTCGGACAACTGGATCGCAATCGCGCCACGACCCGAGCTTAGGATCGGATCGAGCTCGGTCTGGGCAATAATCTCGCGCATGGCGGATTCAGACACAGCCGCAATTGTCGCAGCGGGGTCTGCCAGATTAAACAGGTATTTCTGCGGATCGTTGATGTTCCAGATCACTTCGAAATCGATATCAACGATATTTTCGTCACCGGTCAGCATCAGGCCGCGATCGGTACCTGTTGTCGATTTCCCGATTTCGATTTTCCGTTCGGTCGATACCTGCAGGATTTCACGCGTCACCAGCGGCCACGGTGCAAAGTGAAGACCGGGGTTTCCGACCTTGTGGAATTCTCCAAGGAACAGTTCGACCGATTTTTCTTCGGGTTTGACGGTGTAGAACGACGCAGCGCCCCAAACAGCCACCGCGCCCAGCGCGATCAATCCGATCAGACCAGCGGTCAGTTTTGGACCACCAGCGCCACCGGCGCCGCCTGAACCGTTGTCCCCATTTCTGCCACCACCAAAGATGACGCGGAACTGCTCCTGACCTTTGGTCAGGAATTCGTCCAGACCGGGGCCTTGCCCCTGTCCGCCTGGACGTCGCGGACCGTTGTTTTCCGGTCGGGTGTTACGGTCGTCGCCATTGCCGCCAGAGCCACCTCTGTTGCCTCCGCCGCCGCCCCAAGGGCCGCCATTATTATCAGCCATATGCTGCGCTATTCCCTATTGTTGTGCCCCTCACGGAGCCGTTCGTACAAATTTGGTTGCTTTGCCCCGATTTTCAAGCGGTGCGAATGGGTGTTTTCATTGTAACCAATTCTTCGGCCATCGTCGGATGAACCGCGACCACGCGGTCGAAATCTTCTTTTGTTGCGCCCATTTTGACGGCGATACCAACCATCTGGATCATCTCACCGGCTTGCGGGGCAACGATATGTACCCCCAGAACCTTGCGGGTGGCTTGCGACACAATGAGCTTCATCATCACGCGGTCATCACGCCCAGCAAAGAGCGTCTGCATCGGGCGGAACGAACTACAGTAGACCTCGATCGGTTCCTGTTCGCGGGCTTGCTCTTCGGTCAGGCCCACGGTGCCAAACTCCGGTTGAGTGAACACTGCCGACGGGATCAGGTCATGATCGACAGGGGTCGGGTTGCCATTGAACACGGTTTCGACAAAGGCCATCGCCTCGCGGATCGCAACAGGGGTCAATTGAACACGGTCCGTCACGTCCCCGACGGCATAGATCGAAGGAACGTTGGTCTGGTTGTATTCGTCGACGACGATCTCTCCGCGACGGCCAAGCTCCACCCCTGCATTTTCCAGCCCGAGCGTATCAGTGTTCGGTGTCCGGCCCGTCGCAAACATCACCTTGTCAAAGGTCCTTTCGGTACCATTCGTGGCTTTGGTCCATATCTTGCCGTCACGGTCTTCCATCTCGATGACGTTGGTGCCGCAGTGAATATCGATCCCGCGAGCCTGCATCTGGTCAGCGATCAGACCACGGGCTTCGTCGTCAAACCCACGCAGAATTTGCGCCCCACGGTAATATTGCGTCACCTCGACGCCCAGACCGTGCAGAATACCTGCGAATTCACAGGCGATGTAGCCGCCACCGATGATCAGGATGGATTTCGGCAATTCTTCCAACAGGAAGATATCGTTCGAGGTGATCCCCAGTTCCGCATTCGGGAGGTCCGGTAGGGTCGGACGACCACCAACGGCGACCAGAATGTGTTTCGCGGTGAATTCCTCTCCGGTCGACAGCGTGACCGTGTGTTCGTCTTTCAGCGTCGCTCGCGCGGCGTAGTGGGTCACACCCGACCCATCGAGGAGTTTGCCGTAAATCCCTTCGAGCCGGTTCAGTTCTGCATCCATCTTTTCACGGAAAGCTGTCCAGCCGAACGTGCCGTCCTGCACGTCCCAACCATAGGCCCGTGCGTCCGCAAATGCGTCATGATATTCGCTGGCAAACACCATCAGTTTCTTCGGCACGCAGCCGCGGATTACGCAGGTGCCGCCCATGCGGTATTCTTCGGCAAGACCAACCTTGGCCCCTGTGCCTGCAGCAACGCGCGCCGCGCGGACGCCGCCTGATCCGCCTCCGATAACAAACAGATCGTAATCAAAAGACATGGGGCTCTCCGCTAGTTAAATCTTGGTTCCGTCGGATGTGGGATGGCAGGGGTCAACGGTCAACCTGCCCACACGCACAAGTCATCCTCTTAGTCCGAGATATCGGTGAAAAGGTTATCTTCGTACATGAAATCGTATTTTTCTTCGGAAACGGACCCTTCGTGGATGTCCCGAACCTCGACCTTTCCGTCGCCATAGCCGATCACCACGGTGTCACAGATATCGATGAACAGACCGTTCTCCACCACCCCCGGAATCTGGTTGATAACGAGGCTAAGCTGACGCGGGTTTCCAATCCGTTTCAGATGCAGATCAAGGATGTGGTTTCCTTCGTCGGTGACGTAAGGCACGTCCCCGTTCATCCGCAGTGTCACCTCGCGGCCAAGGATATCCATACCGACAAGCGCTTCATCAATGATCGCGCGGGTCGTTTGCCACCCGAACGGGATCACTTCGACAGGGAGCGGGAACGCGCCCAATGTTTCGACACCTTTGGACGCATCCGTAATAACAATCATCCGGTCCGACGACGTCGCCACGATCTTTTCCTGCAAATGCGCGCCACCGCCGCCTTTGATAAGGTTCAGGTTCGGATCGAATTCGTCCGCCCCGTCTATGGTCAGGTCGAGCCACTTTGCCTCATCCAGAGAAATCACTTCGATCCCGACATTGCGGGCAAGCGCGGCGGTTCGGCTGGACGTGGGAACGCCTTTGATTTTCAGGCCGTCTTCGCGGACCAATTCACCCAGACATTTCACCAGCCAAGCAGCGGTTGAGCCTGTCCCCAATCCGACCTTCATGCCGCTTTGCACATATTCCGTGGCACGCTTTGCGGCGACGAATTTGGCTTTGTCGATGGGAGACAGATCAGCGGACATGTGTAGACAGCTCCGGTTGGCAGGATTCCCCAGAAGTTATAGGCGCATTCCCCCCAGTGTGCGAGAGGAACCGACCGGAAAACCTGTGGCGCTAGGCCGCAATTTCCGTAGACGGGGTCGTAAACCGACTGGTTTGATCAAACTGCAGCGCTACAGTCGTCTTCATGACTACGCCCTATCGCCTGCATTACGCTCCTGACAATGCCTCTCTCTGCGTCCGACTGGCGCTGGAAGAGATCGGTATTCCTTTTGAAGCCGTGTTGGTTGATCGCAAAGCCAAGGCGCAACGCTCACCAGAATACCTTGCCCTGAACCCGAATGGATTGATCCCCGTGCTGGAAACGCCAGACGGGACACTGTTTGAAACCGCAGCAATCCTTTTGTGGCTGGCAGATCGTCACAACGCCCTCTTTCCGGCGGTAGGTGATCCCGAACGCGCGGACGCGTTGAAATGGCTGTTCTGGCTGTCCAATACCCTGCACCCTGCCCTGCGGATGCTTTTCTACGCAAAAAAATACGCCAAAGACGCAGACGGCCTTCGTGATGCGACCAAAGCCCGCCTGATCGGTTTGCTCGACATTCTCGCGGATGGCCCTGACCTGACGCCGCCGTCTGTTCTGGCTTGCTATGTAGCCCCGATGCTGCGTTGGCTTGCCCTTTATCCATCGGGTGAAACCGATTGGTTTGACCTGACCCGCTGGCCATCCCTGCACCGCTTTGCACAGGCGATGGACACACGCACCGCCACCCTTTCTGCGGTCACAGCCGAAGGCCTCGGCCCGACGCCGTTTTCCGCCCCCTCTTATCCCAATCCTCCCGAAGGAAGCGCACTTTAGATGTTTCTCTCTGTCTTTGACATGTTCAAGGTGGGCGTTGGCCCGTCGTCTTCTCACACCATGGGCCCGATGGTGGCAGACGAACGATTCCTCGAACACCTCCGCGCGCAACCGTTTTCGGTCGCTGGAGTTCGTGCATCGCTTCACGGGTCGCTCGCCTTTACTGGAGTGGGCCACGCGACCGACCGTGCCGTCATACTCGGTCTGGCCGGTTTTACGCCTGACGCCTACGACGCCGAGAAAGCCGAAGCCGAACTGGAGCGCATTAACACAGAGGGCACCATCACGCCCGAAGGACTCCCCGAACTGAAATTCGTACCGAAAGACGATGTTGTCTTTGACTACGGTCCAAACCTCGAAGGGCACGCCAACGGGTTGATGCTGTTCGGACTAGACGCGCAGGGCGACGTTGTGACCGAAGTGACCTATTATTCCGTCGGTGGCGGGTTTGTCCTGACAGAACAGGAACTCGCCGAAGGCAAGGACACGGACGACGGTGCACCGGTGCCATTCCCGTTCAAATCTGCCGCTGAAATGCTTGATATGGCGGCCGAGAGCGGTCTGTCCATTTCGGAAATGAAGCGCAAGAACGAACTGTCCCGTCGCGGGTTCAACGACTTGAACCGCGGAATTGAACGCATCTGGGAGGTCATGAACGCCTGTATCGAACGCGGACTTGCGACCGAAGGCATCCTCCCCGGTGGGCTCAAGGTCAAACGCCGCGCGAAGTGCATCCATGACAAGCTGATGGAAGAACGCGGCATGAACCTGGCCGCGCCGCATCAGATCAACGACTGGATGGCGACCTACGCCATGGCCGTGAACGAAGAGAACGCCGCTGGCGGGCAAGTCGTCACCGCCCCCACGAACGGTGCAGCGGGTGTTATGCCTGCCGTGATCCGTTACTGGCTCGACCATGTTCCCGGTGCGACGGCATCCAAAGTGCCCGAATTCCTTTTGACCGCAGCCGCAATTGGCGGGCTGATTAAATACAACGCCTCTATCTCCGGTGCGGAATGCGGCTGTCAGGCCGAAGTTGGCTCGGCCTCAGCGATGGCGGCTGCCGGACTGGCAGCGGTGATGGGCGGAACCCCCGAACAGATCGAAAACGCGGCCGAAATCGCGCTTGAACACCACCTCGGTATGACTTGCGATCCGGTACGCGGATTGGTTCAAGTGCCGTGTATCGAACGCAACGGGCTCGGCGCTATCAAAGCGGTCTCAGCCGCATCGTTGGCCCTGCGCGGGGATGGCACCCACCTCGTTCCGCTGGACTCGGCCATTGAAACGATGCGACAAACCGGCGTCGACATGCACGCAAAGTACAAAGAGACGTCCCTCGGCGGGCTCGCCGTTAATGTCCCCAACTGCTGAGGCTATATGAACCAAAACCGTCCCCTGCTCGGAATTTTGTTAATGATCGGCTTTAGCATGTCGATCCCGATCAGCGATGCGATTGTCAAAATTCTGGGGCAGGACGTGGGCATTGTGCTGGTTTTGCTGGTTCGCTTTGCCGTTCAGACGCTGCTGTTGCTACCGATCGCTATCGCAGGGCGTGAACAAATCCTCCCGCCCCGCAGCATCCTTGGGATGACGATCATCCGGACCCTGCTGCTCATTGGTGGGATCGGGACGATGTTTATCTCACTGCAATACCTCGCCATGGTGGATGCCATCGCGATTGCCTACGTCATGCCGTTCCTGAGCCTGATCCTCGGCTGGATGTTTCTGAACGAAGAAGTCGGCCTGCACCGTCTGGGCGCCTGTATCGCGGGGTTCGTCGGGACGCTTTTGGTGATTCAGCCGAACTTTGTGACCGTGGGTTGGCCGGCGCTCTGGCCGCTCGCCTGTGCGGGGTTCTTTTCCGCGTTCATGCTGGTCACGCGGTCCATGTCAAAACACGTCAAACCGATCCCGCTCCAGATTATCAGCGGTGCTCAGGCGTCGATCCTTCTATTCCCGCTGCTGTTCCTGTTCCCAGAGGCCGCCAAACTGGATGCCGTGACTCCGCGCATCGTTTGGCTGTTGTTGACCATGGGCGCCGTCGGCACCGTCGCGCACCTGTTTATGACGTCGAGCCTACGGTTCGCACCTGCGGCCACGCTCGCCCCGATCCAATATGTGGAAATCCCGTTTACAACGCTTGTGGGCTGGATCGTGTTTAGTGACCTTCCGAACGGGTTGGCCACGGTCGGTATTCTGATAAGCGTCGCCTCTGGCCTCTATATCATTTTCCGGGAACGTCATCTGGCAGTGCGTCCCAAAGTGCCTGCAGCTCCTCCGGCGGGATAGAAAGCAACACCGGTCCTTCCGACCGGATCGTCACCGGCCCTGCGACCTCATTGGATGAACTGTTGAACCCATCAGGTGTCATTTCCTGACCGCTGACATCCCAGCGCAGCCCGCTGCTCCACACCCGCGCTTTTGCAAGCGGCATCATGGCGAGCCGCATGCCCACCGGAAGCTCCAACGCGATTTCACCGTCAGGCAGCATAACAGCCACGTCATCCCGCCCCAGCAAGATGACCTGCTTATCGCGATATCGGGCCAATACGTTCAACACCGCCAACTGGTGATCAATCCGCCCCCCAAGAAACCCGACAGCAAGAATGCGGCGGGCGTTTAGGCGGGTCAGGCACTTTTCGAAATCCGTCGTGGCCTGCTCGCTCACCAGCTCGATCACATCGGCGAGTGACTCTTTGAGATCAGAAGAAAGGCTATCCATATCCCCGATCACCCGTTCGGGACGAACCCCTGCGCGAAGTGCCGCCGCAGCGCCACCATCTGCAGCAACGACTCTTTGAGCAAAGCGAAGGGCCGTGGTAATTTGATCGGATACGGTCTCGGCCCCGCCAACAAGCGTTATTGGTTCCAAATCGTGCATAATTTGCAATTTTTTCCGTTTATTGGTTCCATTTTCGCAACTCGCCTTAAATTGGTCACGAAATAATACCTTCAATAACCTGTTTTCGTTCCGGATTGCGAACCAATTGGGGGGCATCCAAGTAAAACTGGACTGGGCTAAGAAAGTGAGCAGATGTCGTAATGGTTGGATCTAGTAAGATTTTGACCGTCTCCTACGGGACCTTCTCGTGCACGCTCGAAGGATTCGATGAATCATTCGACACGATGAAGGCCATCGCGGAATATTTCCGCGATCTGGCGGCGGACGACAGGTATTTCGGTGCGGAACCTCCGACGCCGGATGCCGAGATGCTTGCACGGATCGCGGAAAAAGAAATCACGCGCCGTGTCGAAGCAAGAATGGAAACCTCGGGGATCGTACTGCGACCTGCGGCTGCGCTTGCGTCACAGCAAGCCACCCAAAGCGCGCCGGAATCCGCCCCCGAACAGGACGTCGCCGGACAACCCGCACCGACAGAGGCTCCTGCCGAAGTTGCGGCCGAACCGCAGATCAAAGCCGAAGCCGCTCCGGTTATGCCTCCGCCAGTCGAAGCAGAACCCGTGATCGAGCCCGTCGCTCCGCCTGCCCCTGCTGCAGACGGTGTTGCCGCCAAACTCCAGCGTATTCGCGCCGTGGTCGGAAAATCCGCGCAGCAACCGACGACCGATTATATCGAAGACATCCACGCCAACGCGCCGAGCGATGATTTCGATCTGACGTCCGTTCTCGAAGCTTCCGAAGACACCAGCGCGGACCAAGTCTTTGACGAGGTTGAAGCTGAAGTTGAAACAGTAGAAGCTGAAGCTCCTGAAGCCGAAGTTGATGATTCCGACGTCGCCGATTTTGGTGCTCTCGATGAAGAGACCCCAGAAGACGCTACCGAAGAAGCCTTCGACCATGTTGAAGAAACCGTCATCGGTACAATCACCACGCCCGAGGCCATCGAAGATGACGCCGAAGACGAGGTGATCGACGAAGCCCCCGCTGCTTTCGTTGACGAAGAAGACGCTCTGCAAGCCGAAACTGAAGAGGTTGCAGAAGCGGTTGCTGAAACAACCGGCGTCGCCGCTGAAGTAGAAGACGCTCCCGAAGCTGTAGCCGAGGAAGTATCCGAAGCCGAGGTTGACGAAGAACCGGCACCGCAGCCTGTCACTCCGCGTCGCACCCGTGTGATCCGCGTGAAACGCGCTGACTTCGAACGCGCCGTTTCCGAAGGAGACCTCGAAGAAGTCAACGAAGAGGACACACCTGTCCTCGAAACGGCTCAGGACGCCCCCCAAGACGCCCTGAACCTTGCTGAACTCGATGGCCTCGACGACATTAACGTCGAAGCAGACTCCACCCTCTCCGACGAGGAAGAGGCAGAGTTTCTGGCACAACTTGCTGACATCGACGATGACGGCGAAGAAGACGCACAAGTAAACGATCTGTCACAGAACGCTTTCCTGATGGACGACGACCTCGAAGAGGAAGACGATGTAGAGATCTCTCCGCAAGTCCTTCGTCCCCGTCGCGCGCTTCTTGATAATGCGGCTGATGAAAGCGACATGTCGCGCCTCCTGGATCGCACTGACGAACAGCTCAGCGCACCGGAACACGACCAACGTCGCCGCAACCTCGCGCATCTCAAAGCTGCCGTTGCAGCGACCGAAGCGGCCCGCCGTATGGGCGAAGATTCGGACAAAGAAGCCGAGGCCGAACGCAACCGGTTCCGCAACGATCTGAGCGAAGCCGTTCGCCCGACCCGTCCGGTTGCCGGTGGTGTACAGCCGCGCCGTGCCACTCCATCCGAACGTCGCAGCGAACGCCCGCGGTCCGCACCGTTGAAACTGGTTGCGTCGCAACGGATCGACGTTCCCACCGAAGCCTCCGTTACTCAGACGATCTCTCCGGTGCGTCCGCGCCGCGTGTCCTCTGCAGAACTGGCAACGGAAACGGCGCTCGAAACCGCAAGCAGCTTTGCGGAATACGCAGAAGAAGTCGGCGCCAACGATCTGTCCGACCTGCTCGAAGCCGCTGCAGCTTACACGTCTTACGTCGAAGGGCTCGAAGATTTCTCGCGCCCGCAGGTGATGAAGAAAGTCCGCGAAGTGCTCGAGGATGACAGCTTCAACCGCGAAGACGGCCTGCGCGTATTCGGCACCCTCCTGCGTGAGGGCCGCATCAGCAAGGTCCGCAATGGTCGCTTCCAAGTGTCGGAACAGACACGGTTCAAACCCGCCGCAAACGGCTGAACCAACTGACAGAAAACGAATAAAGGGGGCCGGAATTTCCGCGCCCCCTTTTTCATTTTTCCCGAAATACTCCCGCCGGAGGCCTCAAGTCCCCGTCAGGGGACGCAGATCATTCGCAGATCATTCCTTGTCAGGATCTTCCTGACCGATCCCGAGGAACACCCAGCGAAACGGCAAAGCCCACGCAACGCCTAGGAATATATAGACCGGCAGCTCAAACCATTTGGGCAGCCGGTCGATGTAGTTCATGACCGTGACCGCAAAAACCACATAGGCCGGCATCCCCACAACGAGGATGAGGATCGCCAGTTTTTTGCGGGTCTTATAGGTCATCAGTCAGCAAAGGGGTCAGTGACGAGGATCGTGTCGTCCCGCTCGGGCGAGGTCGACAAGAGCGCGACAGGGCACTCGATCAGCTCTTCGACACGCTTTACGTATTTGATCGCGTTTGCGGGCAGATCGTTCCACGAGCGGGCGCCTTCGGTCGATTCCGACCAGCCGGGCATCTCTTCGTAGACGGGAATGCAACGGGCCTGCTGATCGGCTGCGGTCGGCAGGTAGTCCAACTGTTCACCGTCCAATTCGTAACCCACGCAGATTTTCAGGGTTTCGAACCCGTCCAAAACGTCCAGTTTGGTCAGCGAAATACCGGTGATACCCGAGGTCGCACAGGTCTGACGAACCAGCGCGGCATCGAACCAGCCACAGCGGCGCTTACGGCCGGTGGTGGTGCCGAATTCATGGCCACGCTCGCCCAGACGCTGACCATCTGCATCGTCCAGTTCGGTCGGGAACGGACCTTCGCCAACACGGGTGGTGTAGGCTTTGACGATGCCCAGAACATAGTCGATAGAGCCCGGACCGATGCCAACACCGGTAGCCGCCTGACCCGCAATTACGTTGGACGAGGTCACAAACGGGTAGGTGCCGAAGTCGATATCCAGCAGTGCGCCCTGTGCACCTTCGAACAGGATGCGCTTACCGGCTTTGCGTTTTTCGTTCAGCACCTTCCAGACTGGGGCTGCGAATTCCAGAACCTTGGGCGCAATCTCTTTGAGCTGCTGGATCAGAGCGTCGCGATCGACCTCTTCCATGCCAAGCCCCTTGCGCAGCGGGTTGTGGTGCTGAAGCGCACGATCCACGCGAGCTTCGAGCGTTGCTTCGTCAGCAAGGTCGGCAACGCGGATCGCACGACGACCGACTTTGTCTTCGTAGCACGGTCCGATGCCACGACCGGTGGTGCCGATCTTGGTTCCTTTTGAGGCCGCTTCTTCGCGGGCACGGTCCAGTTCACCGTGGATCGGAAGGATCAGCGGCGTATTTTCCGCGATCATCAGCGTGTCCTTGGAAATCTCAACGCCCTGTTCGCGAACGGTGTTGATTTCGTTAATCAGGTGCCACGGATCGAGAACAACACCGTTGCCGATCACGGACAGTTTGCCACCGCGCACAACACCCGAAGGCAGCACATGCAGTTTGTAAACTTTTCCGTCGATGACGAGCGTGTGGCCCGCGTTGTGACCGCCTTGGAAGCGCGCGATGACGTCGGCACGTTCCGACAGCCAGTCTACGATTTTGCCTTTTCCTTCGTCACCCCACTGGGCACCGACGACGACAACATTGGCCATAGCTGAGTCTCCTAACTATCCGGCTCAAACCCGCGTCCGTATAGCGATGACTCCGCGGCGATGAAACCGCATTCTGTCATGAAGTGGTCATGAACCGGTTAATTCGCAGCTTTCGGCAGTAAATCGGACAAATCTGACCATCCATAAGCGACTTCGTCCACTGGAGCGTTGCGGTCTTCGGACAGGCGTTCTGCCTGAAATTGCCCGCCAAGTGCCTCGTAAAACGCCCTGCCCGCTTCGTTCTTGTCCAGAACCCAGACCGACATTGCACCGTGACCGCGATCCTGTGCCGCTTGCGCACAAGCCGCAACAAGGGCGGTTCCGATGCCCTGACGTTTCACGTCGTCTATAAGGTAGAGCGCCGTCACTTCGGCGCTGAACCCTTTGCCTTCAAGCTCGGGTTCACGTTGAACACCCATAGAGGCAAAGCCGACGACATCCCCGTCACGTTCACAAACGTAGACGGTTCCCAATCCGCTTTCTTCCAATGACATGAGGATTCGCCCCCAAGCCGGGGCACGTTCTTCGACCGTCATCCGTTCGATCAGCCCTTGGGGAACGATTCCCTTGTAGCTCGAATGCCAAGAGGCAACCTGCGCCTCAGCAATAGGGGTTGCATCGTTTAAAGTGGCGGGGCGGATGGAATAAGGTGCGTTCATAGGCCCGTTTTGACCCGAAGCCTTTGACCGTGCAAGGGAAGAGAAAAGGAATAAGGTGCGAATGCATAGGCAATCAGACCCGATGCCTTTTTCCGCCCAAGTTGACAGAATTATTCCCGATCTCTGACTTGGGGGTTGCGGGCAGCGCAATCAGCTTCTAGATACCCACCGTTCACGAAAGGCAGAGAAGAGCCCGATGGAAAACATTGTCCTGGTCATTCACCTAATCCTCGCCCTGAGTCTGATCGGCGTTGTGCTGATGCAGAAATCCGATGGCGGTGGCCTTGGAATGAGCGGCAGCGGCAACGGTTTGGTCTCTGCCCGAGGCGCAGCAACCGCACTGGGTAAAGTGACCTGGGGCCTCGCGATTGCTTTTATCGTGACGTCGATCGCCCTTACGATCATTGCAAAACAGAAAGCCGCTGGTGCTTCGGCATTGGATACGGTGACTGAACCTGCTGCAATCGAACAGCCGATTGACACTCCGGCGGATACTGTCCCCACCGTTCCGGGGCTTGGTTCTGACCTTTTGCCTCCGCCGTCTCTCGATCAATAACAACAACGTATAGGTCGCGGGTTAAATAACCCAACATCATATTGCGTTCCCGGTTGCGTTCGCGGGGCGAATCCGGTTATTCTTAAATCCCGTGATGAGGCGTTTTGAACCGCATGTTCAGAACGCATTTCTACAAGAATTTTGACTTTCTCACGGGGGATGCCTTCCCATGGCGCGTTTCATTTTTATTACCGGTGGTGTGGTCTCCTCGCTCGGCAAGGGCTTGGCCTCTGCGGCACTTGGATCGCTGCTTCAGGCACGTGGCTATTCGGTTCGCCTGCGCAAGCTTGACCCCTACCTGAACGTAGACCCCGGAACGATGTCGCCTTTCGAACATGGCGAAGTGTTCGTTACCGACGACGGGGCCGAGACCGACCTCGATCTTGGGCACTACGAACGGTTCACCGGTGTTCCGGCACGCAACACCGATTCTATTTCTTCGGGTCGGATCTATTCCAACGTGTTGGAAAAAGAACGTCGCGGCGATTATCTGGGCAAAACCATTCAGGTTGTTCCCCACGTCACCAACGAGATCAAAGACTTTATCCGCATCGGTGAAGACGAAGTTGATTTCATGCTCTGCGAAATCGGCGGCACCGTAGGCGACATCGAAGGTCTGCCCTTCTTTGAAGCGATCCGCCAGTTCATCCACGAAAAACCGCGCGGTGAAAGCATCCTGATGCACCTGACGCTGCTGCCTTATCTGGCTGCTTCGGGCGAATTGAAAACCAAACCGACCCAGCACTCCGTCAAGGAATTGCGTTCCATCGGGATAGCGCCGGATATTCTGGTCTGCCGCTCGGAACATCCGATCCCGGATAAGGAGCGTGAGAAACTGGCGCTGTTCTGTAACGTGCGCCCCGACAGCGTGATTGCTGCGCCTGATTTGCGCTCGATCTACGAAGCCCCGCTGGCCTATCACCACGAAGGTCTGGATCAGGCGGTTCTGGATTGCTTTGGCATTGCTCCAGCACCGAAACCCCAGCTTGACCGTTGGCTCGACGTTCAGGACCGTATCCACAACACCGATGGTGAGGTGAACGTCGCGATCGTCGGCAAATACGTCCAGCTTGAAGATGCCTACAAGTCGATCAAAGAAGCACTGGTCCGCGGTGGCATGGCCAACCGAGTTAAGGTCAATGTGAATTGGGTCGACGCCGAAGAATTTGACCGCGATGACGTAGGCGAACGCCTGTCGGGGTATCACGCGATCCTCGTCCCTGGTGGATTTGGTGAGCGCGGCACCGAAGGCAAGATCAAAGCGGCGCAATTCGCCCGCGAACGCAAGATCCCCTACCTCGGCATCTGCCTTGGTATGCAAATGGCCGTTATCGAGGCCGCACGGAATGCGGCCGGTATCGCCAAGGCGGGGTCCGAAGAATTCGACCACGAGGCAGGCCAGAAGCGGTTCGAGCCGGTGGTCTATCACCTCAAGGAATGGGTGCAGGGCAACCACACCGTCAAACGCAAAGCCGACGATGACAAAGGCGGCACCATGCGTCTGGGCGCGTATAACGCATCGCTCAAGGACGGATCGAAAGTGGCCGAGGTCTATGGCTCGACCAAGATCGAGGAGCGTCACCGTCACCGCTATGAGGTTGACGTGAAATACCGCGAAGCACTTGAGGGTGCGGGCCTGAAATTCTCGGGCATGTCGCCGGATGGCCGCCTGCCGGAGATCGTCGAATGGCAGGACCACCCGTGGTTCATTGGCGTCCAGTTCCACCCCGAACTGAAATCCAAGCCGTTCGAACCACATCCCCTGTTTGCTGACTTTATTCGCGCGGCTCTCGAAACCTCGCGTTTGGTCTAAGTGTTGCGGCGCCTTCGGGCGCCGCCAGCGTATGGGGGCGCTGCCCCCCTTGGCCCTGCGGGCCAATTCACCCCGAAGTATTTGGGGAAAAATGAAAGGTCGGCCGTGCTTTCCTACCAACATATCTATCACGCGGGCAATCTGGCGGATGTTCAGAAACACAGCCTTTTGGCGTGGGTGCTGTCCTATCTGACGCGCAAAGACAAACCGCTGACCTATGTGGAAACCCACGCGGGACGCGGTGTGTATGATCTGGGGTCGTATGAAGCACTGAAAACCGGTGAAGCCGCTGCGGGTATTGCTGTCGCCGAGGAACGCGGGTGGTTTGATGCAGGGCATCCCTATGCGCAGGTGTTGAAAGAAGTTCGCGCAGCGCATGGGGCCGGAGCATATCCCGGGTCCCCCTTGGTCGCGGCGGAATTGCTGCGTGCGCAGGACAACCTCTATCTGGCAGAGTTGCACCCGCAGGAGTTTGCCGCACTCGACGAACTGATGGCCGGACGGGCGGTGCGGGTAAAGCGGGACGGTGTGGAATATGCGAAATCCATTCTGCCGCCGGAACCGAAACGGGGCGTTCTGTTGGTCGATCCGTCCTATGAGGTTAAGGACGACTACAAGACCATGGCGGACCTTCTGGTGCAAGTGCACAAGAAATGGAACGTGGGTGTTCTGATGCTCTGGTATCCGATCCTGCGGGACGGGCCGCACAAGCCCATGTTGAAGCGGTTGGTCCAGGACATTCCCGACGGCATCCGCCACGAGGTGATGTTTCCCCCTGCCCGCGAAAACCACCGGATGGTCGGTTCGGGGATGTTTGTCGTCAACGCGCCCTACGGGTTTTCTGAAGAAGCCAAGCGGCTCTCGCGGCTTTTCGCCACTTTGGCGTGAGCGGGTCTTTTCGCGGACGATTTCCACCCCTATACAATTCATATGATAGCTGAATTTCTGCGGCGCTTGACCGCCCCCGCCAAAACCACACTGCCCGATACCGATGCACGCCGCGCCATTGGCGCCTTACTGGTCAGGATCGCGAAATCGGACGGGCTGTATTCGCAAGACGAAATCGCGCGGATTGATCGCGTGCTGTCACAAAGGTTCGACCTGAACCCTGTTGAGGCCGCAAAGCTGCGTGCCGAATGCGAAGCCATCGAAGCAGAAGCCCCGGATACCGTCCGGTTCACCCAAGCGATCAAAGAAGCCGTCAGTCTTGATCACCGAGAAGGCGTCATTCGTGCTATGTGGCAGGTCGTTCTTGCTGACGGAAAACGGGACGAACACGAAGACGCGCTGATGCGCATGGTCGCGCCGTTGTTGGGGTTAACCGATCAGGACAGCAACCGCATCAGGATCGACGTTTCCAAGGGATAACACGCCCATTTCGGCAGCAAAGCCCGAAATTTGAGCAAATTCATTGCACTTTCCTATGGAACGGCCCTAACGTCATCCGAAATGGATTGTTGCATCCTTGCGGCGAATCCGTCCTATTGCCCCATCAAAACAGGGACAGAAAAGCACGTGACAGACACTCCGGTCATTGAAATCCGAAACCTGCACAAAGCCTATGGCCAACTCGAAGTGCTCAAAGGCGTCGATATTACGGCCCCAGCAGGGCACGTGGTATCGCTCATCGGGTCCTCCGGTTCAGGGAAATCGACGCTCTTGCGATGTGCGAACCTTCTGGAAGACAGCCAACAAGGCGAAATCCTGTTCAACGGAGAACCGGTGAAATGGAAAGGCACGGGGCTGGCGCGTCAACCTGCCGACCGCAAGCAGCTCCTCCGCATCCGGACCAATCTGTCGATGGTGTTCCAGCAGTTTAACCTTTGGGCACATCTGACCGTTTTGCAGAACGTGATGGAAGCCCCCGTGACCGTGCTGGGCCGTGACAAGGCCGACGTCGAGGAACGCGCGCGGCATTATCTGGACAAGGTTGGGATCGGTGACAAATGCGATGTCTATCCGGCACAAATGTCCGGCGGGCAGCAGCAGCGGGCCGCAATCGCGCGGGCGCTGTGCATGGAGCCCAAAGCGTTGTTGTTCGACGAGCCGACCTCGGCGCTTGATCCCGAATTGGAGCAAGAAGTCATCAAGGTCATTAAGGCGCTGGCCGAAGAAGGCCGGACCATGATGATCGTGACCCATGATATGCGCATGGCGCGGGACATTTCCGACCATGTCGTGTTCCTGCATCAGGGGCTGATCGAAGAAGAAGGATCGCCTGATGACCTATTCGGGAGCCCTAAATCAGAGCGTTTGCAGCAATTCCTGTCTCATTCCCTGCACTAGGGACGGAAACACGTTGACCACATGGTCAAGATTGGCACGATGCTGCCACCACAATTCAAAGCCCCGCTAAACAGGGGCGATTCCTCAGGCCTCGCGGCCGCCAACCTTGGGAGAACCACATGAAGAAACTCATTCTGGGCACCACAGCTATCGCACTGTTCGCAGGCATGGCCTCTGCCGACACCGTCCGTATGGGCACCGAGGGCGCCTACCCTCCGTACAACTACATCGATGACAACGGCGAAGTCGCCGGTTTCGAACGTGAGTTGGGTGACGAGCTTTGCGCCCGTGCTGAGCTGACCTGTGAGTGGGTCACGAACGATTGGGATTCGATCATTCCGAACCTCGTATCGGGCAACTACGACACCATCATCGCTGGTATGTCGATCACCGACGAACGTCTTGAAGTCATCGACTTTACCGAAAACTACACCCAACCCGATCCGTCGGCATTCCTCGCAATGTCTGCTGACACCGCTCTGGAAGGCGGCGTGATTGCGGCTCAGGCGGCGACCATTCAGGCGTCATACGTGGCGTCGAACATGGCCGGCGCAACCCTGCTGGAATTCGCAACTCCGGAAGAAACCATCGCAGCCGTCCGCAATGGCGAAGCTGACGCCGTACTGGCCGACCGCGCCTATCTGGAGCCGATCGCTGAAGAAGGCGAGCTGGTCTTTACCGGTGACAACGTGCTGATCGGTGGTGGCGTAGGTATGGGCATCCGCAAGTCGGATACCGAACTGCGTGACCAATTCACCGCTGCGATCCAATCGATGAAAGCAGACGGTTCGCTGAATGCGCTGATCGAAAAGTGGGAAATCGGGGAAACCTTCTGATTTTCATCTAACGGTTACGGGGCGGTTCGCCGCCCCGTTTCACCAACCAGACACTGGTGATCGCTATTTTCGAATACTGTGCAAATCCGGATACGCTCGAAGGGGTAAAGTGGCTGTCGTGCTACCTGACCACGGGCAAACATCTAGGCATCTATTGGTCCGTCGGAACTGTTTTGCTGCTTTTGGCAATTACGGCACCGGTGGCATTGTTGTTCGGCTTTGCAGGGGCAAGCGCCGCACGCTCGCGTTTCCTTCCGCTCGCTTGGTTTGGGAAGGGATACACCGCGATCGTTCGAGGCGTGCCCGATATCGCCTTTTTCCTGTTCTTTGTGATTGCTCTGGACCAGTTCTTTGAATGGGTCAGGCATCAGGCGAAATGCCCTGACTGGGATATGCCGATCCGGCAAGGCAACGATTTTGTCGTTTGCCCCGAAGCCAAGTTGCCGCTGGGCGACTCTGCGCAATGGGTGCATGAAACCTACGGCTTTACGCTTGCTGTTCTGACCTTTGCCATCGTGTTCGGGGCGTTTGCGGCCAATGTTCTGTCTGGTGCTATGCGGGCCGTGCCCCACGCGCAGTTGGAAACCGCCGAAGCCTACGGGATGAGCCATCGGCAGACCTTCTGGCGGGTTCTAGTGCCGCAAATGTGGGTCTACGCCCTGCCCGGTCTGTCGAACCTCTGGATGGTGCTGATTAAGGCGACGCCGCTCCTTTTCCTTTTGGGGGTAGAAGACATCGTCTATTGGGCCCGCGAGCTTGGCGCGACAAAAACCGCGAGGTTTACCGACTACCCGCACGGGGACTGGAGGATGTGGTATTTCCTTGCCCTTCTGGTTTTCTACCTCGGGTTCACCAAGGTCTCTGAAGTGGTGCTCGATAAAATCATGGCCCGTCTGACATTCGGTCAGGCCACTGCTGCCGGTGAAGCCCAGAGAAAGGCCAACGTATGAGCTGCTGGGATATTATCGCCGACTACGGTTTGCGGAGCATCGGGATCGGGGAACGGCTCCTTCCCAAGGACGATTTCACCATCTGCAAACAGGTGGTTCTGATCGGGTCCGGCATGATCTGGAACATCTACTTCGGTACGTTCGCCCTGTTGTCAGGTTTCATACTTGCGATTGCGACGGCGATGGGTAAAGCGCACCACAGCCGTCTAGTTCGAAAACCGGCAGAGTGGTTTATCTTTATCTTTCGGGGTTCACCGCTCTTTATTCAGTTCTTTTTCGCCTATTTCACCTTCCAGAGCCTGAAATCGGTTTATCCGGTCTTTACCCCGATGACCTCAGCTTGGCTTGGGGCGTTGATTGTGTTGTTCCTCAACACCGCTGCCTATTCAGCCGAAATTTTCTATGGTGCCCTGATGTCCATTCCCAAAGGGGACATCGAAGCCGCAGATGCCTACGGGATGAGCGGCTGGACCCGTTTCCGCCGGATTACCTTTCCGACAATGCTCCGCCTTGCATGGCCTGCATATACAAACGAAGCGATCTTTTTGTTTCACGCGACGACGCTGGTGTTCTTTTCAGGGTTCCCTGCACGGTCGCAGCAAGGGGACGCGCTATACTACGCGAACTATTTTGCGGACAAAACGTTCAACCCCTTTGTCCCCTATCCCATCCTTGCGGGTTATTTCATCCTTCTTGTCCTGTTTGTCATCGCGGTCTTCGGTTTGGTGAACAAACGCCTCAACCGGCATTTGCCAAAAGCACAGCATGGTAAAATTCGCTTGCGCCCAAAGCTGATCCGGTAGTATCAAACTTTTGATCAAATTTTTCGGGCGGAGCCGCAACGCGGTAGCTACAGCCTCTTTGTGGAGAATTTGATCCAATCAAGGACAGAGGGCCAAGGGCATGGACCGAACGCGATCCGGCGTTTTTACAGCATAGCTCTATGGCACTCGAAATCGGGTGAGACATGAACAACTGGCTGGAACAACATCCACATATCCGCAGCATCCGCGCAGGTGCGGCTGATCTGAACGGGCAACCACGGGGCAAACGCGTTCCCGTCCGCTTTGCTCGTAAGATCGAAGAAGGCGGTATGCGGTTTCCGCAATCTGCACTGAACCTCGATATCTGGGGTGAGGACGTCGAGGACAGCCCACTGGTGTTCGAAGTCGGTGATCCTGACGGGCTGCTCTGGCCGACTGAACGTGGCTACGTGCCGATGCCCTGGCTTGAAAACCCCACGGCTCTGTTGCCGTTGTGGATGTTTACCGAAGAAGGCGTCCCCTTTGACGGCGATCCGCGCCACGCATTGGCGCGCGTGGTCAAACGTTACGAAGAACTGGGCCTGAAACCCGTCGTTGCGATGGAGATGGAATTCTATCTGGTCGATGACTCGGGCAAAGAAATCCGCCAACCCAAAAGCCCGCGTTCAGGCAAGCGACGGATGGGTGGGGAAATCCTGTCGCTCCGCGCTTTGGACGCTTTTGATAACTTTTTTAACGATCTCTACGACGGTTGCGACCTGATGGATATCGAGACCGAGGCGGCAACTTCCGAGGTTGGCATCGGTCAGTTCGAAATAAACCTTATGCATGTCGCGGACGCGCTCAAGGCGGCTGATGACGCGCATTTCTTTAAGATGCTGGTTCGTGGTCTTGCCCGTAAACACGGGATGGCGGCATCCTTTATGGCTAAACCCTACGAGGATTACGCAGGAAGCGGGTTACATGTGCATTTCTCGATCGAGGACGCAGATGGCAACAATGTCTTTGCAAACGATACGTTCGAAGGCACCGACATGCTCAAGCACGCGATTGCGGGCTGCCTGCGCGGTATCCCTGATCTGGCACTGATCTTTGCCCCGCATGAAAACAGCTATGCGCGGTTGGTCCCCGAAAGCCATGCACCAACGGGTATTTGCTGGGCCTACGAAAACAGGACAGCGTCGATCCGCGTTCCAGGCGGGAGCCTCAAGGCGCGGCGGGTCGAACACCGTGTCGCGGGGGGCGACGTGAACCCGTATTTGTTCCTTGCGGCGGTGCTCGGCTCTGCCTTGGTCGGAATCGAAGACAAAATTGCCCCGCCGCCCCCGATCAGCGGGAATGCCTATGAACAAGAGATGGCGCAGATCCCCGACACTTGGGCGATGGCGATTGACCGGTTCGAAACCAGCAAGCTGGCCGAGCGGATTTTCCCACAGACGTTGATCAACAACCTCGTGATGACGAAGCGTCAAGAGCTCCATTATCTTGGTGAGCTATCGGAACAGGAAAAACTCGACCTATATCTCGATACAGTTTGAGGCATTGCCGAGCTAGCACAGCACAGCTAGCCTGACCTCGTTTAGCATCTGGTGAGCCATGAAGATCGGTATTCTTATTGCAGGCCACGCGCCTGAAAACCTCCGCCCTGAAACCGGAGAATACGATGTATTTTTCCAGAACTTACTGGCCGGTCAGGGGTTCACATTCGAAACCTATTTCGCTGTGGACATGGAGTTCCCCACAGACGTTCACGCTGCCGACGGCTGGCTGATATCCGGATCGCGTCACGGTGCCTACGAAGATCTGCCGTTCATTGCGCCGCTAGAGGACTTTATCCGCAAGGCCTACGACGCTGAGGTTCCGCTTGTCGGGATATGCTTCGGACACCAGGTCATTGCACAGGCACTGGGTGGGAAAGTCGAAAAATCCGAGGTCGGGTGGATCATTGGCCGGCAGGTTTACAACCTCGAAGGCAACGCCGTTGCCCTGAACGCATGGCATCAGGACCAGATTGTCGAACTGCCTGAAGAGGCTGAAGTGATCGCTTGGAATGATACCTGCCCCTATGCGGGTCTTGTCTATGGCAAAAAAGCTTTCAGCGTTCAGGCCCACCCCGAATTTTCCAACGGGTTTCTTGGCAAACTGGCCGAGAGCCGAGGGCGCGGGGTGGTGCCGGATGCCCTGATCGACACAGCAATTGAAAACACGGAAAAGCCGATCGACAGCGCCGTACTGGCGCGCAAGATCGGCCAATTTTTCAAACAGAAAGTAGCACAGTCATGAACGACTGGATCGAGGAACTGCCAGAGAGTTTTCGGGACTATCTGGACGGAAACAAACTGGACGAAGTCGAATGTATCATTGCCGACATGCCCGGCATTGCGCGGGGTAAGGCGGTTCCGGCCGGTAAATTCGCGCGGCAGGAGTATTTCCACCTGCCCGACAGTGTCTTTTACCAGACAATCACCGGGGAATGGGGCGACGCAGCAGGCGAGGACGGATTTATCGAACGCGATATGATCCTGCGCCCTGATCTGGCGACAGCGACCGCGGCACCGTGGACCGGTGACTGGACACTGCAGGTGATCCACGACGCCTATGACCGCAAGGGCCACCCGATCGAATACGCACCGCGTAACGTTTTGAAACGAGTTGTAGAGCTTTATCACAAACAGGGTTGGGAGCCCGTGGTCGCACCAGAGATGGAGTTCTACCTCGTTGCACGCAACGTCGATCCCGGCAAACAGATCGAACCGATGATGGGTCGCTCAGGCCGTCCGGCCGCTGCCCGTCAGGCCTATAGCATGACCGCCGTAGACGAATTCGGCCCCGTGATCGACGACATCTATGATTTCGCCGAGGCGCAGGGATTTGAAATCGACGGCATCACCCAAGAAGGCGGCGCAGGGCAGTTAGAGATCAACCTCCAGCACGGCGATCCGGTGAAGCTGGCGGACGAAGTGTTCTATTTCAAACGCCTGATCCGCGAGGCGGCAATGCGGCACAATTGCTTTGCCACGTTCATGGCGAAACCGATTGCCGACGAACCGGGGAGCGCCATGCACATCCATCATTCGGTGATGGATATCGAAACCGGAGAGAACATATTCTCTGGTCCCCAAGGCGGCGAGACCGATGCCTTCTACACCTTCATCGGCGGGATGCAGAAATATCTGCCGTCAGCTATCGCCGTTCTGGCGCCTTACGTGAACAGTTACCGCCGCTATGTCCGTGACCACGCTGCGCCGATCAATCTGGCGTGGGGACGTGACAACCGGACGACGGGTATCCGCGTGCCGCTATCCGGCCCGCAATCGCGACGGGTCGAAAACCGGCTGGCCGGCATGGATTGCAACCCCTACCTCGGCATCGCGGCCTCACTGGCTTGCGGGTATCTGGGGATGATGGGGGAGCACCGTGCGGGACCGTCGCTCAAGGGCGATGCCTATGAGGGTGAAGAGGATTTGCCGCGTGTCATGGGCGAAGCGCTTGACCTGTTTGATGAAGCGAAAGACCTGCACGAAGTGCTGGGTCCGGACTTTGCCCGCGTCTATTCCATCGTGAAACGCGCGGAGTACGAAGAGTTCCTGCAGGTTATTTCCCCTTGGGAGCGGGAGCACCTGCTGCTCAACGTATGAGCCCGCTTTACCGCAATGACCGGCGGGGGGCGTTCCCGCCGTCATGGTATGCGGCCACCACGCCCCTGCCCGACCAGCGGCCTGCCCTGACGGGAGATCATCGCACTGACGTCGCCATTGTTGGCGCAGGGTTCACCGGCCTGCATGCCGCGCTGGAGTTGCGAAAGCGTGGCCTGTCAGTCGTCGTGCTCGACGCGCATCGTGCTGGATGGGGCGCGTCGGGGCGGAATGGTGGACAGGTCGGGAGCGATTATAACAAGGGGCCCGTCTGGCTGGAAAAGCGGGTCGGGCGAGACTCCGCGCAACGGCTGTTGAGTTTGGCGCATGAGGCGACTGATATGGTCGCTGGGTTCTGCGCCGATCACGCGCCCGAAGCGCGGTTCCTGAACGGGATCGCTCATGGGGTCTATTCTGCAGCAGATGTTGAACTCGACCGGCGCGAGCTGGAGCACATGGATCGCTACTACCCCGACCACCGGACGGAGGTTCTGGATCAGGAGGCGTTCCGCGCACTGGTCCAATCTCCGCTATATGAGGGCGGGACGATCAACAGACGTGCGGGCCACGTGCATCCGTTGCGTTATGTTCTGGCCTTGGCGCGTGAAGCCGAAGCCGCAGGTGCCGCGATCTATGAAATGTCAGAAGTCCTGAGGATCGACCACGGTCCGCAACCGGTTCTGCATTGCACCAATGGCCGCGTAGTGGCGGATCATGTGATCCTTGCTGGCAACGGATATCTGCGTGGACTGGAACCGCAGGTCGATGCCCGTGTAATGCCTGTGAACAGTTTCATCGGCGCGACGGAACCGTTGGGAGATTTGGCGGCAGAGGTACTGTCCCAAGATATTGCCGCCTGCGACAGTTCGCATGTGGTCAACTATTTCCGCCTGACAGAGGATCGTAGACTGCTCTTTGGCGGTCGGGCGAATTATTCGTTGCAATTCCCGACGGATATGGGCGGAGAGCTTCATCGCCGGATGGGAGAGATGTTCCCGCAAATCGCCCATGTCCCGTTCACCCATGTCTGGGGTGGGACGCTTGGTGTGACGATGAACCGGCTCCCCGTTGTGCGGCGGATTGCAGCGAATGTCGTATCCGCCTCGGGGTATTCAGGACACGGGGTCGCGATCGCCGGGCTCGCCGGTAAAGTGATGGCCGAAGCGGTTGCCGGACAAGCGGAACGGTTTGATACGCTATCCGCGCTTCCGACACAGATTTTCCCGCTCGGCCGACACGCTCAGGGACCGCTGCTGACGCTCGCGATGGCGTGGTTTACGCTCCGCGACAAATTAGGCGTCTAGCTGCCGAACCTTCACAGTTTCGTGGAATTGTCACAAACATTGTGTTAATCAAATCCGAAAGAAGTTTTCGGGAATACCAAAATGACACTACCGCCGAACGTCTACGACGCCGAAGCCATCCCCGAAGGGGTCATGGAAGAAGTCCAGCGCTTGCTCTCATCGGGTGATCTGTTCCGCTACACGAACGAAGGCTCTCCGGCCCAGCTTCTTGAACAGGAATTTGCTGAATTCATCGGGTCGAAATACGCTCTGGCGGTGTCCTCCTGTTCGGCTGCGTTGTTCCTGTCACTCAAGGCGCTCGGACTGCCCCGCGACGCCAAGGTTTTGATCCCCGCCTTTACCTTTGCCGCTGTACCGTCGTCGATCGTACATGCCGACTGCATTCCGGTTCTTTGTGAATGCGGTGACAACTATCGCATCGATATGGACGATTTCCGCGCAAAGCTGCCGGACGTTGACGCAGTCATCATCAGCCACATGCGCGGCCATACCAGCGACATGGACGCCATCATGGAAGCCTGTGATGAAGCCGGTATTCCGGTCGTCGAAGACGCGGCCCACAGCCTTGGCACCAAGTGGCACGGTAAGAATATCGGCACCATCGGCAAAATCGGCTGCTTCAGCTTCCAAAGCTACAAGATGCTGAATTCGGGTGAAGGTGGCATCATGATCACCGACGACCCCGATCTGATCGCCCGCGCGGTCATCATGTCCGGTGCCTACGAACACAACTGGTCCAAAAACATGGGGCTAAAGGACTCTTTCGAACGCTGGCAGAACCAACTGCCGCTTTATAACGTGCGGATCAACAACCTGTCGGCAGCGATTGTTCGCGCGCAGATCCCCGAAATCCCGCGCCGCATTGCGGATGGTCGCCGGAACCACGACCACGTTGCCGCACAGTTGAATGCCTCTCCTTGGTTGACGGTTCCGGACAAACTGGGTGCCGAAGACCGCGCACCGGATTCGATCCAGTTCAACCTGATCGATATGGGCGACAACGCGGTCAAAGCCTTTGCCGAAGCCGCCAAGGAGCGTGGCGTAAAGGTTCAGGTGTTCGGCCAAAGCCGTGACAATGCCCGCGCCTATTGGAACTGGCAGTTCCTGAACGATGTCCCCGAATTACCGGGAACCCGTGCGATGCTGATGACCGCCTGCGACGTTCGCCTGCCAGCGCGCCTGACGCTCGAAGAATGCGACATCGTTGCCAATGCGTTGACCCAAGCTGCGGCCGAGGTCATGGGCGCGACAGAGGTTGCAGCCGAATAATTTCGGACCAACCGTTTCGGAATTGGAAAACGCCGCCCTTCGAGGCGGCGTTTCTGCCTCTGGCAGGAGTATTTCGGGAAAGATGAAAGGTCAGGCGACAAAGAGTTTACCCGCAAGCCACGGAAGTTGGGCCAGAGCCGGTTCTTCTATGGTCGTGCGCAAAAGTGGTCGCAGATGATCGGCGACCTGCGCCGGTGTATCGCCAAGCTGGCCGCGACGGGCGGTTAGCGTAATCCGGCGGGAAAGCGGCGCAAAAGGCAGTTCGTGCGCTTCAACATGTTCATGGAAACGCTGGGCGCGCATCCACCCCAGAGGGGTCAGAATGCTCCACCCTGCACCGCTGGCCACCATCGCCATGATCGCGTGATAGCTGTCGAGTTCGAAACGGTGGGCGAGCGGGAAATTTTCCCGCGCGAGATGCGCTGCGATGGCCCGCCCCATATGGTGGCGGGTGGTATATTGGATCATCGGCAACCGCTGAAGGTCCGGCAACGGATTGGTCGAACTAATCGCCCCTTTGGGGGCTGCAATGATAAACGGCTCTTCCAGAAGGGCATGCCGTTCGAAAGTCTCTGAAGCCGCCCCGATGTCGGCTGCGACGATTACATCAAGCGCGCGGGCATCAAGCATGTCATGCAGGCGGTGCGACGGGCCCGTTTCCAGCAGAAACTGACAGGATTTCAGCATCCCGCCCATTTCGCTCAGGAGCCACGGCGTAACGTCGGTTTCGAAATCTTCGATCATGCCAAGGCGCAAACGGACCAGTCCCATATCGGCTGTCGCCAATTCCAGACGGGCCTGATCGGCTTCGTTCAGGATGGCGTTGGCGCGGCGTAGAAACATTTCTCCGGCTGTTGTCAGAGTGATCGGACGTTCGCTCCGGTTCAGCAAGGCCACACCGATGTTGTTTTCCAGATTGGTCAACTGTTGGCTTACTGTTGCGGGTGAGGCATCAAGCCTGCGGGCTGCGGCAGAAATCGACGCCTCTTCTGCGGTAGCCACAAACACTTCAACACCCCACAGAGTGATTTTTCCTGTTGTGGCTGGCATGTCTGTTCCTTCTGTCCGCTGCGCGAAAGCTAGACCGAAGGCCGGTCATTTGGCAACGGCTCTTAGGTCTCTACCGGACGACCGTATATCGCGATGGCGACGCCGAGCGCGGCGAGTGCCCAATAGGCCGGATGTCCCCGTCGAGCGGCGATTGCGGCTTGCACGGCGCAGTAAGCGACAAACGAATGATGTGTGAAAGAAGCGCCGCCCCCACAAGAACCGCAACAACGATAACTGCGATATCGGTCAACACGGGGACGGTTGAAGCTTACTTGACCATCTTGGACAATTTGTCCTGAAGCTCTGACAGCTGTCTTTTACTGGTGTCCAGATCGGCTTCGCCCTCTTTTTCGGGCTCTTGCGCCGGTCCGGAAGATGCGCCAACCAGCCCGCCGGTCATCGCCTTGAAGAACGCGGCTTGCTGCGCCTGCATCGCTTCGAGGCCAGGCATCTGGGACATCGGATTGGCCTTGGCCATATTTTCCATCATCTGCGACTGCCCCTGACGGAGCATATCGAACGATGCGGCAAGGAATTGCGGAACAACCGATGATGCCTGTGACGTATAGCTGCGAACCAGATCGGTTAGCACATCCACGGGCAGGACGCTTTCGCCACGGCTTTCGTGTTCTGCAATGATTTGAAGCAGATATTGGCGAGTCAGGTCGTCTCCTGATTTGAGATCGACAATCTGCACCTCACGCCCGTCACGAATAAAGGATGCGATATCCTCTAGCGTGACGTAGTCGCTCGTTTCAGTGTTATAAAGTCTGCGGCTTGCATACCGCTTGATGAGTAGTGGTTTGTTGGTTTCGGCCACGAGGTCCTCCCCGAAAGGTGCGGCAATGCAGAAAGCCTATGCCGCCTTTGCGAAAAAAGAAAGAGCGAGCTGCAACAAAGCAACTCGCTCACATTCCGGCCAAAAGGGAGGAGGAGGTTTGGCCGTCAGTCTCTTACTTGGCTGCGGTCGCTTTTTTAGCGGTCGCAGTTGCAGTTTCGGTTGCTTTCTTAGCAGCAGCGGTCAGATCGTCCGACGCGGTTTTGCCAGCAGCCATCAGGAGTTCCAGAGTTTCGGTCTGAACTTTTTTCGCGATTTCAGCGAAAGCAGCCAGGTTTTCCGAAGCAGCTTCGGCAGACGCAGAAGCGAATTCGGTGACCGACTTGGCGTAATCAGCAGGCTCTGCTTTGACTTTGGACATGTCTGCCAGTTTGGTCAGCGTGTCCTGAGCCCATTTCGCGGAAAGCTCGGTCGACTTCTGAGCAGCGTCGATAGCGACAGCCGACATTTTTTCGGCCAGATCAGCTTGCGATTTGTAGGCGTCTTCCATCGACTTCGTGTCGACCGGGAACGAACCCATCATGTCCTTGAAAACTGCAGTGAAGTCGGTAGCGGTGGCGGTAGCCATGATAGTAACCTTTCAACATTTTGCAGCGGGAGGATGCTGCCGAGTAAGTCTGTGAGTAAGAATATGCATGCTGCAGCGCAGCATTTCAAGTATTTTCTGCACTGCAGCATGTGAAATTTCTGCGACACAGCAAAATCAATAGGTTACAGGCCTACAAAGATCACTCACCCATGACGGGTATTTCCCTGACATAGGTACCCGGTGCCGGACAGAGCGCTTTGTGAGTCGAATCTCCGGGTTGGCGCGCCGGAACCATTTCGCCGGAACGGGCTGACAACCATTCATCCCACTTCGGCCACCAAGACCCCGCGTGCTTCTCCGCACCCTCCAACCAATCGGACGCGCTAAGGCTCATGTCCGGATTGGTCCAATGGCCATATTTCTGTTTCGACGACGGATTGACGATCCCAGCGATGTGGCCGCTTCCTGACAGGATAAAGGTCTTATCCTCAGACCCCATCTTCTGGATACCGGCATAGGATGATTTCCAAGCCGCGATGTGATCGGTTTCACATGCCACCGCACAGACGGGGACGTTGACTTCGGATATTTTCAGGACTTGCCCGTCCAGTTCGAACCCGCAGGTGGCGAATTCGTCTTTTTGACAGAGGCCGCGAAGGTATTCGACGGCCATCTTGGCAGGAAGGTTGGTCCCGTCCCCGTTCCAATACAAAAGGTCGAACGCAGGCGGGGTTTCCCCCATCATGTAGCTCTTGATTGCTGGCTGGTAGATCAGATCGCGTGAGCGAAGGTAGCTGAACGTGCGTGCCATATAGAATGATTCAAGCACGCCCTTTTTGTTGACCTCTTCTTCGATCCCATCGACGAAATCATCCGTCAAAAAGACCGTGAATTCGCCCTGATCGGAAAAATCGGTCAACGTGGTAAAGAAGGTCGCAGAGTTTACCGACGTGTCCCCCTCTTGCGCCATCTGTGACAGCGTCAGGGATAGTGTCGTCCCCGCGATGCAATAGCCAACAGCGTTAACTGTATCGGTTCCGCAGATTTTTTTCACCTCTTCAATCGCGACGCGGTACCCGTCACGAATGTAGTCCTCCATTCCGGTATCGCCCATCGACACACCCGGGTTGCGCCAAGATACGATGAACAGGGTGTAGCCTTGATCGACCACCCATTTAACGAGGCTGTTCTTTTCCTTTAGATCGAGAATGTAGAACTTATTGATCCACGGCGGGAACAGAACGATCGGAATTTCGCGGACGTCTTCGGTGGTCGGGCTGTATTGGATCAGTTCGAACAGGTCACTGCGGAATATGACCTCTCCCGGGGTCGTGGCGATGTTTTCCCCCAAGCGGAACGCGCTTCCGTCCGCAAGGGACACGACAAGTTCACCGTCATGCGCTTCCAAATCCCGCACAAGGTTTTCCAAACCATCGATGAGGCTCTGGCCTTCAGTCTCGATTGCTTTTTGCAGCGCATCGGGGTTCGTCGGAAGGAAATTCGTCGGACACATCATGTCAACGATCTGTTGACTAAAGTACCGCAGGCGGGTCCGTTCGATCTCGTCCAGACCGTCGAGGTCCTCCACCCCTTTGGCAATCGCTTCGGCGTTCACCAGATATTGCTGCTTTACGAAATTGAAGTACGGGTTGGTCTTCCAAAGCGGATTCGCGAAACGCCGGTCGTCGGGAGTTGTATCTTCCGGCGCCTCAAGAGGGTTTGCTGCAAGTGCAGCCTGAGCATCTGCCAGATGCTTGATTGTCTTGCCACAATACTCGATCTGCTTTTCGAAAATCTTACCGGGGTGGTTAAACCACTCTTCCCAATAGGCGCTGGCGGCTTTGACATAAAGTTCGGCATTTGGTCCCTGAAGCGCTTGAGGAACGTTTCTTTTATGGGCGAAAGCGTTCAAAATACGCTGAGTCAGCTCTTCGACGCGCTCCATATTTTCCTCGAATTTAGCAAGATTCACCTTGCCTGCGTCTGCTTCGACCAAATCACTAGTTGTCATAAGCGCCTACTCCCCTTAACTTCGCACGTGCAGCATCTTACCAAAGTCCACTCAACGGTATGATGACAATCATGGCACCGTTCCGCGAACTGGAGATGTCACATATGAAGTATATGTACACTTACGACCTTATGGAAAGCGTTCGTAACACCAATCAATGGCTTGGTGCGACAGCGCGCGCTTTTGCCGCTTATCCGGCGATGGCCGCTACGGCGAACCCGATGGTCGAGTGGATCGGAGCTTGGGGGGAAGTCACAGAGCGGACCTTTTCCCGCATGGTCGCAAAACCCGACTGGGGCATTCCGTCGATCTCTATGGAAGATGGCAAAGACCATCTGGTCGAGGTACGAACCGAGCTTTCCCGTGATTTTGGTGACCTGATCCATTTCCATGTGATCGGTCGCAAACCAATGAAACGCCGCGTTCTGTTGGTTGCACCGATGTCCGGACACTACGCGACTTTGCTGCGTAAAACAGTCATGAGCCTTTTGCCTGACTGCGAAGTTTACATCACCGATTGGCACAATGCCCGCGACATACCTGTCAGCGCAGGCAAGTTCGATGTCGAAGACTACACGCTCTACCTAGTCGAGTTCATGCGTCATCTGGGTAGCGATCTGAACGTGATCGCAGTCTGCCAGCCGGTTCCGCTCACACTCGCCGCGACCGCTTATCTGGCAGAACTTGATCCCGAGGCGCAGCCAAAGACGCTGACACTGATCGGTGGCCCCGTTGACCCCGAAGCGAACCACACCGAAGTCACCGATTTCGGCCGGTCCGTCACCATGGGGCAGCTTGAGGAAACGATGATCCAGCGGGTCGGATACAAATACAAAGGCGTTGGCCGCCTTGTTTATCCGGGTCTTCTGCAGCTTGCGTCGTTCATTTCCATGAATGCCGACAAACACGCATCGGCGTTCCAAGACCAGATTTTCCGCGCCGCCAAAGGCGAAGCCGGAGATCACGACAAACACAACCTGTTCTACGATG